>UQYA01000007.1 GCA_900545165.1 uncultured Collinsella sp.
CTACACGAGCCTTATCGTCGGCAGCGTCAGATGTGTATAAGAGACAGCAGGAACAGCACGACACTTGGAGTGGTGCCCATGCCCTTAGTCCACGCGTTAGGAATGTGCTCCACGGGATAGGCCACGCGCGTGTTGTGCGTGATCGAGATGTCGTCGTAGTTGGGCTTGCGGTTCTCGTCGAGCACCACGTTTTCGCAAATGGCGCCAAAACGGACGGCGTTGAAGATCTCGGGCTCGTGGAAGGCGTCCAGGCCCTCGCATTTTGCGTAGCAGCCACCCTCGATGTTGAAGATACCCATGTCGGACCAACCGTGCTCGTCGTCGCCGATCAGCAGGCGCGTGGGATTGGCCGAAAGCGTGGTCTTGCCGGTGCCGGACAGGCCAAAGAACACGGCGGTCTCGTGCGTGACGGGATCCATGCTGGCCGAGCAGTGCATGGGCAGCACGTCGTCCTCGACGGGCAGCAGATAGTTCATGACGCTAAAGATCGACTTTTTAATCTCGCCGGAGTAGCCGGTGCCGGCGACCAGAATCACGCGTTCCTGGAAGTTGATGACCACCGCGGCGCTGGAGTTGAGGCCCTTGATGGCGGGGTCGCACTGGTAACCGGGCGCTGCGAGCACGCAGAAGTCGGGCTCGCCGGTGCGCGCGATTTCGCGAGCGAGCGGGCGGGCGAGCATCTGCTTAATAAAAAGTGCCTGGCTGACACGCTCGCAGGCAACGAGCAGTCGACGCGTGTGGTTGCGGTCGGCACCTGCCATGCCGCGGGTGACGAACACGTCGCGCTCGTTGAGATAGTCGACGATGCCGGCCTTGATGGCCTCATAGCTCTCGACGGACAGCGGGCGGTTGACCGCGCCCCAGGCAATCTTGTCGTGAACATCGGGGGTGTCAACGATAAAGCGGTCATTGGGGGAACGGCCGGTACGCTCCCCCGTCTCGATCACCAGCGCGCCGTTGGATGCCATGCGGCCTTCTTCGCGGCGGATAGCGTGCTCGACGAGCTCCGCGGCGGGCAGATCGACCAGCAGACGGGGTTGATTCTCGGCGGGATCTTCGACCAGCGTAATACCAAAATTGGACAGAACTTCTGCAGGGGTAACACCAGGCATGGGGCCTCCTTTAAAAATGCGGCACGTGGACGCGGCGCGCACTTTACTCACGTAAAGCCCGTTGTACCCGATATGCAAAAACGTTTTTGCGGCAAGGGCGGCAAGCCCGCCCAACGGTCAAAAATCGCAGGCAAGCGGCCCAGTCATTGGGGACGTTCTTAAACGACTAGTCATTGGGGACACTCTTGAACAGGCAACATTCAAGGAGTGTCCCCGGATGCTGGCACTTAGGGACGTTCCCAAAGTGCCTGCACATAAGGAACGTCCCTAAGTGCCGACTACCGAATGGCGCCGCCGAAATTATCGAACAACCTGTTCAAAAATACGAGCGGACACCGAGGTGTCTATACTAGAGCGCAGCAATAGAAAGGACCCCGCTTTGAGCATCACGCCCCTCGATAGCATTCGCCGCGCCATCGCCCGCCGTAACGGCATCTCCAACCCCGCTGCATCGAAAGACGGCGCCGCGAAGGCCCAGGGCGGCCGCATCGAGAACGGCCTGTTCCCCGCCTCCCACACGGCCGAAGAGCTCGCGCGCATCCAGGAGCTGAGCCAGCGCAACGCCGGCGGACCCGATAGCAGCCAAGCCACACGTCGCCGGCGCGAACGCGATCGGGAGCCCGGCCCCGTCCGCCGCATGGTCAACGCTTGGTGGAACCGTCTGCTCGGCGCCGTCTACGGCGGCGGCTTCTCCATGCAGGAAGCGGAATACGAGGAGCACGCCACCAGCCGCGACTATCTTTGGAACACCCTCGGCACCGCCGTGTGGGGCCTGGCGTTTCCGTTGCTCACCATCGTGTCTACGCAGCTCGTGGGCGCCGAAGAAGCAGGCAAATTCTCCATCGCCTTTGTCACCGGCACGCTCATCATGATCGCGTGCAACTACGGCGTGCGCAATTTCCAGGTCTCAGACATCGACGAAAAGACGTCCTTTGCCTCCTACCAGCTCAACCGCTGGCTTTGTGGAGCGCTCGCCCTAGGCTGCGGCCTCATGTACAGCAGCGCCCGCGGCTATGATGCACAGATGGCGACGATCGGCCTGGGCGTCTACCTGTATAAGGTCATCGATGGCGTCGCCGACGTGTACGAAGGCCGCCTGCAGCAGGCCGACAAACTCTACTTGGCTGGCATGAGCCAAACGCTACGCTCCGTCGGCGTCATCGCGGTCTTCAGCGTGGCGCTGTTCCTCACGCGCAGCATGCCCATCGCGGCCATGGCCATGGGTGTCACCGCGATCGCCTCGCTCGTGCTGGTCACCGCGCCGCTCGCCCTGCTCGAGACCGAAAAATCGCGCCGCGTGAGCCTGTGCGAGGTCGGCCACCTGTTTGTCCAGTGCGCCCCGCTCTTTGGTGCACTGTTCCTGTTCAACCTAATTGAGAGCATGCCCAAGTTTGTGATGGAAGGCACGCTGGCATACAAATATCAGCTGTACTTTAATGCCCTGTTCTTTCCGGCGCAGGCTATTTTGCTGAGCATTGGATTTATCTATAAACCGCAGCTTCTGCGCTTATCGAGCATTTGGGCTAATCCTCGCAAGCGTCATCGCTTTGACCTGATTATTGTTGCCGTTATGGCGCTGATCGTGGTCATCACCGGCGTGTGCGCCGCATTTATGGCAGGTCCCGGTATTCCCCTCATGAGCTTGATGTACGGCCTCAGCTTTGAGCGCTACCGTACGCTGGCGTTGCTGATGGTCGTCGCCGGCGGCGTCACCGCGGCCATCGACTTTATCTACGCCATCATCACGGTGCTACGCCACGCTGGAGACGTCACCAAGATCTACCTGATCTGCTTCGCCGTAAGCGTGGTGCTGCCGGTGATCCTGATTAAGCTGCTGGGTCTGATGGGCGCTGTAGTGAGCTACCTAGCCATCATGGCCCTACTCCTGGTGCTGCTGATAATCGAGTACCGCCGCATCCGCCAACGCATAGAGAGGGACCGGAATCCGTACGGCGCCTAATTAGCTGCCCGGTCACCGGAATTTGCGATGGAATCACCCCGTCTGGGGTCTCGTTGCGGACAATATTCATCACGCAAAACTAAGTGAGTAGACTTTTACCGAATCCCCGACCACACCAACAGAGCACAAGTCTGTGACCTGCGGTTTTATTGAGGCAAATATGTTGGGTGCTCGGCATTTCCAAAAAAGCCTACTCACTTAGCCAGCGGGCAGCCAAAAAAGAACCGCCGCGACGTCGTTTGACTCCGTTGCAACGGTTTTTCGAGCATTTTCGCGCTGTCGAGGACGCAGACGCTCCTCATTTCTAGCGCTTACCGAGCAAGAAGGCGCTACTCTCCGAAAGTAGTCAAAAAAGGCCCCGTCCAAAATTAGCTACCCCTTGCACCGATTATTCGCCCGGGTTGATATTCGCGTAGAACTCCGCCCCGTCGTCCAGGCGCAGGATGCCCACGCGGCCGAACTCGGAGCCGGTGGCGGCGGCGCAGTCGATGTCGATACGATCGGGCACACCGGCAGTGTCCTCGCCGCCCAAGCGCACGATCTGCCCGCGGCCCGACTCCTCGTCGAGCCCCGCAAGACCACCGACCTCGCAATAACGCCCGAGCGACACCGTTGGCGTGTGACCGCTCACAACGACCGGGCCCTTACCCTCGGTAGAAAGCAGCCCGGTCGGCACATCCCAATAGCCGTGACGAATCCACAGCAGGTCATCGGACGACTGCACCGCGAGCATCTGCTGCAGCAGCTCGCGATCGGCACCCACCGCTCCAACGCCATCGGCACAATCGACGCCATGCTCAAGCAAAAACGCCCGCGCCGCCTCGGTCTGAATGCCGGCGTGTACCAGCAGATACGGGCGCTCCTCGGTCTCGACCACCGCGTAGAGCGGCAGCGCGGCCATCCATCGCACGAGCTCCTCGTATGCCTCAAATTCCATGTCGTTGAGCTGCTCGCGCGTCGTCCAGCCACCGTTGATATCCCAGGTCTCGGCATCGAGCGGATCCTGACCAATGATGGCATCGAGCATGATCTGCTCGTGATTACCCTTGAGCACGTGGGCGTTGGGCAGCGAGCGCACGAGCTTAATAACGCCGACCGGATCGGGCCCGCGATCGATCATGTCGCCCAGCACGTACAGCGTGTCGTCGGACGTCAACGAGATCTTAGACAGGGCCTCGTCAAGCGCACGCACGTGCCCGTGAGCATCAGATGTCACATAGATCGCCATGGTACGCCTCTCCTTGCATTGCGGCCGAAGCCCGGTGCCGCAACTAAAACTTCAAGTTGAACTTAAACGTTACCCATTGTACTCCGTTGCAATAAAGCTGGAAAGGGTTTCCGAGCAGAGGCAAAGACGGCAGCCGTCTATGACGATATCGCGCACGCCCGCAATCCAACCCCATAAACCCACCATCTTTGGGTACAAATAACCGCAGACAGCTGACCGTGCCACGCCAACCACCCAGGAGCGGACACTATCCATGAACCAGATCCTTCTCTTTATCGGCCTCGTCATCATTTTGTGCCTGACCATCAAACCCGTCGGCAAAAAACTCCCCTTCCCCACCCTGCTCATCTTTATCGCGCTGGGCATGTTGTTGGGCGTCAACGGCCCGACGCATATCGACTTTAGCGACTACGCACTCACCGAAACCGTCTGCAGCACGGCGCTGCTATTCATCATGTTCTACGGCGGCTTTAACACCAATATCGACCGCGCCAAGCCCGTCGCTGCGCCGGCGGTGCTGCTGAGCACGCTCGGCGTCGTCATCACCGCAGGCATCACCGGCGTGTTCGCCCACTTTGTGCTGGGCTTCGACTGGATCGGCGGCCTGCTGCTGGGCTCGGTCGTGGCATCCACCGACGCGGCCAGCGTCTTTAGTGTTCTGCGCGAGCACAGCCTGTCGCTGAAGGGCGGCACCGACTCGCTGCTCGAGGTCGAATCGGGCTCCAACGATCCCGTCGCCTACATGCTCACCGCCGTGCTCGCCACACTCGCGGCCGGCGGCGACATTAACATCCCCGTGCTGCTGGCCAAGCAGATTATCCTGGGCGTGGGCCTGGGCCTCGCCATCGGCTGGGCGGCGGGCCGCCTGATTGAACGCGCGCACGCAACGGCCGAGGGCGCGCAGACCATCTTTTTGTTCGCCGTGGCGATCGTTGCCTACGCGCTACCAAGCTATCTGGGCGGCAACGGCTTTTTGGCTGTATACCTGGCCGGCATTGTGCTGGGTGCCAGCGACATCACCGGCAAAGTCGAGATGGCGCACTTCTTTGACACCCTCACCGAGATGGCAGAGATGACCATCTTCTTTTTGCTGGGCCTGCTCGTTACACCCGCACGCCTGCCGCAAATGCTGCTACCGGGCCTGGCGCTCATGGCGTTTATGCTCTTTGCGAGCCGCCCCATCGCCGTAGGCATGCTGCTGGCACCGTTTAGGACGAACCCTCGCCAGGTTGCGCTCGTAAGCTGGGCGGGTCTGCGCGGAGCAGCTTCGGTCGTCTTTAGTCTCTTTGCCGTGGTGGCCGGCGTTCCCGGCGGACACGACCTATTTGACCTGGTGTTTGTGATTGCCGTGTCGAGCATTGTGGTGCAGGGCTCGCTGCTGCCGGCGTTGGCGAAGAAGCTCGATATGATCGATGCGACCGGCGACGTGCGCCGCACCTTTAACGACTACCGCGACGAGGACGGCATGTCGTTTGTAAAGCTCAAGGTGGGCGCTGGACATCCGTTTGCCGGACGCTCGCTCGCGGACATTGGCAGCGCCACAGACATGCTCGTGGTCCTGGTGCTGCGCGACGGGGCGCACCCGGTGCTGCCCAACGGCGATACCGTCATCGAGGAAGGTGACCTGCTGGTGATGGCCGCGCCGACGTTTGAAGAGCGTGCCGAGGTTACGCTGCGCGAGGTCACCGTAACCCCCCACGGTCGCCTGGCCGGCCAGCGTCTTCGCGATGTGCCGCAAGGCAAGCATCCCTTTATCGTCGTGATGCTCAAACGCGACGGCCAGACGATCATCCCCGACGGCAACACCCTCATATACGCCGGCGACGAAGCCGTCATCGCCACACTGGCGTCGTAGTGACCAGGAAGTGGCTAATTTGCGACGAAGAGATCAAGCGCCTAGAGAACCTCATGCCTTCGCTCGCAGATTCGGATTTGCCTGAGGAGTAAAGCACCCCTCCCCCATGTAACCATCCTGTAAATCATAGCGGCGCACTCGGGTTTTGTTGTGATGCGGTCGCGCCTGGCGCTCCACTGTGCTAAAGTATCCCGAACGTTCAAACGACTACGAGGGAGACTAGAAGATGGCACGTGTGCACAACTTCTCAGCTGGCCCGGCCGCACTGCCTACAAGCGTGCTCGCCGAGATCGCCGACGAGATGATGGACTACCGCGGTTGCGGCATGTCCGTGCTCGAGATGAGCCATCGATCTAGCATGTACCAGCAGATCATCGACGACGCCGAGGCAACCCTGCGTCGCCTGCTAAGCATCCCCGACAACTACCGCGTCCTGTTTTTGCAGGGCGGCGCCACGCTGCAGTTTGCGGGCATCCCCATGAACCTCATGCGCCGCGGCCGCTCCGGCTACATCGTGACCGGCAACTTTGCCAACAAGGCATACAAGGAGGCCGCCAAGTACGGCGAGGCCGTGCTGCTCGCGAGCTCCGAGAACACCAATTTCGACCGCATACCCACCATGGCCGACATCAACGCGCGCATTGCCACCGAGGCCGCAGGCGACGGACTCGACTACGTCTACATCTGCCAGAACAACACCATCTTTGGCACCATGTACCACGAGCTGCCCAACTGCGGCGACGTACCGCTGGTCGCTGATGTCTCGAGCTGCTTTCTGTCGCAGCCGCTCGACGTCGAACGCTACGGGCTCATTTACGCCGGCGCGCAGAAAAACGCCGGTGCCGCGGGCGTGACCGTGGTCATCGCGCGCGACGACCTTATCGCCGAAGGCCCCGCCTTTGCGCAGACGCCGCAGTACATGGACCTTAAGACCCAGGCCGCCAAGGGCTCCATGCTCAACACGCCCAACACCTTTGGCATCTACGTGTGCGGCAAGGTGTTCCGTTGGGTTGAGCAGACCGGCGGACTTGCCGCCATGGCCGAGCGCAACTGGACCAAGGCTAACCTACTCTACGACCTGCTCGAGCACAGCGAGCTGTTCCATGGCACCACACAGGCCGACAGCCGCTCCATCGCCAACGTCACCTTCCGTACCGGCGACGCCGACCTCGACGCCGCCTTTGTCGCAGGCGCGGCAGAGCACCAGATCCAAAACGTCAAGGGCCATCGCCTCGTCGGCGGCATGCGCGCCAGCGTGTACAACGCCGTCACCATGGAGGACGTGCGGGCGCTGGCCACGTACATGAAGGACTTCGAAGCGCAGCATAGTTTGAGTCCGCGATCTAACTAGCCCGCAACACGCGGGCCGACCAGCCACCTCAGACCACCCTGTTTAGATTAAAACCTGCTAAGGAGTTTTTCCATGCGCAAGATTAAGACCATCGACGACATCACTAAAGACGGCAAAGTCGAGTTTGGCGAGGGCTACGAGTTCGTGGGCACCGCCGAGGAGGCCGACGCGATCCTGATGCGCTCGACCGACCTGCACGGCTACGAGCTGCCCGAGGGCATCCGCGCCATCGCCCGCTGCGGTGCCGGCGTCAACAACATCCCCGTCGAGGAGTACGCCAAGAAGGGCGTTGTCGTCTTTAACTCCCCCGGCGCTAACAGCAACGCCGTTAAGGAGCTCGTCCTAGGCATGCTGGTGCTCTCGAGCCGCGGCGTGGTGCAATCGATGAACTGGGTGCGCGACAACGCCGACGACCCCGAGATTCAGGTCGATGCCGAGAAGGCCAAGAAGGCCTTTGTGGGCCGCGAGCTCAAGGGCAAGCGCATCGGCGTCATCGGCCTGGGCAACGTGGGCTCCAAGGTCGCCAACGCCTGCGTCGACCTGGGCATGGACGTTTACGGCTACGACCCGTTCATTTCCGTCGAGCACGCGTGGGTGCTGAGCCGCGAGGTGCAGCGTGTGGGCACGCTCGAGGATCTCTGCCGCGGCTGCGACTACCTCACCGTACACGTGCCCAGCAAGGCCGACACCATCGGCATGATCAGCACCGAGCAGATTAACCTGCTGGCACCCGACGCCGTGCTCATCAACTACGCACGCGAAACCATCATTGACGAGGACGCCGTCGACGCCGCCCTGCGCGAGGGCAAGCTCAGCTGGTTTAGCTGCGACTTCGCCACGCCCAAGACCGTCAAGATGCCCAATACGTTTATCACCACGCACTCGGGCGCCGGCACCGGCGAGGCCGAGGCCAACTGCGCCGATATGGCCATCAGCGAGCTCAAGGATTACCTGGAGAACGGCAACATCGCACACAGCGTCAACTATCCCGCCTGCAGCATGGGCAAGGCGCGCGCCGCGAGCCGCATCGCCTGTCTGCACGCCAACGTGCCCAACATGATCGGCCAGATCACAGCCATTCTCGCCAAGGACAACGCCAACGTGCAGCGTATGACCAACGAGTCCGCTGGCGAGAACGCCTACACCATGTTCGACACCGATGAGCACCTGGACAGCAGCACCATCGAGGCGCTCAAGCAGATTCCGTCGATGTATCGCGTGCGCGTAATCAAATAGCGCCGGCTGATCTGACGGGCAGTTCCCCATGTGGCCTGCCCGTTACTGACATTGAATGCCCGCGGGGGCGCCTTTCGCATGAGAGGCGCCCCCGTTTTTGTAAGCACTCCATTAAATGCACCGAGCCGCTTCTTGGCATACAATCTGTATGTTGACCTAACTATCTGTGAGGTGCCTATGGTTGATACAGATTTTGCTTGGCGGCTTACGCAAAGACTCGTGCGGATCGACAGTTCCGACCCAGGTGCGTATGAGGGCGAGATTGAACGCTATATCAAAGCGTTGGTTGAGGAACGGTTAGCGCAGCTGAGCCATCCGGTACTCGATGCCGTGCAAATTGCAGAGCTCGAAGTACTCCCCGGGCGCCGCAACCTTATGGTCACCGTGCCGGGACTGGGCGACGAGGCGCGGCTGGTCTATATCTGCCACATGGATACCGTTACCTTGGGCGACGGCTGGGACGCGGACATTACGCCGCTCGGGGCGGTCGTGCGCGACGGCAAGCTCTACGGCCGCGGTGCCTGCGATATGAAGGGTGGCCTGGCCTGTGCCATTGCCGCACTGGTCCATACGCTCGAGCGCGTGGCGGCGGATGGCGCGCTGCCCCGCCGCGGCTTTTCGCTCATCTGCTCGGTCGACGAGGAAGACTTTATGCGAGGCTCCGAGGCAGCCATCGATGCCGGCTGGGTCGGTTCGCGCGAATGGGTGCTGGACACCGAGCCCACCGACGGACAGATCCAGGTGGCGCACAAGGGGCGTACGTGGTTCGAGATTGAAATGGCTGGCGTGACGGCGCATGCGAGCCAGCCGTGGAAGGGCGCGGATGCCGTCGCCGCCATGGCCGAGGTCGTGTGTTCACTCCGTCGCGCGTTTGTGGCGCTGCCCGCGCACGATGAGCTGGGGTCTTCGACCATCACGTTTGGCCAAATCGAGGGCGGATATCGCCCCTATGTCGTGCCCGACCACGCCAAAGTCTGGGTCGACATGCGTCTGACCCCGCCGACCGATACGGCCGCCGTGACGCGCATGGTAGAGCAGGCCATCGCCGTCGCCGAAGCCGCCGTTCCCGGTTGCCATGGCAGCTACACCGTGACGGGCGACCGCCCCGCCATCGAGCGCGACCCGAACTCTCCCCTTCTAGCAGCGCTCAAGCGTGCTGCCGATGACGTGACGGACGCGGACACGACCGTCGGCTTCTTTACCGGCTACACCGACACCGCCGTCATTGCCGGCAAGACAGGTAACCGCAATTGCATGAGCTACGGTCCCGGGTCGCTCGCGCTCGCGCACAAGCCCAACGAATATGTGCCCCACGCCGATATCGTTCATTGTCAGCAGGTGCTAATCGCGCTCGCCGATAACGTGCTCTGGAGCGCGGATAGCCAAGTTGGGGCATAATATGCCGCGAACAAACCGACTCGCGCGTTAGGACCGCCCATGAAAGCACTTCCGTTTCCCTGCATCCGCCCGGCTCAGGACCGCGTGCTCGAAGCGCTGCCGCAGATGGGCGGCATCTTGAGCGGCAACGACGCCCTGCGCGGCGCCATTGCCGATGGCCTGATGCTCAAAGACCCGGGTGCGGCGTATTACGTGTACGAATGCTCGGGCGAGCCGGGACGCGTGACGGGTGTCGTGGCGATTTGCCCGACGAGTGTACTTGCGGGCGGCAAGGGCGATGCCAGCGCTGACGTGGCCGCCGCTGCGCACGCGATCGCCGAGCTCAAAGTTCAGCCGCGCCCCGTGTCGCTCGCCTACGAAGCCTCGCCCGTCATGGATATCATCCTCGGCGCCGCAAAAGAGGGCGCTTCACTCTATGCCGTCACCGACCCCGCCGGCATTACGCACCGCGTGTGGGAGGTCAAGCGCGAGGACGCCGTCGGCGCCATCCGTGCCATGCTCGACCAGGCGCCGGAGCCGGCACTGGCCGACGACCCCGCCTACGCTGCCGCGCTGGTCGGGGCATCACAGCTCCTGGCCGACGATGCCCGTGCCGCCGGCACCTACACGGGCAAAGAGCCGTTCAACTTTACCGTAGCTGTGCTCTTCCCCGCCGCGCAGGTCAGCGGCGGCGTGCCGCAGGTTCCGACGGGTCTGCTCACGCACCAGGTCGCACGGTTCTAGCAAGACCAAACCGCCCGGCACAAAAATCGGCAGCTCAACAAACAGGGGGCGGAGATGCAGCAGGTACATGCATCTCCGCCCCTTTTGCGTCGAGAAGTTATGCCAGCGACCCGTGCCGCCACGCTCGCGTTATCCGCGCTGCGGACCTGCAGTAGCCACAAGCGGTTCAAGCCCCAGCTCGCACGCGTAATCCTCCTGCGTAAAGACTTCGACCAGCTCAAACGTGTCGGATTCGTCGTCAAACGCAAAGTGCAGCACTGAGCAGTTGCCCGGCACGCGTTCGCGCTCGTCGGCCGCCGCGCCCCGCACGTGGTCCAAAAACTCCTTGATAGCCGAGCCGTGGCTCACCGCGAGCACGCACTCGTGGTCCGGACGTCGCATAAGATCGGTTATCGTCGCCGCCATGCGCTCGCGCACCTGCATCTGGCCCTCGCCGCCAAACTGACGATAGAAATCTCGCCACGGGCGCTCGGGCATAAGCATCACGCGCTCGGCCTCAAAGTCGCCAAAGAACCACTCACGCAGACCGTCCAGGCGCTCGTACGCCAAGCCCGGCCACAGGTTGGCGATAGTCTGCTCGGTGCGATGAAGTGTGGAGGTGTAGGCATGATCGGGTTCAATGCCGCGCGCACGCAAGAACATGCCGGCACGCGCCGCCTGGTCGCATCCCAGCTGCGTGAGCGGCGAGTCACTCCAACCCTGAATAATGCGCTTAAGGTTGAATATTGTCTGCCCATGACGAACCAGATACAGGTCTTTATTCATAGGGGTCCTTTCGTTCGTTACCAATCAAGGAGCGAAAACGCACCGTCGCAATAGCCAAAATGAAGCACGGCACCGTTGTCGGGTAGCTCTCCCCTGCCAGTCACATACTCAAGAAACTCCTGGCAGGAAGAGCCGTGGGAGACTGCCAGCACACAGTCGTGCTGCGGCCTGGCCATGATGTGGGACAGCGCCGCGACCATGCGCGACTGGAGCTCGCCTTCAGACTCGCCACCAAAGGCCACCGGATAATCACCCCAGGGCTGCGGCGGCATCTCGCGATTTGATGTACCCTCCAGCGAGCCCAAATGCCACTCGCGCAGGTCATCGACCAGCTCTATCGAGCGGCCCTCACCAGCAATTAGCTCAGCCGTACGCCGCGCCCGGCCCAACGGGGAGGAATACACACGGTCAAAGGTCACGCCACGCGCCTCAAACGCCGCGCGCGTCGCCAGCGCCTGCTCGCGCCCGCGCGCCGTAAGCGGCGAATCGTGCCCACCCTGCAAAATGTTCTGCACATTGAGCTCAGTCTGCCCATGCCGCACCAAATACAAATCTGCCACACGTCCTCCCCTCGCACCACCGCAAAGGGGACAGGTACCTTTGTGGTGGTTTACCGCCGGATCACACCGCGGTGACGCTCAGCTACACCAGTACGTCGGCAAGCGGGCGCTTGGGTACGTGGTGCACCTGCGCCTCGTCGCGCCAGTAATTAATTGAGCCGTCGGGGTTGGAATCGATCGCATCGATCACCTGCGTCTCGGCCGGAACGCCAAACGCCATGATCAGCTTGAGCTCATACTTGTCGCTATCGAGCCCCATGGCATCGATCGCGTGGGGCGTAAAGGCCTTGAACATGCAGGCTGCCACCTCGGGCGTGGCGCTGCGGGCGGCGAGCATCATCGTCTGCGCGGCAATGCCCGTGTCGACCTCAGTAATAGGAGCGGCGGGCTTGCCCGGAACGGCGCGCTCGGCAAGAATCGCGATGTAGCCGGTCGGGCGCTCGCCCTCGGCAGGACCCGACCAGTCCTTAAGCGCGCCGGCCCATGCAAGCTCGTCAAACACGCGAGCGCAGTCCTCGGAACCGCTTACCACATGAAAACGCAGACGCTGAGCATTGGCGCCGCAGGGAGCCAGGTGCGCCAGTTCCGCCAGCTCGAGCAAAAACTCGCGCGGCACGCGCATGGACTCGTCAAAGCGACGGCACGTACGGGCGCGGCGGACCAGCGCGTCAAACGTGTCCAGGCCGAGCTTTTCGCAACCTTGCTTTGCCATCGACTCCGCGCTAGACGGCGCCGCGGGAACTGTTTCGTTCATAGGGACCCCCAATTTCGGGCAATTGTTCTTAGGAAAATCTAACCTAAAACGTAGGCAATAACGAACAGGGCCGCAATGTTCTACACCTGTTGAATAGAAAATCGCGACGTGGGGAACAACGGAAACAATTCGGGGCCTTTGGGTTACGTTTCACCCTCCCCGACCCATACGTCAGCGCCTTTAGGCGATACTGGTCGTAACGATCAAGGCTTACGCCACACGGAAAGGAGACATTATGGGCATCTTTAAGAACGATGACCAAAAATCGAGCCAGTTTGGATTTGACGAGAAAAGCATGGCGGGCAAAGCCGTCAAGGCCGTACGCTGGATCTACGCCATCACGGGCGTCTTAGCGCTCATTGCTGGTATCGCGCTGCTTTTTGCACCCGCCAAGTCCCTCGTCTTTTTGACGACTGTCCTGGGTTTTTACTTTGTAATCACTGCTGCCATTAGGCTGTTCACTGCCATTTTTGAGCCGCTGCTGCCCACCGGCTGGCGCGTGACGAGCATCATCTCCAACCTACTCATTATCTTGGGCGGCGTCATAATCCTGCGCAACCAGGCCTTCTCGACCGCGACGCTCACCACGATGGTGGTTATCGTGGCCGGCTTTGGCTGGATTGTCGAAGGTGTCATGTCCATTCTGGAGTCCGAGCTTTCGTCCAACCGCGCCCTCGCTATCCTGAGCGGCGCACTCTCCATCATCGCCGGCATGTTCGTGTTTATCTATCCGCTGTGGTCGGCCAAGATGCTCGTTATCTTTAGCGGCGCCGCGCTGCTGGTGTTTGGCGTTACGCTGATTGTTCGCGCTATTCAATTTGGCAAACTGGTGCACTAGATGCCGCGAACGCTCTTTATTGATGCCGACGCCTGCCCGGTCACGCGCGAGTCGATTGACTGCGCGCGGCGGGCGGGCGTCGCCGTTGTTATCGCCGGCAACAGCACGCAAAACCTGGAACGGCACATTCGCCGCGACGACCCGCGTGATGCCGAGCACGCGCGACGCGGCTTTTGGGTCACGACGCTCGATGTGAGCGTGGGCGCCGACAGCGCCGACTTTGCCATTGTCGAACGCCTGCAGGCGGGCGACGTAGTCGTGACGCAGGACATTGGCTTGGCGAGCATGGTGCTCGGCCGCGATGCCGCCGCAATCGGTGTGCGCGGGCGCGTCTACGACAAGGCGACCATCGACATGCAACTGTTTATTCGCCACGAGGAAAAGAAGGTGCGCCGCGCCGGCGGACGCACTCGCGGACCGGCGGCATTTACCAGCGAAGACCGCGCTCGTTTTAAGCGAAACCTCACCGAGCTGCTGCGCTAACCAAGGTAGATTTTTGGGACGTGCCTAAAAATCTACCTTTTTGTTTTGGCAGCGGGGAATGCCCTGGTCACAGGGGTAGATCGTAAGACATGTCCCAATAATCTACTTAAAGGCCAACGGCGGATAGGATGAGGCCCCAGCCGGCACCGATGACGTACATCATGATCAGGAACAGGACGTTTTCGCGGGCGCTGCGGTTGGTGCGGAACAGCACCAGGTAGCCCACACCAGCAGAGATGAGCGTGCCGGCGAGCATCGGGGCCAGCTGCAGCGCGCCTTCCAGGTACAGTTGTGTGATGACGACGCTGGCCGAGCAGTTGGGAATCAGGCCGACAAGCGCCGAACCCAGGACGGCGAGCGTCTCGTTGCCACGCAGGAACTGCTCGATCGCGGACTCGCCGAAGGTCTCGAGCACGGCGACCAGAATCAGCGTCACCAGAAAAATGAATACCGATACCTGCACGGTGTGCGAGATGGCGCTGCGAATAATCGACAGGAGGGGCGCGCCCTCGTGAGAGTGGGAGTGACCGTGGCCATCATGGTGTTCATGCTCGTCCTCATGACCGTGATCGTGGCCATGTCCGTGTTCGTGCTCGTCCTCGTCCTCGTCCTCATCGCAACCGCAATGGTCGCGCTCGCACAGCTCATGGATGTGATCGGCGCTCACGCCCGCCTCGGCCACCTCGTCGATGATGTCACCGCCAGTGTGGTCGTCGTGCGCGCAGTTCACATGAGCCGGATTAGCAGCGGTCCCCAGCACGGTACGGCGAATCGCCGCATGTGCGCGAGCGTTACGACGCAGGCCGCGAATGGCGGCGTCCACGATAAAGCCCGTGACCAGCGCGATCAGCGCCTTCGAAGCCAGAAGCATCGCCATGGTCTGCACGGGAACTTGCTCGGCGAGCAACAGCGGCAGCATCTCATCGGAGGTCGAGAGAAACACCGCCACCAGGGTACCCAGCGTCGCGACGCGACCGGCGTACAGCGTGGCCGCCATTGCCGAAAAGCCGCACTGCGGCACCATGCCCAGCAACGAGCCAACCACGGGGCCCGCGGCTCCGGCACGCTTGATGGCGCCGTTAACGCGGTTGCCCGCAACATGCTCGAGCGTCTCGAGGGCCAGATATGTCACCAACAAAAACGGCACCAGCGAGAGCGTGTCCTTGCCGGCGTCGAGCAGAATATCAATCAACAAACCCATGACGGATGGAACCTTTCGTGTCTTTCGGCAGCATTGTAAAAGTCCTAGCGGTCAACTAGGGTATTGTAGTTATCCTAGGCGCGATGCCAATAGTTGCCCATGGTAAACTATCATCTCGCCACATCTTAATGACTCAAAGCCGCACGACGCGGCCCATCCAAGGAGCAGTTATATGAACGTTTCACAAGCACTCGAATACGAGCGCCAGCCGTTTATTCCCATGTTTATCTATGGCGATCATGGCGCCATGGAGTCCGAGCGCCAGAAGGGCGAAGAGGCCCTTAAGGTGCTCGAAACCGAGTACTTTACCGCCGAGGGCGACCCCAGCTTCGACTTTGCCACCGTGCGCGACCTGGCTGACCGCAACCGCGACCTGTGCGACCAGATTGGCGAGGCGCGCCTGCGCAACGTGACGCCCGCGACGCTTTCGCGCGGTCTGTCCGACGCCGACACCTGCGCCGCCATCGGCAAGATGCAAAAGCGCACCGCCGCGTCCGTCATGCGCGAGATCCGCGGCGACCGCGACGCGCTCGGCGTGGCGTACGCCCGCAAGCCTATCCAAGGCACAGTGCTCGGCATCGACATCGAGACCACCGGCCGTGCACCCGAGCGCGGCTACATCATCAACGTGGGCTGGGAGATCATGGAGCTCACCAGCGACGCCGTCCCGCACGACGCCGAGGCACACTACTGCGGCCTGCCCGATATCTACCGCGGCGAGGATGTGCCGCTGTCGAATATCCACCACATCACCTGGGACGACATCGACGGCAAAACGCCCTTCCGCGAGAACAAAGAGCTGCAAAAGCAGCTGCTCAAGCTTATGAAGAAGTACCCGTACATGGCGCATAACGCCGCGTTCGAGGACAGCTGGTTCAAGATCCACCTGGACGGCTACGCCGAGGCACGCCGCGCGGGTAAGATTATCGTCATCGACTCGCGCCAGATTTGCCGCAGCTTGGACGCCGACGTGCGCTCGCTCCCCCGCGAGTCCGCCCCCGCTGCGCTCGAGAACTGGGCGCGCCGCCGTGGAACCCTCGCCGCCGACGCCAACGAGCAGCATCTGGGCCTCGACGACACCGACCTCATGCTCCGCACGGTTCAGGCCGAGTTCAACCTCAAGAACCTGTTTGCCAAGTAGAAACGTCTACGACAAACTCCGGCGTAGATCACGAGCGGCCTCGCAGCGGGAAACCCCGCAGCGGGGCCGCCCTACGTTCCACAGATAGATCTGCCATCACAAATTCTGAACCCTTATTTTGAACGATTTCGGCCAATTCCCGACACGCAATTCGTTGTCGGATGGTGATGCATCGATATCAAATGTGCAGCAATTGAGTATTTCTATGCTATAGCCAAGCTGCGAAAACGTTTATTTATGGCATACCAACCCATAACTGCGTCAAGCTTTTGGACAGCATTTGGTTAGACCTCTAAAACGGCTTTTCCACTCAGCGCCATCAACACGGCATTAGCTGACACGATATATACCATGAGTATCGTATTGTCACATACCACTGCAAAAGCGGTCTACCAGGCCGCGCATTCGGTGTCTGCGAAAGGCATCGAGTCCTGTAACCCTGCCGCGATTTACGGATCATGTCCCACCGGAACGCTCCTTGACGCAGCCGCAGAATGGCTCACCAAACATGATGTTTCCCTCGACGCAAACGATTCCCTCGAGGTGATGGTGTTTGATCGCAGGAATGCGCACTATGCAATGAACTGTCAATGCCACGTTTCTTCAAAACGATTCTCGAACTCACGCTTTATAGAGCTCAAAGATGGCATCTTCATTGTTGGCGTTGAGCTTTGCGCACTTCAGGCCGCCACCTATCTTTCTTTTCGCGAACTAGTGGAGTACTACTTTGAACTGTGCGGCGCTTATTCCCTTGGAACCGACTCTTCCACCTCCTATACCGAGCGTTTCGCGCTCACCTCGACCGAGAGGTTAAAGCAGTTCTTTAATTCCATTACCAGATGCGACGGTCTGGCCCTTGCCCGAAAGGCGATCCAATGTGTGCGCGACGGATGCCGGTCTCCCATGGAAACGGCATTTGTCATGATGCTAACGCTGCCCAAAAGCGAAGGAGGGCTTGGTATTAAGGGAATTGAGACCGATTACGAGGTGCAGGTCACCACTGCCGCAAAGAATCTCACGAGACGCAAAAAGTTCTTTATGGATGCGTATCTAAAGAAATCTCGCACAGACATTGAATACAACGGTTTTTATCATGACGCGGAAGAAGACCGCGCCATCGATGAGGAGCGCAAGAATGCACTTGCGTCCATGGGGTACGGAATCATCACCGTCAGCCGTTATTCCTTTATGCATGCCAGCTCTTTTGTTAGGGTCATGGAAGCAATCCAGCGGAAAGAGGGCATACGCCCCTCGCGTCTGCCAAAAGACTTTCAAATCATGCAAGAGGACCTGAGACAGTTTGTTCTCAGAAGGTTTATAAAAGAGAAAAAGCGAATTCAGAAGCAGCTTCGCCAGGATTCCAAAGAGCGTCAACGAATCGACCTCGAAAAAGCAACACTCGAAGGCATCACGCTGGATGACCCGACAATTAATGAAGTTCCGACAATCGATGACATGCAGACTGTCGAATCCGACAACCCATCATTTGCCCAAACAAGCAGCCTCACGCCCGAGGGCAGGGTCTTCGGGGCCGGAGACTAGGCCGGCTAACAAGGTGGGTACCCTAGCGACGTGCAAAATTGCGAGTATTCAGCAGGGTCGGGTGTCTATCACCCTCGAGTGGATCCAAATGTGGAGCGAAATCACTCTTGCGTGAGAGCGTTAGGCAACATTTGAGGAAGAACTCATCAGATTAACACCCTAAGATAACTTTTGAACTGCATTATATGACCTGCAATAAATTAGCGGACCCCCTATAGTTGCAGAATACTCCATTTTTTGCACGGCACGAGGGTACCCACCTTGGCATCGACTATCAAAAAACGCTCAGTCCGGGATCTCGTCCACTATTCCCCATCATTTTGTACAACGAATTACCTGAACGTCATTGACATATGAACATGCACTCATATAATCGAAAGTAAATTATATGAGCGCATGTTCATATGAAAGGATATTGCAATGAGCATCCGCGTTGATGAAACGAAACTCGACATCGAGGCCACCGAACCCGCGATCCCGACCACCTGCTCGCCCGAGGACCTTCCCGACGAGGAGCTTCTCTACGACCTCGCCGACCTGTTCAAGGTCTTCAGCGACACCACGCGCATCAAGATCCTCTATGCCCTCATGGGCCGCGAGCTCTGCGTGGCAGACATCGCCGAAGCGACCGAAACCTCGCAGTCCGCGGTGTCGCACCAGCTGCGCACACTCAAGCAGTCGCACCTGGTTAAATTCCGGCGCGACGGGCGCAATATCCTCTACTCGCTCGCCGACGACCACGTCTACACCATGCTCAACCAAGGCATGAGCCACATCTGCGAATAGCGACCAACCACGGTACCAGCGCGGCCTGCACCCAAGCCGCAGATACAGAGAAAGGAACCCACCATGAAAAAGCAGTTTAAACTCGACGAGATCGACTGCGCCAACTGCGCGCGCGAGCTTCAGGACGAGCTGGCCAAGCTCGAGGGCGTCAAATCCGTGTCCGTCAACTTTATGACCCAGAAGCTGACGCTCGAGGCCGATGATGCTGAGTTCGACGAGGTGCTCAACCGCGTTGTAGAGTTTACGGCCGACGCCGAGCCGGACTGCGAGATCATTCTCTAGCCCAGGTTTACGCCAACCTGCAAGGCCGCGATTGCCGCGGCCTTTGCTCGCGAAATTATATGAGCGAGTGTTCATACATTCAAATGGGAGGATACGAGTCATGGCCACCGCCGACCCCAAGAAGAAAAAGAAGAAGCGCAAGAAGAAAGAGTCACTCGAGCATAAGCGCAACCGCATCCTGGTAGCGCTGGGCATTTTTGCCGTGGTGTACGCCCTCGATGAGCTCGGCACCCTCACTGCCGCATTCGGCACCCCGGGCGACATCTACGCCAGCTTTGTGCTGTTCCTCGTGCCGTTTTTGATTGCCGGCTACGACGTACTGCAAAAGGCATTCAATAACATCCGCCGCGGCAAGGCCTTCGACGAGAGTTTCCTTATGGCAGTCGCGACCATCGGCGCGTTTGCCATGGTGCTCTTCCCCGATACCGACCCGCACATGGCCGAAGGCGCCGCCGTCATGCTGTTCTACCAGGTCGGCGAGCTGTTCCAGGCATACGCCGTGGGCAAAAGCCGTAAATCGATCAGCGCCATGATGGACATCGCACCCGACTACGCCAACGTCGAGCAACCCGACGGCACGCTCGAACAGGTCTTCCCCGATGACATCGCCGTCGGCACCGTGATTGTGGTCAAGCCCGGCGAGCGCGTGCCCATCGACGGCGTCATCGTCGAAGGCGAAACCCAGCTCGACACCGCCGCCCTTACCGGTGAGTCGGTCCCCCGCCCGGCCAAAACCGGAGACGATATCATCAGCGGCTGCATCAACATGACGGGGCTCATCCACGTGCGCACCACCAAGCCCTTTGGCGAGTCCACCGTCGCGCGCGTCCTGGAGCTCGTAGAAAACGCCAGCGAAAAGAAGGCGCGCACCGAGAACTTCATCACGCGCTTTGCCCGCATCTACACGCCCGCCGTCACCGGCGCTGCCGCGGTACTCGCGCTCGGCGGCGGCTTGGTCACCGGCGCCTGGTCCGACTGGATCCTGCGCGGCCTGACTTTCCTGGTCGTCAGCTGCCCGTGCGCGCTCGTGATCAGCGTCCCGCTCAGCTTCTTTGGCGGCATCGGCGGCGCGTCCAAGCTGGGCGTTCTCATCAAGGGTTCTAACTACCTCGAGACGCTCGCCGACGTGGACACCGTCGTCTTTGACAAGACGGGCACCCTCACCAACGGCACGTTCTCGGTGGTCGCGGTACACCCCGAGGCCGGCTATACCGAGCAGTCGTTGCTCGAAGTCGCAGCCCTTGCTGAGTCGTTCTCCGATCACCCCATCGCGCAGTCCGTACGTGTCGCCTACCAGGGCGAGGTCGACCCCAAGCGCGTTAGCAACTCCGCCAACGACGCGGGCCACGGCGTGACGGCAACCATCGACGGCAAGCACGTCGTCGTTGGCAACGCAAAGATGCTCGCCGCGGCCGGAGTCGAAGCGCCCGATTGCGAGGTCGTCGGCACCATCCTCCACGTGCTAGTCGATGGCATCTATGCCGGCCACATTGTAATTGCCGACACCATAAAGGCCGATGCAGAGCAGACGATCCGCGACCTGCACGCCGCCGGCGTCAAGCGCACCGTCATGCTCACGGGCGACCGCGAGGAAGTGGCTGCTGCGGTGGCCAAGCGGCTGGGGCTCGACGAGTTCCACGCGCAGCTGCTGCCGGGCGATAAGGTCGAGCGCGTCGAGGCGCTGCTTGCAACCGAGAGTGGCAAGGGCAAGCTCGCCTTTGTGGGCGACGGCATCAACGACGCGCCCGTGCTTACGCGCGCCGATGTGGGCATTGCCATGGGCGCTATGGGTTCTGACGCTGCGATCGAGGCCGCCGATGTCGTGCTCATGGACGACAAGCCGTCCAACATTTCCCGCGCGATCCGCGTGGCACGCAAGACCATGACGATCGTCTGGCAGAACATCATCTTTGCGCTGGGCGTTAAGCTGCTGATCCTTGTGCTGGCAGCGCTGGGCATCGCCAACATGTGGCTTGCCGTGTTCGGCGACGTAGGCGTGGCGATCATCGCCATCCTGAACGCCATGCGCGCGATGGGTGTCAAGAACTTGTAGCGTTCGTGGGCTGTCCGGCCGGGGCCGGGCTTGGTTTTGAAAACGTCCTCGACCAATGAAGTGCCCCCGTTCTGCTCCTTCGGAGCTACGAACGGGGGCACTTCTGGTCTGCGGAATGTTTTCAAAACCAAGCCCGGCCCCGGCCTGCGGTAACGTTGCTGGCGGTTCTTGGGCATCGCTTGCTGGCGGGGTTCCTTGTCTGAGTTGGACTTAGTTGGCGGGGCTACTGGTCCCGGTCGCTGTCCCGTCCCAGCATCGACCTTAGCTTCTCGAAGCTCTCCTCGCTCAGGCAATGCTCCATGTGGCAGCCCTCTTGCGAGGCAACCTCGGGCGCAACGCCGGCATCCTCTAGCAGCCCCACAAAAAAGCAATGGCGCTCCCACATTTGACGGGCAACCTCAAGACCGCGTTCCGTCAGATGCACATCGCGTTTGCCCATCTCCACGTAGCCGTTGCTCTCCAGGGTCGCCATGGCCTTGGAGACGCTTGCCTTGGTCACACCCAAGTATTCGGCGACGTCGATTGAGCGTACCGTGCCTTGGTGCTGCGACAGCACGTAGATCGATTCGAGATAGTCTTCTCCGGATTCACGCAGGGCCATGGGCCGCCTTTCGCGATGGCTTCTAGTTAGCCTTTAGATACTTTTGCTTGATTTACTTTACCGCAAAAGTTGCCCATGTCTTACTACTTTGCCTAAAAGTTAGCCGTGTTTCACAAAACGTGCGGGACGAAAACAAAATGGGGACGCTCCTCAAGGAGTGTCCCCAGGTGCCGGGTACCGGCCCGCAGCTAGATCAGGCCAAAGTGCTTCGCGGCGTTGTAGATGCCGTCATCGTCTACGGCGGTCGTAACGTAGGTCGCTGCGGCCTTTACGGTCTCCTGCGCGTTGCCCATGGCCACGCTTGTGCCCACGGCCGAGAACATCGACAGGTCGTTCTCGCCGTCGCCAAAGGCGATCGCCTCGCTCGCATCGATGCCTAGGCGCTCCAGCGTCGCCGCCACGCCCAGGTTCTTACCGCCGTTGGCCGGAATAATATCGCAGAACAGATCACACCAGCGCGTAGTGAGCGAATGCGACACCGCATCGGTCACGATATGCTCGTCGGCCGGATCCACAAAGGCGCAGAACTGGTAAACCGGCGCATCGAAGGCATGGTCAAACGGCTCCTCGTGGTAGACGATTCCCGCGTTGCTACCGGCCGTCACCACGCGCTCGGACAGGCGGTTCACAAACGAGTTCTCGCCCTGCATGCACAGTGAGTCGTAGCGCCCCTGCGCCACCTGGTCCACAATCACCGCAACGTCGTCCGGATCGATCGGGCAGCTGCGGTAGACGCCCTTGGCATCAAAACAGTGCTGGCCCGAAAGCGTAATGTACGCATCCCAGCCCAGGTCGAACAGCCAGTCCGGCATCTGGTAGGTCGGACGGCCCGTGGCGATCACGCACGCAATCCCCTGCTCGCGAAAGCTGTCGAGCACCTGCTGCGCCGACGCCGGAATCCGGTGGGTCTTAAAGCTCAGCAGCGTACCGTCGATATCGAAAAACGCGGCTTTGATCATTCTCGCCTACTCCTCGCCCTCGAGCTTTTCGCTCGCCTCGAGCCACGCCATCTCCAGCTCGTCCATGGCGGCGTGAGCCTCGTCGATCTTTGCCTGCTGCTCGCCGAGCGCCGTGTAGTTGGTGGGATCGACCTGGGCCATGGCGGCCTCGGCCTCCTCCACGCGGGTGCGCTGCGTCTCCATCTTGCGCTCGAGCGAACTCACCTCGCGGCGGAGCTTCTGGCGTTCGGCGTTGGAAAGGCCATTGGGCTGGCCACTCGACTTGGGCTTTTCGGCCGCAGCCGCCGCGGCACCGGTGTCAAACGTGCCGGTCTTGGCACTCGGCGCGCCCACGGGCTCGCCCTCAGCGGTGGCGTTGCACAGGCGCAGGTACTGGTCGACGCCGCCGGGCATATGCGTCAGGTGACCGTCGAGCAGCGCCCACTGTTGGTCGGTCACGCGCTCCATCAAGAAGCGGTCGTGCGTCACCAGAATCAGCGTGCCGGGCCAGCCGTCGAGCAGGTCCTCGACAATCGCGAGCATGTCGGTATCCAGGTCGTTGCCCGGCTCGTCCAGGATGAGCACGTTGGGCTCGTCCAGAATCGTCAGCAACAGCGACAGGCGACGGCGCTGGCCGCCCGAAAGATCGCCGATGCGGCTCCAGAGCTGCTGCGTCGTAAAGCCCAGACGCTCGCAGAGCTTCTCGGGCGAAGTCTCCTTGCCGTCGATGACGTAGTACTTCTTATAGTTGCCGAGCACCTCGCGGATCGTGTCGCCCATGTAGGGCTTGAGCTCCTCGAGCTGCTGCGACAGCACGCCAAAGCGCACTGTCTGGCCAATCTTCACGCGGCCGCGCGTGGGTTCAATCTTGCCCTGGATCACGTCGAGCAGCGTCGACTTACCGGCGCCGTTCTCGCCCAAAAGGCCATAGCGGTCGCCCGCACCAATGAGCCAGGTCACATCGGTGAGCACCTGCTTGGGCGCGCCGTCGGTATCGGCATAGCCGGCATCCACGTCGACCACATCGATAACCTGCTTGCCCAAGCGGCTCACGGCCAAGCGCTTGAGCTCCAGCTCGTCACGCACGGGCGGCACGTCGGCGATCAGCTCACGAGCGGCATCCACGCGAAACTTGGGCTTGGTGGAACGAGCCTGGGCACCGCGGCTCAGCCACGCGAGCTCCTTGCGCGCCATGTTGCGACGGCGCTCCTCGGTAACCGCGGCCATGCGGTCGCGCTCTACGCGCTGCAGGATGTAGGCCGAATAGCCGCCCTCGAAGGGATCGACCTGGCCGTCGTGGACCTCCCACATGCTGGTGCAGACCTCGTCCAAGAACCAGCGGTCGTGCGTGACCACGAGCATGGCGCCCTGACCGCGCTGCCAGCGGGCCTTAAGGTGACGCGCGAGCCAGTTGATGGTGCGCATGTCCAGGTGGTTGGTGGGCTCGTCGAGCATGAGCACGTCGTAGTCACCAATCAGCAGGCGCGCGAGGTCCACGCGACGGCGCTGGCCGCCCGAAAGCTCGCCAACCGTGCCCTCCCAGGGCACATCGCTAATAAGACCGGCGAGAATCTGGCGCGTGCGGGGGCTCGACGCCCACTCGTACTCAGGCGTGTCGCCCACAACGGCATGATGCACGGTATCGGTGTCGACAAGCTGGTCCTTTTGGCCGAGCAGACCAATCGTGGTGCCGCGACGGTGCGTCACGCGGCCGTCGTCGGGCTCCAGCGTGCCGGCGAGCACGCTCAGCAGCGTCGACTTGCCGTCGCCGTTTTTGCCGACAATACCAATGCGGTCGCCCTCGCCCACGCCGAGCGTCACGCTATCGAAAATATGCTTGGTGGGAAACTCTAGGCTGACGGAATCGCATCCCAAAAGAATCGCCATATGCCCTGCTCCTTCGTAGAAATTCAACGTTGTCCATGATAGCAGCGAGCCCCACCCCAAACCACCACGAAGGCGCCTGTCCCCTTTGTGGTGGTCGTTTCGGTCGCAGAGCAAAAGGCGGGCCATCTCCCACAAGAGATGACCCGCCTCTCCAATCAGTCCCGCGGCAACCGTGGCCGCCGCGGGCCTCAAGCATGTCCCGGACTAGGAGAACATGCCGGTGAGGTAATCATTCAGCCGCTTATCCTTGGGCCGTTGAAAAATCTCGTCGGTCTCGTCGTACTCGACCATATCGCCCATGTAGAAGAACGCCGTGCGGTTGGACACACGCGACGCCTGTTCCATGTTGTGCGTCACGATGACGATGGCGCGGTCGGCAACGATCGACGACATCAGGTCCTCGATCGCCAGCGTCGAGATGGGGTCGAGCGCCGAGCAGGGCTCGTCAAACAGGATCACGTCGGGATTGAGTGCCAGCGTGCGCGCGATGCACAGACGCTGCTGCTGGCCGCCCGAAAGCGCGTAAGCACTCTTGTCGAGCTTGTCCTTGACCTCGTCCCACAGTGCCGCGCCGCGCAGACTCTCCTCGACCATACGATCAAGCTCGTCGCGGTCGGTGATGCCGTGACGCCTAGGCGCAAATGTAATGTTGTCGCGAATGGACTTGCGGAACGGGTTGGGCTGCTGGAACACCATGCCAATGGAGCGGCGCAGCTCGTAGGTGTTCTCGGTCTTGGTATTCACGTTGCGCCCGCGGTAGTTGATCTCGCCCTCCACGCGGCAGCCGCGAATCTCGCGATTCATAAGGTTGAGGCTACGCAAGAAGGTCGACTTACCGCAGCCCGAAGGCCCAATGAGCGCCGTGATCTCGCCCTTGTGGAAGTCGAGCGACGTATTGTGCAGGGCATGGTGGTCGCCATAGTACACGTTGACGTCCTTGGTGGAGAGCACGACCTCGTCGCTCACGGCCCTGCCGCTCACGCGAACGCGCTTCTCGCTCTCCCCCACACTCGACAGAAAGTCCTGGGTCTCGGACGTGGCCGCCTCGGTTGCGGGCGTTGCATTCATCTCGCTCATTCGGCCGTCATCTTCCTTGCCAGTTGCTTGCCCACGATGCGGGCGATTACGTTAAACAGCAGCACGCAGATCATCAGCAGTGCGGCGGTGCCCCAGACGATCTGCTGGGCCTCGGGGCTGCCCTCGCCATAGATCTTGTAGATGTGCACGGCAAGCGACTCACCGGGGCGGAACACGTTCCAGGCGCAGGTGGGGCTCGACAGGTTAAAGCTCAAGAAATTCAGGCGAACCGGCGAGCTCATACCCGAGGTAAAGAGCAGCGCTGCGGCCTCGCCAAACACACGGCCGGCCGAAAGCACGATGCCGGTCACGATGGCGGGCATGGCCTCGGGAATCAGGATGTGCAGCGTGGCCTCCCAGCGGGTAAGGCCCATGGCCAGGCATGCATCGCGCTGGGCCTGTGGCACGTCCTCGAGCGCCTGCTGAATCACGCGCACTAGGATGGGGATGTTGAACATGGTGAGCGCGACGGCGCCGGAGATGATGGAATACTTCCAGCCCAGCTGCACCGAGAACACCAGGAAACCGAACATGCCGACAACGATGGAGGGCAGCGAGGACAGCGTCTCGATGGCGGTGGAGGCGATGTCGCGGATGGGCCCATTCGGCGCGTACTCAACCAGAAAGACCGCGCCGCCCAGACTGATGGGCACCGAGATGACCAGAGTGATCAGCAGCAGGTAGAACGAGTCGAACAGCTGGTAGAGCACGCCGCCCTGGGTTCCGTTGGCGCGCGCGGGCTGCGTGAGAAATCCCGGCTGGAACAGCGTCGAGACGCCCTCAAACAGGATATAGGCCACCATGGAGACAACGATGAGCATGACGATGGCGACGATCGCCGTCAGCACGCCCGTGGCGATGCGGTCCTGCTTTTGGACGCGCCCGAGTCTCGCCTCGTCAATGTGGATGCGCGTGCTAGCCACGAGCCTTCGCCCCCTTGCGGCCAATGAGATGGATGATCAGGATGAAGATGAGGCTCATGCCCATCAGCAGCAGACCGAGCGCCCACAGAACATCGTCCTGGGCCGAGCCCTCGGCATAGACCGCCATGGACGTGGTGAGCGTGGTGGTGATGGTCGAGGCCGGCGACAGCAGCGACGTCGGCATGGCCTCGATACCGCCGATGACCATGCGCACGGCGAGCGTCTCGCCAAAGGCGCGGGTCATACCCAGAATGACCGCAGTCATGAGCGACGGCATGGCGGACTTGAGCACCACGTGCCAGATGGTCTGCCAGCGGGTGTAGCCCAGCGCGAGCGAGCCCTGGCGGTAGCTGTCGGGCACGGCGCGCAGGCCATCGACCGAAAGCGTGGTCATCGTCGGCAGGATCATGACGGCCAGCACGATGGCGCCGGGCAAGATGCCCAAGCCCGTGCTTACGTGGAAAACGCTCTTCATAAGGCCGACGACCACGTGAAAACCGATCAGACCAAAGACGACCGAAGGAATACCAGTCAAAAGCTCAATAAGCGGCTGAAAGACCTTGGAACCAAACTTAGGCTGGATCTCAACCGCAAAGATGGCAGAGCCGATAGCGATGGGCAGCGCGATAAGCGTGGAGAGCGCCATGACCGCAAACGAGGTGACGATCAGGGGCAGGGCGCCGGTGTAGGGCAGGCCGTTTTTGGCCGTGTTGGCCAGGTCCCACTTGGTGCCGGTGAAAAACTCGACGACCGAGACGCCGTCTTTGACAAAAGCCGAGAGGCCCTTTTGGGCGACCATAAAGATGAGCGCGGCAACGACAAGCGTCACGAGCGCAACGCACGCGCCCGTGACGCCCAGGCCCACGTTCTCAAGGTCGCGCTTTGGCAGCTGTTTTGCCATTGCAAACCTTTCCGGGGCGATTACTTATTTAGCGGAGACCTTGCCGCTGGCGTCCTTGACGACCTTCATGGCAGAGACGGGGATAAAGCCCTGCTCCTCGACGAGCTTGCCCTGGACGTCATCGGAAAGCATGAACTCCAGGAAGGCCTTGGTGGCCTCGTCGGCATCCTTAGCGCAGTACATGTGCTCGGTAGCCCAGATCTTGAAGGAGTCGTCGGTGACATTCTTGCTCTTGGGCTCGACGCCCTCGACCTTGATGGCGTTGAACTTGGAGTCATCGAAGTGCGAGAAGTCGAGGTAGGAGATGGCGTTGTCGGTGCTGCCCATCTGAGTCTGGACGTCGCCGGACTTGTCGAGCTCGGCGTCGCCCTTAAAGTCGACGGTCTCGTCGCCAAAGACGGCGGCCTCGAAGGTGGCGCGGGTACCGGAGCCGGCCTTGCGGTTGAGCACGACGATGGCAGCGTCGTCGCCGCCGACCTCCTTCCAGTTGGTAATCTGACCGGAGAAGATACCCTTGAGCTGCTCGAGGGACAGGTCGTCGACCTTGACGTTCTTGGAGACGACGGGGCCCATGCCCACGACGGCGACCTCGTGGTCGACGAGGTTCTTGACTTGATCGGCCTCAAGCTTGGTCTCGGCGAAGACGTCGGAGTTGCCGATGGTGACGGTGCCGGCGGCGACAGCGGTCAGGCCCTTGCCCGAACCGTTACCCGAGCCGGAGACGGAGACATCGGGGTTGGCGTCCATGAACTTCTCGGCAGCGGCCTCGACGAGAGCCTGGAACGAAGAGGCACCGTCGTAGGTCACCTCGCCGGAGACGGACTCGGCAGCAGCGGCGCTACCCTTGTCGGCGGCATCGGATGCGCCGGAGCCGCCGCACCCAACGAGACCGAGACCGACGATGCTGGCAAGACCACCAGCGAGGCCGAGGAACTGACGACGAGAATAAGCCTGATCGAGCATGATCTTCCTTTCATACATGCGACTCGCGGGCACCCTGCCCGCTTTGCTGTTTGGAAAGATACGACCCCGACCGGGCGAAGACCGCCTTATCTGCAGTTTCTTACGGGCTTTTGATAGACCCTTACCGCAAGCGCGACCCAGCCTTTACAAACGAATAACAAACCCGCCGCCAAACATGGCCAGTCTTTTACACCAATAAAAACGAAGTTGCGGTGAAATAGTTCCTGTTTGGCCATCAAATGGCCCATTCTAGGAACTATTCCACCGCAACTTAGATTGGGAAACCGCGTAACCTTAAAGCTCTAATTCATTCAAACGAAGGATCGCCACGATATAGATCTTGAGAGCTTGCTTGAGCTGTTCCTCGTTGGCGCACTCGTTGGGGCCGTGCATCTGGCCACCCCATGCAGGAAGCTCAAGGCCGGTCTCCTCGGGGCCAAACGACACAGCGCGAGCAAAGTTGCGCGCGTACGTGCCACCGCCCATGGCGAAGGGCTCGGCATGCTTACCCGTAAACTCGTTATAGGTATCGATAAGCGCCTTCACGGCCGGATCATCGGCAGAGACCGAGAACGGCACCTTCGCGCGACCCAGCTGGCACGTCACACCAAAGCGGCCCACGAGCGGCTCGAGCTGCTCGCGGATGGTATCGGCGCTCGTGCTATCGGGGAAGCGCACGTCGATTACCTGCTCAATGTGACCATCCGCCACGCGGATGACGCCGGGGTTGCAGGTGAGCGGGCCAAACGCGGGGCTCGTCGCGTCGATACCCAGGCCGCGGCCATAGGCATCCGCATGCACAAAGGCCAGAAACTTGACAAACTCGTGCTCGGCAGGCGTCAGCAGGCGCTCATCGCGTGCGCCAAACGCGTCCTCGGCCTCGCGCAGATACGCCACGATGAGGCCAACGGCATTGATCGTTCCCTCGGGCATCGAGGCATGACCGCCAATGCCGTGAGCGAAAATCTGCGCATGTCCGTTATCGAGCGCCGTAATCTCTAGGCGGTCGGCGTTCTCGACCGGCGCCGGCAGCTCATCGGCGGCAATCGCGAGCTCGCAGATAGACTGCGACGGAATGGCGTTGCTCGCCTCGGCACCGCTCCAGGACACAATGCGTCCGCCGTCGATCTTGGAGCTCACAAACGTCGCCCCAAACTGGCCCTTCTCGGCATTGCAGACCGGGAACTCGGCATCGGGTGTAAACAGAAAGTCGGGGTCTGCATAGTTCTCCAGATAATGGTGAACGTCAGACATGCCCACTTCCTCATCGCATCCCAGCAGCGCGCGGAAGGTATAGCGCGGGGTGATGCCGTGCTTGAGCAGATAGGCGCCGGCGTAGAGCGACAGTACCGCCGGACCCTTGTCGTCGATAACGCCGCGACCGAGCAGCCAGCCCTCGCGACGCTCCATCGCAAACGGGTCGGTATTCCAACCGGGGCCGGCGGGAACCACGTCCACGTGGCAGATGGTCGCGAGCTGCTTGTCGCCGCGGCCCGGAATATCGGCAATGCCCACAAAGCCCTCGTCATCGCTCGTCTGGTAGCCGAGCTTTTGCGCGATACCGAGCGCGCAATCAAGCGCATCACGGACCGGGCGGCCAAACGGCGCACCGGGCTCCGCATCGGTAGCAACGGCCACGGACGGATAGCCCACCAGCTGCTCGATATCGGCGACAACGTCCTCCCAGACCTCGTCGACATACTCAGCGACGCTCTGCTCCACCTGATTCATGGACGACCTCCTTACCAATGAGCGGCGAGCGCGCCCGCCTCTCACATCACATACTTATATAGCGAAAAGTTTAGCAAGCTCGGCCACCGAGTGCACCACCGCATCGGCGCCCGCGGCCTCGTGCTCCCCCGGTGCCGCCGCGCCCGAATAGATGCCGATACACGGCACGCCCATCGCGTGCGCGCCCTCCACATCGTTAAAGCGGTCGCCGATCATCACGGCACCGTCGGCCGTCGCGCCCAGGGCCGCCAGCGCATCGCGGACCGAATCCGCCTTGGTCTCGCGCCCCTGCGGCGGATTCATGCCAACCACGGCCTCAAACTGGCAAAGCCCCAGCTCATGCACCATATCGATGCACTTCGTTTCCATGCGCGACGTCGCGACGGCCATACGCTTGCCTTGGGCGACCAACCCATCCAGCAGCTCGGGGATCCCGTCGAACACGGGGTACTCATCCGGCCCCAGCTCATCGAAAAAGGCACGGTACTCGTCGGCCACCACAAGCGATTCCTCGCGCGAGAAGCCATAAAAGTCGTGGAAGCTCTTCCACAGGGGAGGCCCGATCATACGGCGCAGGTCACCCATCTGCGCTTCCGAAAACCCGCGCGCAGCAAGCGTCTTGCGCGTCGAGGTCATCACCGCCCGGCCTGTATCGGCCACCGTGCCATCGAAATCAAACAGCACGACCGGCCGCTTGCATATCTCCAGTGCCTCCATCGGCATCCCTCTTCCCCAGTTGATGATTTCCACACCGACACTTCAAACTGTTGACTATTCAACAATTGAACCTAGCAATGTGGAATGACTCTACTATACTTGTCGCACTTTGCTCTCAGAAGGCGGCGCGCAAACGCCCCAACGAAAGGTGCAATTATGTCTTTTGCCATCATAACCGACTCCACGTCGGACATCTCCCCCGCCCGTGCCCAAGAGCTCGGCATTTACGTGATTCCACTGCATGTGATTATCGAGGGCGAGGATCTGCTCGACCAGGTGCAAATCACCGCCGAGGAATACGTCGCCCGCATGGCAGGCTCCGAGCAGCTACCGCACACCTCGCAGCCGAGTGCCGGTGAATTCAAGGCACTCTTTGACCGCGTGCTCGCCGACGGCCACGATAGCGCCATCTTTATCTCGCTATGCAGCGAGTGGTCTGCCTGCTACGCCAACGCGTGCCAGGTGACCGATACCCACGAGCTCGACGTGCGCTGCATCGATTCGCGCACCGGTTCGGGTGCCGAAGGCCTGCTGGTGGAGTACGCGCTCGCCATGCGCGAGGACGGTCGCAGCCTGGACGAGACCGAGGCGCAGATCCGCGCGACGCTGCCCGACGCCCACCTGCTGCTGATTCCCCGCACGCTCGAGAACCTGGTCAAGAACGGCCGCGCACCTAAACTCGCCGGCCAGCTCACGCAGATGCTCAACATTCGCCTGGCCGTTTCGCCGGAGTGGAAATCGGGCGAGATCAAGGTCATCAAAAAGGGCCGCGGCGCCAAGCGCATCGTTGCCAACACCATGGCCGATTGCCTCGCATTTTCGGCCGAGCATCCGGGCTCCAGCGTGCGCGTGCTCACGACCGGCGCCGCCGAGGAGCAGGAACTCGTCAACCAAGCGCTCGCGGGCCAAGACTACGTAGACGCCGGCACCGGCCCCATCGGCTGCACCATTGCCACCCACGTAGGCGTCGACGCCATCGCCATCAGCTACTGCCCCTGCTACCAACCCATCCACTAGGGGCACCTTTACCTCTTGCGGTGGAATAGGGACTGTTTTTGGCTTATCAGCCGCCAATCAATCCCTATTCCACCGCAACTTGGAAATCGGCGATCAGCCCAGCGGACCCTGAAACAGCTCCTGATGAGTGCCCATTCTCACCAGCCTAATCACTGGGTTAGTCTTATGGGGAAGATAAAGAACGACCACATCGACCAAGCCATCGGATAGGTGGAAATCGATGTGGCCGTTGTAGTTTCCGCCCGGGTTTGAGAGCTCGTGGGCGCCATACTCCGCCGGAAGTGACCCATGAGCCACAAGCTCCGCAACCGCCGCTTTAAACTCACTTTTTAGCTGCGGATGCATGCGCATCGTTCGTTTGTAGTCCACCTTAAATTGAGCCTCGACTTTAATCTCGAACATCGCTATTCCTCATCGAGGAATGACATAAGCTCATCAGCGTTATTGAATGACAGGCTATCGTCCGGCAAAATCCCCAACTCATGAGCCTCTGCGACCACCATGGCACGCCTCGTCGCCTCGTTGGGCACCTCCGCCCTTCCTACAATCTCAAAAGGAATCTTTCGCTGATTTACCAGCTGCCGAACGGCAAGATTGAGATAGGAATTGAGGCTGAGGCCGACCGAATCCAAGAACTCAGTCGCCTGCTCCTTGAGCCCCTCTTCGATTCGAACCGTCGTAGGCTTAACTGTTGCTGTAGACATTTGCGACCTCCTCGCCCTCGTCTTTTACACCAGTATACCCAATATAAATGGCAATCTGATGTTAGATAACATCAGATTGCCATGCGTATTCATGTCGCGTGAGCACGATTGATCTACATCAACCCGCTGAGCGCAATGTCGACGGCTTCGTTGAGGTCGTCGGTGATGTGTACCAGATCCGGATCGAGCGGGCTGATCATACCGGCGTCCATCACCGGACCGTTAAGCCAGTCAAATAGGCCCTGCCAGTACTCGCTGCCTACCAGCACAAGCGGCATGCGCTTGACCTTGTGCGTTTGCACCAGCGTGAGCACCTCGAACATCTCGTCGAGCGTACCAAAACCACCGGGAAACACAATAGCGCCCGAGCTGTATTTGACGAACATGGTCTTGCGCACAAAGAAGTAGCGGAAGTCCATACCGAGGTTTACGTATTTGTTGAGCCCCTGCTCGTGCGGCAATTCAATGCCCAAGCCAACTGACTTGCCGTTGACACTCGCCGCTCCCCTGTTGGCCGCTTCCATGATGCCGGGGCCGCCACCGGTGATGACCGCCACGCCACGTTGCGCGATCTTGCGCCCGACGGTACGCGCCGCCTTGTAGAGCGGATCGGTCTTAGGCGTGCGGGCGCTGCCGAAGATGGTCACTGCAGGACCAAGCTCTGCAAGCGCGCCAAAGCCATCGACAAACTCTGCCTGAATGCGCAGCACGCGCCACGGATCGGCATGCAACCAGTCGGTCGACTCCTCGGGCGCCAACAGGTTGGCGTAGGTGTTGTCCTTAGGAATCATGGGACCGCGCATGACCACGGGGCCACGCCGATACGTCTCGTCGTAGGCCGGCTCGCCCTCGACGTTCTCATTCTTAATCATGGGTGCTCCTATCGAGAAAAAGAAAACGGGCGGGGTCGACGCCATGCGCCAAACACCCGCCCGAACATCAACTATTCGGTATGGTACCCACGATGCATCAAGTGCTTGCAAGCTATCGGTCAGCGGTCGTGCGGCCGGTGTCAGCAAATGTGACGACCGGCCGCCGCTCGCCCCTTGCCGTTGCCCGCGCTCTGCAAGCGCCCGCGCCGCTCTTAGTAGTCCACCGCCGCAGGGCTGTTCATCCAGTCGCTCACAAACGCGCCGTAGCGGCCCTCGATAATGGCCTGGCGGGCACGCTGCATAAGGTTGAGCAGGTAGTAGATGTTGTGCATCGAAAGCAGGATGCCGCCGAGCATCTCCTTCTGCGTGACCATGTGACGGATGAGCGCACGGCTGTAACCGCCCGTGCACACCGGGCAGGTGCAGGTGGGATCGATGGGGCCGTCGTCATGCGCAAAGCGAGCGTTGCGGAAGTTAAGGCGACCTTCACTGGAGAATGCCGTGCCCATGCGGCCGGTGCGCGTCGGCAGCACGCAGTCGAACATATCGATGCCCACGCCCACACCGCGCACGAGGGTGGTGGGGTTGCCGACGCCCATCAGGTAGCGCGGCTTGTGCTTGGGCATGTACTCGCTCACAAGCGGCGTCAGGGTCTCGAACATGGTCTCGTGGTCCTCGCCCACCGAGTAGCCGCCGATGCCGTAACCGGGGAAGTCGCCGCACTCCTCCAGATGGCGCAGCGAGCGCAGGCGCAGATCTAGGTGCATGCCGCCCTGGACGATACCAAAGAGTGCCTGGTCGTCGCGGGTATGCGCCTTATAGCAGCGCTCGGCCCACATGCTCGACAGCTCAACGGCGCGCTCAACGTAGGCGCGCGTGGCGGGATAGCCCGGGCACTGGTCCAGCTGCATGCAGATGTCGGAGCCGAGTTTCATGGCGATTTCCATGTTGTCCTCGGGCGTCCAGAACACGTGGCGACCGTCGTAATCGTTGACGATAAAGCGCACGCCCTCATCGGTGAGCTTGACCGCGTCGTTGTGGCTGAACACCTGGAAACCGCCCGAGTCGGTGAGGATAGGGCCGTGCCAGTTCATAAACTTGTGCAGGCCGCCCAGCTCGGCGATGGTATCCTCGCCGGGACGCATGGACAGGTGATAGGTATTGGCAAGCACGATCTGGGCGCCGAGCTGCTTGACGGTCTCGGTAGGAATACCCTTGACGTTTGCCTTGGTGCCCACGGGCATAAAGATCGGCGTCTCGATGTCGCCGTGCGGGGTGTGCAGCACGCCGGCACGCGCATGCGTCGTCGGATCCTCGGCGATCAGGTCGAATTTAAAAAGGCTCTGGTCCATAAACTGGAACTCCTTGGTTGCGGTTCATACGCAAACCATTATACGGGCAACCCGCAAGAAGCACCGACTCGATAGAAACTAGTGCAAAGGAAACCTGCCCCCTGCACCAATGCACCAGGATAAAAATGATCCGTTTTCCTCCGTCCCCAACGGATCATTTCCGACAGCCACAGCAACGCCGATGTTATGGCACCGACAGACACTATGACCCAATCCGAGGGCACTAAAAAGATAGGAGCCCC
>UQYA01000008.1 GCA_900545165.1 uncultured Collinsella sp.
CCATGATCGGCCAGGTTGGTGGACACCGGCGGCATAAAGACGCGGTTCTTGACCTCGGTCGTACCGACCTTGATCGGACTAAAGAGCATCGGGTAGGCGGAGGACTCCATACAGGGTTCCTTTCATTTGAGCCGCTCGGCGGCAGTTGCTAACGTACCTATCGTATCAGTACCCGCCGCATTCGCGCTCGCTCGCACTCCCCACCTTCAATCCCAACCCTCACAAAAAAGTTGCGGTGGAATACGGAGTAGGTGAGGCTTTTAACAGCCAAAACAGTCCGTATTTCACCGCAACTGATGGGTGGGATGGGTTAGAGACCCAGGTAGCTGGTGATGCCTTCGACGGCAAGCTTGGCGCCTGCCACGGCATGAACCACGGTGAGCGGGCCGTTGACCACGTCGCCGGCGGCAAAGACGCCAGGCACGGTGGTCATGCCGCGCTCGTCGACCGAAAGCAGGCCGCGATGGTCGGTCTCCAAGCCACCCGTCGTGAGCACAAGCTTGTCCTTGGGCACCTGAGACGCCGCAATCACAACCGTGTCGGCGGACACGTGCTCGAGCTCTTCCTCGTAGCCCACCACGTTGTTGTCCTCGTCAAAGATAGCCGTCTCGAACACCGGACCGTTATCATCGATGGCGCAGATCGCCTTGCCGCGCACAATCTCGGCACCGTCAAGCTCGGTCAGCTCCACCTCGTCATCGATGGCCGAGATATGGCGCGATCGAGCATACACGGTGACCTTACGAGCACCCGAGCGCAGCGCCGTGCGGGCCACATCCATGGCCACGTTACCGGCACCGATGACCGCCACATTCTGTCCGATCGCCACGCTCGAAGGATCGACCAGGTAATCGATACCAAACAGCACGTTGCCGCGCGACTCGCCGGGAATACCCAGTTTGCGAGCTCGCCAGGTACCGGTGCCAACAAAGACCGCATCGTAGCCGTCGCGCAGCAGGTCGTCGATGTGGAGCGCACCGCCGATGGTAGTCGACGGACGAACGCGCACGCCGAGCGAGCACATCACGTGACGGTACTTTTGTACGAGCGCACGGGGCAGGCGGAACTCGGGGATACCGTACTCCAGCACACCGCCGATCTCGGGGCGCTGCTCAAATACCGTGACGGCACAGCCCAGCTGGGCCATCTTAATGGCCACGGTAATACCGGCGGGACCGGAACCGACCACGGCAACCTGTTTGCCGCACGACGGCGCGGGCTTCCACTCCTTACGATCCAAATACGCTGTCGAGATATAGTTCTCGATGCTCGAGAAATGCACGGGTGTGCCCTTGCGGCCCTGAATGCAAGCACCCTCGCACTGGCCCGAATGGTTGCACACCATAGAGCAGACCGCGCTCATGGGATTGTTCTGGAACAGCAGCTCGCCCGCTTCTTCTAGACGACGCTGTTTGAACAGGTCGATGACCTGCGGAATAGGCGTCTGAACCGGGCAGCCCTTAATCTGACAGAACGCCCTTTTACAATCTAGGCAACGATTCGCCTCTTCGACAATGTGGATAGCCACGCAACTCCCCTTTTTAATGCAATCCAATGGGGGCGACGATAAAGACCCTTCACCGCCGCCCCCATACAGGTAATCTCAATCTGCCGACACGGCAAAAGCCAATGCTATAACTCGCGATGAGAAGCCCCGCAGCGAGCAGACATGTGCTCGAGTGTCGCCAGGCAGTCAGCCGCCGTCGCCGGTACGCTGTTCTCGACCACGCAGGGAATCCCAGGGCAGGCGGCAGCCGCCCAGGCCACCACAGGCTCAAAGTCATATCGTCCCGTCTCGCCCACGCCATGACACACCAGGCGCGAACCCGTACCGTCGCACCATCCGGCTCCGTCCTCGTTATCAACGATCTCAAAATCCTTGGCGTGCAGCACGCGGATCTTACTGCCGCATAAGTAGAGCATGCGCGCGGTGATTTCCTGCGCTTCGTCAACGACACTGGGGTGCAGCAGCGATACCGGGTCGTAGATCACGCCGAGCGACGGGCTCGAGACGCGCTCCAGCACCTCACGGCAGCGATCCGGAGTATTAACCGTCTCGTTCCAACCGGGCTCGATCAAAATTTGCCCGCCCACGGCCTCGGCCCGATCGCAGACGCGTGCAAGCCCGTCTGTAAACGCTTCGAGTGCCCCATCGGTCATGCGGTCGTCAGCAACGCGGTTCTGCGCATTGGGGCGACCGGTCTCGGTGCCAACCGGGCATCCGCCGAGCATCTGGGCAAAGTTCAGGCATGCCTCGTACTCGGCAATGTTATCCATGAGCTGTTGGCGATCGGGCGTCGCCAAATTCTTATAGCAGCCGAGCACGGCGACCGAAACGCCCGCCTCGTCGAGCACCGCACGCAAATGGTCGGCAAGCTCGCGGGTCAGGCCGCCTCGATCGATCCCCATCGATGCGTAGAGCACCTTACTCGGCAGCTGAATGCACGAAAAGCCCAGCTCTCCCGCCATGCGGATGCGTTCCTCGACGGTCCCCTGCGGAAGGTCGTGCAAACGCACACCCGGAGTAATAGCCCCCACGTTATTCACATCCCTTATGAGCGTTGATGCCCGGGGTGTATCCGCCAAACGGGTCCTCGATAGAGCACACGCCCGAGGGAGCAAGCGGGTCATGCCTGCCGGCCAGTTTGTCGTGATGCATGGTCTCGATATAGGCAAGCACCAGCGGCGCCACGCCCTTCGCATCGTTTTTGACGATAGGCTCGCTCATGTAGTAACCAAACGTGCCCTCGCGGTGCGCGGTGTTTCCCAAGCCCGCGACCAGGCAGATGTTGTCGAGCGCCAGCTGCCCATCATGCTCGGACAGGCAGGTCTCGCAGATGCCGTCGAAGGCGCGACGGCCGTACTGGTAGTAACGCTCGCCCAGCACGCCTAGACGCACGCCCTTCATGATGGCATTGGCAAAAATCGCGCTACCAGACTCCTCCAGGTAGTTGGGGGCGATATTGGGCAGGTTGATGACCTGATGCCACATGCCGGTCTTCTCGTCCTGATACGGCAGCATGGCATCGATCAGGTCGTGGAACATCTTGCGAATCTCGTCCTTCTCGGCTGACATCGAAGGCGGCATGAGCTCCCAGGTATCGATGAGTGCCATGGCAAACCAGCCCTCGGCGCGCAGCCAGAAGTTAGCCGAAAGGCCGGTGACCGGGTCGCACCAGAACTGTTTGCGGCTCGCGTCGTAAGCGTGATAGTACAGACCGTTGAGGGGGTTGCGCATCAGGTCATGCACGACCTGGAACATATGGAAGCTGTCCGAGCAGGCACGACGGTTGTGGAAGCTCAGCTCGTACTGCATGTAGAACGGCTGGGCCATATACATGCCATCGAGCCAGATCTGGTTGGGATAGACGGCCTTGTGCCAAAACACGCCTTCTTTGGTGCGCGGCTGGGTCTCGAGCTGGCGGTAGATGGTGTCCATGGCGGCACGGTACTTGGGCTTGCCCACCAGGTCATAGAGCTTGTAGAGGGTCTTGCCCGCATTGACGTTATCGAGGTTGTACTCCTGCGGGTTGTAATGCTTGATGGTACCGTCGTCCTGGACAAAGAAATCGATGTAGTCATCGGCAAAGGTCAGGTAGCGCTGCTCACCCGTGATCTCGTACAGCTCGATGAGCGCCTTGATCATGCAGCCGTCGATATAGTTCCAGGTGTTCTCCTTGCCGGCGCGAATCTTTTCGATATTCCAAGCCGGCGCCTGCGGCGTAGAGGTTTCGATCAACTGCTCGATATAACGGTCCAGGATTTGATTGCAACCCATTGCTGTCCCCTCTGACATAAACGATAGGTGAACGTTACCCCTAGTGTAACGCGAACGGGGAATATAGGGTGAACGTTAACCCTATATTCCCCGCAAACGGCCGACTTTTAGCGGCAAACGGCGGTGAGACCCGCGGCGATGCGATGCGCCAGGCGCTCGTAGCCGGCAGGACTGTAATGCAGACCGTCCGGCATATAGAGCTCGCGGTGCTCCGGCAAAAACGGGCTGATACCGCTTTGCGCATACAGGTCAATCACCGGAACCGAGTAGCGGTCACAGACCTCGAGCATCGCTCGCACGTAGGCGACCTGCGTCAGGCCCAGGTGGTTGAGCTCGTCGCTTGCAGGGATATCCTTCTCGTGCTTGCCGCTCGTCTTGCACGGCGTCATAAACACGAGCTTTGCCTGAGGCGAGCGCGCCGTGATGGTACGGATCAGGTAATCGAGTGCACCATAGAACTCATGCACATCGGTGCTGCCCAACTCGCCAAGCGGCACGTTGCGGCTAAAGTCGTTAACGCCGCCAAAGACAACATAGACATCGGCCGCATCGTCGATACCGTCCAGACGCTCGACAAATGAATCGGTACGGTCGGCCTTGATGGCGATACGCGAACCCTTGATGCCAAAGTTCTCGACGACCGCGCCTCCCAGCAACGCGCCCAGATGCGAAGTCCAAGAGATGTCGTTGCCGCCTGCGCCGCATCCGTTATCGCCCCATGTGGTCGAATCGCCAAAGCAGCAAATGGTCGATTTACTCAAACTCTTCGTTTCCATAATCTTCTCCTCATCCGCCCATCGGCGGTCATACAGGAACGTACCGTTTATTCGCAGCATGCCGAGGGGCTATGCACGGGGGCGCATTCCGCAACGTGCGAATCGAGCCATTCGATATCCTCGGCAAGATGTGCCACGCCCAGATGGTGTTCACCCGGACACACCTCGTGCCGCAGGCCATCTCTGCGACCCAGCAACTTGTAGGCATCGCGCACGATCTTGAGCTGCTCGTCAACATTTTTCAGCCCGCGCGCACCGTTCAGATGATCCTCTTCGCAGCTCTGCACCAACAGCGGATGCGGCGCGATGAGCGAGGCAATATCGCCCATGTCGAGTAAGCGCCAAAGTCCGGGTGTGTAGTTGCAGCTGCAATTGCCATTGAGATGCAGCAGCGAATCACCGACACCATACAGATAGCCCGAGACAAACGCCTTGCGCACACGCGGGTCGAGTGCGGCCAGGTACAACGTCATGTAGCCGCCACCCGAAAAACCAAAGCAACCCAGGTCATCCATGGCAATATCGCCGCGCGCCTCCAAGTAATCGATCAAGCGCATGTTGTCCCAGACGTTGAGGCCCGCGACCGTAAGACCCAGTGGCTCGGCCATACGTGCTTGATTCAGACACGTACCGCGCAGGTAGCTGTTCTCGTCATCGCCCTGACCCTTCCAGTCACGACGGTATCCCCAACCGCGCGCATCAGGGCAGACGGTCACGTAACCCATGCGTGCCAAACGCAGACCGTAGTCGTAATTGAACTTACGCACGGCATCATCGACAGCCGGCACGCCCGCAACACCGGCTACGCTTGCAGCACCCGCTCCCTGATGGCCATGCGGGCAGATATAACAGCGTTTGAGTCCCCGCTCATCAAGCTTAGGATGAGACGGTTCCAACAGGTAGAACGGCATCCAAACATCGCGCTCGACCTGCAACATCGCATGGGTGCGCACGATGCCGCCGGCAACCCGCACGCGGCTGAGCTCACGAATCTCAATCGGGACGCGGTCCATAAGCGAAAGGCCCAAAACATCGTACAGACGAGTCCTGGTCGCAATCTTCCATGCCTCAAAATCTGCAGGAGTCTTGCCCGTAAAAGCAGCCGAACGCCCCTCGCGCTTCAGCCGGGCACGCAGCGCAGGTTCGTCTTCGCAGTACGTCTCGATGTGCACGGTGCGGCCGTTGGCAGATAGCCCAGCCGTCTCAACCGCATCACCGTCGCCGCCCTCGGGATCCCAGCCATCCCCACCGGCAAGCACCTGCTCGCGAGCGTACCCGGCGGCAGCCATCACATCGAGTTCATTCGCCCACGGCACCCAGCCGGTAGTATCACCCGCCGGCCCATGCAGAATCGCGCCAGCATACTGCGCGCAGCTGTGCGCCGCCGGCTTATTCCAATCCCACCAGCCTTCGCGCTTGATATGTCGCCCCAGCCAGCAATCGATCAGCACAGTTTGCGCCCATTCGCGCCAAGGACGACCCAGGTAGACCGAATCCGGCGCCACGCCATCCGGAGCTGTAAACGAACAGCCGTGGAACACAAAGCCGTGCGGCTCGCCTTCGGGCGTCGACGCCGCCGTCACGTAGCCGTTCACGTCCATATCGCGGTTGAGCGAGCGAATCTCGCACCCCTCAAAGTAGGCACGCGCGCCGCCAAAGATAAAGTCGACATCGCCCTCGATCCGGCAACGTCGAAAATACTGGCGCCCCACCCGGCGCGGCGCATACTGTTTGGGTCCTATAAACCCGCCCGGTTTGGCCTCATGCGGCGGCAGCGGACCCAAAAACAGTGTGTCCTGGTGCCCCTTAATGCAGCAGGCATCGACAACCAGACGGTCGCCATCGGCATACAGGGCAATCGCCTGACCGACCTCGCGCCCATCGCCCGCATCGTTTTCGATCGTGAGGTTCTCGAGCCGTACGTCGTCGGCATCGACCAAAACGGTATAGGTCCTAAACGTGCCGAGCGTGCCGTCGACGCCCGAGCCGTCCTCCGAAGGCATCTTGGCACCCAGGCTGCCCACGATACGCACGCTGTCGGCCGTCTCTCCCTCAATCGTCACATGCGAGCGATGAATCTCGACCCGCTCGCGGTACTCACCTGGCTCGATATGGATTGTCACTGGCCTTTCGTCATTCGGACAGGATTCGTCAATTGCCTCCAAGGCCTTAGAGATACTGTGGTATGCCCCCGCACGCTCGGGCGAAACCTCAAAAAATCGTCTCTCACTCATCATCAGTCACCGCGTCCTTTCGTCGTAGACCGCCTACGTTGCAGTTTCGGCATATAAAAAGTTCGCGCAATGGGTCGGGAAGGCCCTGCCCATCGCGCGTCGCGACATACCGAATTTAATTGTTTAGGAGCAAACGCCTACGCGCGGATAACCTTGTCGACGTTCTGGAGCTGCAGTTCCTCGCCGTCCTGGCCCTCAATCACCACATTTTGCAGATCGAGTACCTTGACGTTTTGCGCGATGATGCCCTGGCGTACCATGGGCTCAACGCCGCAGGCCATGGCCGGGACAAAGGGCTCGGCATCGTTGGCAAAGGTCACGTGAACGTCTTGGAACGTCAGACGCGTCACCTTGCTCTCGGGCAGACCCGTGATATAGGCCGCGGCAGCATGGCAGTTGGTGGCCTCGATATCGCAAAACGTCGTGGCACCAAAGCCGGGCGTGCGGTCGTCGACGGGCAGTGCCTCGCGAGACTGCACGTAGTCGGTCTTGCCGTCCTTGTCGCAGAAGTAGAACGAGTTGACCACGAAGGGCGTGAGCACCTCGTCCATGCGAATGTGCTCAAAGGTAATGCCCTCGTTGACGGCATCCTTGCCGCGCCCGCGGCGGGTCTTGACGCGCAGGCCGCGGTCGGTGCGCTCAAAGAGGCACTTGCTCACGGTAAGGTCCTTGATGCCGCCGGCAGCCTCTGAACCCAGGACCACGGCGCCGTGACCATCGTGCATGTAGCAGTGAGAGATCAGCACGTCGTGCGTGGCGGGACGAAGCTCGGGCTCAATGCCCAGCTTGCCGCTCTTGATGGCGATGCAGTCGTCGCCCACCGAGAACTGACAGCCAAGGATGCGGACAAAGCCGCAGCTCTCGGGATCGAAACCGTCGGTGTTGTGGGAGTTCTTGGGGCCCTCGATGGACAGGCAGAGCGCATCGACGTGCTCGCACAGGATGGGGTGGATGTTCCACGCCGGGCTGTTGCGGACGGTGAAGCCGGCCAAGCTCACGTTTTGGCACTCGGACAGGAAAATCATGCGCGGGCGGGCGACCTCGCGGCCCTCCTCGGGGCGAAAGATGTTCTTAAAGTCCTTGTTCCACCAGTTGTCCTCGGCAAAATCAGTCTGACCGTCGATCGCGCCGCGACCATAGATGCACACGTCGTGCACGCTCAGACCCGTAAAGGTAGAGCAGTAGGTCGAGAAGCTCTCGCCCTCCCAGCGGCCCAGGGGCAGCATATCGGTGCCAGCATACCCAGCACCCTCGTCGCCCGTGACCGTACCGGGGATGTAGGCAAGCGCCGCACGATCGTGGCGAGCCAGCAGCACCGCTCCCTCGGCGAGCTCGATGTTGATATTGCTCTTAAGGAAGAGGGACTTGATACGATAGCTGCCGGCGGGAATCAGCACGCGCCCGTCCTTGGGACAGGCCATGATGGCAGCCTGGATGTTGGTGGTGTCATCATGCTCGGCATCGCCCTTGGCGCCACAGTCGCGAACGTTGATGGTAAAAGGCTCAGCCGGCGTGGTGACACCTACGCTCAGCTCACGCTCGCCACAAACAAAACGAACCAGGTTGCGCTTGCCGGGGGTCAGGCCGTCGACATAGGTCTCGACCGTATTCGTGGTACCGGCGGGCTCGTCGTTGACAAAGATCTCCCACGTATCGGCACAGGTAAAGTAGCCGCCGTCGTCAAGCTCGATCACGGCCGCGCGGGCGTTGCGCCAGATAACGTTCGTCTCCATGGATTTCTCCCTCAAAAAGATGCTCTAAAGGCAAATTGTACGCTGTTAAAAAGGGCCGTGCCTGCCGGCGGAATTCCGGTGGCACGGCCCTGTGATTTGGACGATATGTCGGCCTTACTCGGCGGGAGTTACGCTACCGTCCTGGAAGCCAACGTTGTTGTGGGCAAAGCAGTCCTCGTACTTAAAGCCGGAGAGCTCCTCGCAAAGCGCCTTGACCTCGGGCTTGACGTCGGCCATCTTGCCACCCTCCTTGACTCGGTGAATCTCGTCGCAAAGGACGTCGCACTGCTCCTTGTCGATCTTGATGCCGCGGGCAAGGACGGCCGCAAGCAGGAAGAAGCCGGCGCAGCCGATGATCATGTAGCCGCAGATATACAGAGGCACGGTAGCGGGCTGGGTCACGGCGTCGCTATTGCCGGCGGTCTGAATGAAGCCGGAGGCAGCAAGGACGATAGCCCACACGTTGACGGCGATAGCCTGGGCGATCTGCTGGCAGAGCTGCTGCGCGGAGCTGTAGATGCCCTCGCGACGACGCAGGGTGATGAGTTCATCGACATCGGGGATGTAGTTGAGCAGAACATCGGGCAGGTACTGGAAGCCGACGTAGAAGAACTTCCAGATGGCGAAGATGATGGGGTAGGCGATCATGGCGATGGCGACCGTGGAGGTGCCATTGATCTGACCAAAGGCGAAGTAGTTGTAGGCGATGATGCACGCAGCGCAACCGACGTTGGCCAGGTACCAAGACTTGTGGAAGCCCTTCTTGGCCATGAGAGCGACCCAGATGGCGGTGCAGACGATAGCGACGACCTTGCCAGGCATCTCCATCACGGACTCGTAGGACTTAGGAATCTGCAGGCAGTAGACGATGAAGAAGGACAGGCAGGCAGACCAGCAGGCAGCAGCGAGCTTCGTGGAGACCTGTGCGTACAGGACCTTGCGGAAGGACTTGTTGCGGAAGGTGGAGATTACGTCGATGAAGAACTTCTTGATACCCTCGCCGACGCTCTCGATCTTCTCCTGAGCGACCTCCTCGGGGGTGTGCTCCCACGTGGACAGGTACACACAAAGCAGCGAGATTGCCATGACCGAAGCGTTGATCGTAGCGATGATGAAGTAGCTGAACGGGTTGGTCTCGCCGAAGGTGCCAAAGCCGAAGCCCACAAGTGCAGCCATCAGGAAGCCGGCGGCGTTACCAAAGAGATGCTTGTAGCCGGTGAGGTACGTACGCTCCTTGAAGTCGTCGGTCATCTCGATGGTAAGCGGCGACAGGTTGGCGGTGCAGAACGTATACGCGACGTTGTAGATCAGGTACAGCACAAAGTAGTACGGGAAGCCAAACGGCGTAGCCACGAAGATGAGCGGCTCGGCGATCATCATCGGGATGGCCAGCAAGATCCAGAAACGACGACGACCAAAGATGCGGCCAATCTTGGTGGCATAGAAGTTATCGGCCACAAAGCCCATCAGCGGGCAAAGAATAGCGTTGACATAGATGGCAAACGAGCTGATCAGTGCAGCCTCGCCTGCGGACAGGCCACACTCCGTGGACAGGAACAGCACCATGTAGCTGTGCGTAAAGGTCAGGGCACCGGAATTGAGCATACCGCCCATACCAAAGCCCAAGCGCGTCCAGAATGTGATCTTACGCTTTTTTCCGATCTTATTAGTCATCGAGCTCCCTCTCTTTTCTCGATTGTCTTGCAGCAAGACATTGGAGTCCACACTGACATCTGTCTGCCCAGCGTTCAGGGTGAACGTTTAGTTAGATTATGCGCGATTGCTTACGACAGGTGAACGTTCACTTGAATAATATCCTTGAACGGTCGATTTTTACCGCTGAACGGACACAATTGAGATCCTCACACCTATTTTCTGCTGGTAAAGGTGCCATGCTGGACAGCCATGAGATAGGTGAACGTTTATCAGATTTTCCAACATATTCACTTAACCACGAAACGAAAAAGCCCCGCCGGGAACACTCCCGACGGGGCCGATGACATCGCGCTATGCTTGGGCGCACTTGCCGCTACAAGCAGACGCCATCCTTCCAGATACTGATCTCGTGACAGCCACGGCGCTCGGCACTCGTGAGCTTACCGCTCGCCGTCTGTAGCACCAGCTGGTACAGATCGTGGGCAGCCTCGTCGAGCGTGCGCTCACCCGTGGCAATCACGCCAGCGTTAAAGTCCATCCAGTTGGCCTTGTGGTCGCACAGACGCTGATTGGTGAACACCTTGAGGGTAGGCGCCGGCGCGCCAAACGGTGTGCCGCGGCCGGTCGAGAACAGAATCACGTGGCAGCCGGCAGCCGTCAACGCCGTGGTGGATACCATGTCGTTGCCCGGACCGCACAGCATGTTCAGGCCGTGTTTATTTGCCTGGCCGGCATACGGCAGCACGTCGACGATGGGGGCAGATCCGCCCTTTTGCACGCAGCCGCAGCTCTTGTCCTCGAGCGTGGTAATACCGCCGTCCTTGTTGCCGGGACTCGGGTTCTCATAAACGACCTCGCCGTGGCTAATAAAGTAGTCCTTAAATCCATTGAGCATGTCGGAAGCGGCGTTAAAGACCTGCTCGTTCTCGCAACGGTCGAGCAGGATGCTCTCCGCGCCAAACATCTCGGGCACCTCGGTAAGCACCGACGTGCCGCCACGGGCGACGACCATATCGCTCACGCGACCGATCGTGGGGTTGGCGGTAATGCCTGAAAGACCGTCGGAGCCGCCACACTTAAGACCAATGACCAGCTCGGAGGCCGGAATGGGCTCGCGCTTGGACTGCTTTGCCAGGTCTGCCAGCTCGGCCAGAATCTTGTGGCCCTCGATTTGCTCGTCGGCTACATCCTGGCAGGTGAGAAAGCGAACGCGCTCGTGATCGAAGTCACCGAGCTCGTCGAGCACCTGCTGGTGTGTGCAGTTCTCGCAACCGAGCGACAGGAACAGCACGCCGGCCGCATTAGGGTGACGCGAGAGCGCCACCAGCAGACGACGCGTCTGGACATGGTCGGCGCCGGTCTGCGAGCAACCGAACGGATGCGGGAAGTAGTAGACGCCCTCCAGCGAGCCATCGACCAGATCCTGGGCCTGCTCGCACATGGCACGGGCGACTTCGTTGACACAGCCGACCGTGGGGATGATCCACAGCTCGTTGCGCGTCGCGGCACGACCGTCGGCGCGGCGGAACCCCATAAAGGTCTCGGGCTCAACCGACTCAACGACCGGATGCGTGGGGTTGTAGGTGTACTCGACCTCGCCCGAAAGGTTGGTCTTCACATTGTGCGTGTGGAGCCACTGACCGGGCTGGACATCGCCCGTCACGTGTCCGATAGGAAGGCCGTACTTAATGACGTCCTCGCCGGCGGCAATCGAGCGCACAGCCATCTTGTGGCCTTGCGGAATATCCTCCGCGGCCACGACCTCGCCCACCCCGGGAACCGCGACGGCGGTGCCCTTGGCAAGCGGCGACAGCGCGACGATCACGTTGTCGGCCGGATTGATCTGGATAGTGTTCATTGCAAATGGTCCTAACCCTACAGGTTGAGCAGAAGTCGAGACGCGGGCACGCCGTCCCGCGCCCGCGTCTGCGCCGGAAATTTACGCCTGAGCGTTGGCGAAGGCCTGCTTGGCACCCTCGGTGCGCACGACGGCGAGCGCACTGACGACAAACTCCTCAAGACCGGCGATCTGCGTAAGGTCCTCGCCCCACATCTGCTCGTTGGTGAGCACGTCGTGCACCAGCTGGGCATCGTCGGCGCCGGCATGGGCGGCGTAGAAGTCGAGCACGAAGGCGTCATCCTGAGCGGTGTACTCGGTGCCGTCGGAGCGACGCAGGTGCAGGCCGTCGCCCTCGCGGGACACGAGCTCCTGCGTGTAGAAGGAGATGAGCGTAGCGAGGCTCGTCGCCAGGCACTTGGGCAGGTTGCCGGTCTCGGCAACGTAGTCCTTGAGCGTGGGCAGGTCGCGAGCGCGCCACTTAGCCGTGGAGTTGAGGCAGATGGAGAGCAGCGCATGATCAATAAACGGGTTGTCGAAGCGGTTTTCGACGGCGGCGGCAAAGGCCTTGCAGTCCTCGACATCCAAGTCGGCGGCAAGCGTCGGAATGACCTCGTCGTAGAGCATGGTGTTCATGAAGCCGCGAATGGTCTCGTCATGCATGCAGTCGCGCACGATATCAAAGCCGGCAACCCAGGAACCCGGAACGAAGGCGGTGTGGGCACCGTTGAGGATGCGGACCTTGCGCTTTTTGTACGGGGTGACGTCGGGAGTCACGAAGACGCCGGGGAGACCGGCCTTCACAAACGGCAGGCGCTCCTTGAGCGACTCGTCGCCCTGGATACCCCACATCTGGAAGGGCTCGCGCACGGCCAGGAAGGGGTCCTCGTAGCCCAGACGCTCGGCAACCGCGGCGGCCTCCTTAGGATCGCGGATGCGGCCGGGGACGATGGTGTCGACGAGCGTGGTGCAGACGGTGCAGTCGTTGGCCATCCACTGCGCAAACTCGTCCTCCCAACCCCAGTCGCTCACGTACTGGTTCATGATGCGCAGCAGCTCCTCGCCGTTGTGATCGATGAGCTCGCAGGCGAGCACGATAACGCCCGACTTACCGGCGGCCCAGCGGGCGTGAAGGACCTGGACAAGCTTGGCAGGGAAGCTCGCGGGCGGCATGTCGTCGGCCTTGCAGGACGGGTCGTAGGCGATACCGGCCTCGGTGGTGTTGGAGACGATGATCTCCAGGTCGTCGGAGACAGCGACCTCCATCATGGCGCGATAGTCGTCCTCGCGATACGGGTTAAGGCAGCGGCTGCAGGCGCTGATTACACGAGACTCGTCAACCGTGTTGCCGTTCTCCTTGCCACGCACCAGCACGGTGTACAGGTCGTCCTGGGCATTGATACCGTCGGCGAAGCCAAAGGCGCCACTGATGGGCTGCACCATGACAACCTTGCCGTTCCATCCGGTGGCCTCGTTGCCCATGTCAAAGAAGCGATCGACGAAGGCACGCAGGAAATTACCCTCGCCAAACTGCAGAACCTTCTCGGGAGCGTCCTTGGGCAGCAGGTAGCCCTTGTAGCCGATCTTCTCGAGCGCATCGTAGCTGATGTTCTCCATCTATGTCTCTCCTTAGATAACTGTTAGCGTGCAAGCAAAACGGGGCGCCGTGTGTGGCAACGGCGCTCCCGAGTTCGATGTGATTCGATGCGGGCTTAGGCCTCGACGGTGTCCAGGTCAAAGCCAAAGTAGCGGACCGCATTGTTGTAGCTGATGTCGCGCACGATACTGCCCAGCAGCTCCATGTCGGCCGGGTACTTGCCCTGCTCGACCCACTCGCCGATCACGCTGCACAGCACGCGACGGAAGTACTCGTGGCGCGGATAGGACAGGAAAGAGCGGGAGTCGGTAAGCATGCCCACAAAGTTGCCCAGCACGCCCTCGTTAGCCAGAGCCGTGAGTTGCTCGCGCATGCCGACCTCGTTGTCGTTGAACCACCAGGCGGAGCCGTTCTGGATCTTACCGGCGGTCGGAGCCTCCTGGAAGCAGCCCATGACGGTATCGATCATGGTGTTATCGATGGGGTTCAGGCTGTACAGAATGGTCTTGGGCAGGCCGCAGGTCTCCTGAATGGAGTTGAGGAAATCGGCAAGCTGGTCGGACGGCGTGTAGTTGGAGATGCAATCGTAGCCGGTATCGGGACCGAGCTTGGCAAACATGGCGCGGTTGTTGTCGCGCTTGCAGCCAAAGTGCAGCTGCATGGCCCAGCCCAGACGGACATACTCGCCGGCAACGAACTGCATAAAGGCAGTCTTGTACTTGAGGACCTCTTCCTCGGTAAGCGGCTCGGCAGCCAGACCCTTGGCAAAGATAGCCTCGATCTCGTCGGCGGTAGCCGGGACGTACATAACGTAGTCGAGTGCGTGGTCGGAGGCGCGGCAGCCCAGCTCGTGAGCAACGTCGTAGCGCTTGGAAATGGCAGCCTTCATGCCCTCAAAGTCGCTGACCTCGACGCCGGCAACCTCGGAAAGGTGCTTGCAGTAGTCGGCAAACTCCTGGCCGCGCTCGATGCGCAAAGCGGCATCGGGGCGCATGGCGGGAACGACCTGAACGTCAAAGCTGTCGTCGGCGGCAATCTTCTTGTGCCACTCAAAGCTGTCGGCGGGGTCGTCGGTAGTGCAGATCATGCGGACGTTGGACTGCTTGATCAGGTTGCGGCAGGTGAAACTGGCCTCGGCGAGCTTGGCGTTGGCAAGGTCCCAGACCTCCTGGGCAGTCTTGCCGTTGAGGACGCCCTCGTAGCCAAAGTAGCGCTTAAGCTCCAGGTGGCTCCACTCAAAGACGGGGTTGCCAACGCAGCGACCCAGGGTCTCGGCCCACTTTTGGAACTTCTCGCGAGCAGGGGCGTCGCCAGTGATAAAACGCTCGTCGACACCGTTGGCACGCATCAGGCGCCACTTGTAGTGGTCGCCGCCCAGCCAAACCTCGGTGATGTTCTCGAAACGCTTGTCCTCCCAAATCTCCTTAGGAGAAATGTGGCAGTGATAGTCGACGATGGGCATGCCCTCGGCAAAGTTGTGGAACAGCTCCTCGCCGGTCTTGGTGCTCAGCAGGAAATCCTGATCGTCCATGAAGTTTTTCATCAAACAACCCCTTTGTTTGCGGAGCGGGCGCACAATACGCTCGTCATCCTCTAGGTGAACGTTCACCATACTAATCCATTACGACTCAAAAGGTGAACGTTCACCTAACAACCATGGGGTGAACGGTAGGTTTTGCCCGTTCAACGGTTGCCGGAGCTGTGACTTGCATGCATTGCGGACCGGTTGGCGTCCCCGAACACCGAACTTGAGCGCTTTTGCTCAGGTGGGTCATGTCCCGACGTACATTTTTGGGAGTATTCAGCATTGGAGCGCGCCGTGCGCCATCCTCAGCGTCCTATTTGGAACGCAGATAGCGCCCGATCGGCATAAAAAGTGCCCCCGATGGCAAATTACGCCATCGGGGGCACTTAAAACAGTCGTTCTGTACCTCATTCAGGGCATGCCAATGCTGAATACTCCCAAAAATGCACGTCGCAAGAGGGGGTACCTGCTCAATCGGCTAAATACCCGCAAGTTCGCAGTAGCGGTCGACATTGCTGGCAAATACCATCTCGACGGCACCCTTCTGGACGGGCACCGTCGGGGTCCTTCCCCACAGCAGATAATCGCCCAGCGTCTTAGCGCCGCGATATGCCAGGCTCGTCGGGTCCTTATAGACAATATTGGTAAAGATACCGCGGCGCAAGGCCAGAGCACTTTCGGGAAACAGGTCGTTGCCGATCACCATGACCTGACCGGCCTTGCCGGTCGAGACGAGCGCGTCGGCAACCACTTCGGAACCAACGGCAAAAACGCTACAGATAAGTTCGGGGGCGTCCGGCGCACTCAAGCGCTTTTCGAGCTCATGCTCGAGTTGTTTGACTTGCGCATGGGCACCTGCAAGATCCTCAACCTGCCATGGAATATCACGTTCGCGCAGGTAATTGTGGAAGGCGCGGGCGGTTAGATAGTGCGAATCGGTATATGGGTCGCCTGTCAAAAGGAGCACGCGGGCGTCGGTCCCAGAAGCATGGACCAGGTTTGCCGCCTGCTCGGCCATAAGGCTGCCTGCCGTCGAATAATCGGCCAAGCTCGCACCCAAACGATTCAAATGCGGACGGTCGCCGTCGACAAGCTCAATCGTCACGCCCGCCTCGGCGATCTGCCCCAAAAGCTCAGTCGCACGATCGTCGCCCGGCGCATAGGCGAGCAAGCCATCAATCTTCTCGCCCACCTGCAGACGCTCGTCGATTTGCTCGAGTGCATCAGCGTAGCCGCCCACGCCAAATTCAACGCGCTCAACCGTAATGCCCCGGTCGATGACCTCCTGTTCAAAGCGATTGCAGCCTTCCCACAGGTAACGGAAAAAGTACGCTCCCTCGCGCGATGCGCGGGGCAGGCAAAACACCAGATTGATATCCTTGCGGCGCAGGCTTGAGGCACTTGTGTTGCGGTGATAGCCCATGGCCTCGGCCTTAGCGTTCACCTTGGCGCGCACGGATTCGCTCACGCCGGCCTTTCCCGTCAGGGCCTTGTGCACGGTATTGATGGAAACGCCAAGCTCGGCGGCTATGTCCTTCATGGTTACGCGAGCGCTCATGCGGTTACTCCGTTATAGATAAGTTGCCAATTAATAGTCCAGTTAACGATACCCCAAAAATACTCTTCGACTCGCCGTGCTCTCCCTCAAATGCACAAAGCGCCCCGCGAACGGATGCCCGCGGAGCGCTTGGATGTCCGGACCTTATTTGATACCGCGGCCCAAGTCTTCGGCGATTTTGTCCACGCCCTTAAGTGCGGCGCACGTCTTTTTGTTGGAGCAATGCCCGGTGCAAACGCCACCCTGAGCGCAGTCGGCGCAGGTGCCCTTGCGGTAGATGCGCACGCACACGGCGACAAACGCAATACCGATAACAGCCAGTACAACAACATCGATAGGTGCCATAGCAAGCCTCCTCTAGTTAACCATCACTTACTTTACCCCATTCTCCACCTACCAAATAGGGACAGGTTTATTTTGGTCGGTTTTATCTGCGGAAACGCCACATCTCCCCACCACATTGGTACAAGGCAACCTATCCGGAATGGGCGAAATCATGATCATAGAGCTCATCCCGCTGCCTCACTCAGCAATAAGGTTTACCCTGGTGCTATTTTTCTCGATACGATAGACGCCGACCTTGCCTGTAACGCCATAATGCTTTTTAAGTAGACCCATCTCCGCAGAATTGGACTCGATTACGATGAGCTTGTCATAACCCGACAGAAGGTTATCCATATTGGGCTCATAGAACGCGCATATGGCATCGGAATGCGGGGCAAACAAATAATATCGAGCCACATACGTGAAGTAGTACGAAGTCATAAGCCCATCGCGATCGGAACCGAACAGCAAATAACGAGTACCGTCTTCTTTACCCGATGCCGGCCAGCGATCACCGACGACATCTCGGACCGTCGCCGGAAGCGAAGTGTCGTATGTCTTTGCATTGAATAGCATGCCGTTGTATTCACTCGTCAAAAGGCCAAGCGACAAGGCGATGCAGCCCATTACAACCTGTTGGTATCGCCGCTTATGTAACGGCGTTGCGTGGCAGGGGGAACCATCGGACCGGAATTTCATCTGCCCCTCAAGCTCAACGGTAACTGCCATCGCCAGGCCACCGACAAACAATGCAATGATGCTGCAAGCATAACGATCGAATCCAGCAAGCCTCAAGGCCTCGTCCATTGGCATCGAGAAAATGTACATGGCGAGAATACCCACATAGTAAACAATTGTCATGAAATCAAGCGCAACCAGTGCGCGGCGCACATGTGTCAACTGATGCCCAAAGCGCCACCGAGCAGCCGCTAGCAATGCGACAACAGCCAAGTTGCCGAGCAGGAAACCGAGCGCAGGCCTGGTAGTTAAATCGATGGAGGTCGCAAAAAACGTCGAGACGACCTGCGCGATCTGGGCAGTATTCTTACCGCCGACCACCGCCGCGTGAGCAGCATCGCCCACATCGAACTTATTCTTGACGCCCGCGAGCGCCGTGGCCATGTGCCAACTCCACATCAGATAAGTGGAAAAACCCAAAACACCTGCGACGGCAGTTGCACCAAACCAGCGCAGGCGAGCGTTCCAGCTGCGATTCCTGAGAGCAACGTGTCCGCGCGCTAAATGGTAAGCGAGCACAAATGCAACGAATACGACGCCCGTCGACTTCACCACTATGAGCTCCGCCATCAACGGCACGAGCAACTTGAGCTCGCGGCGAACATCACCGTTATAACGATCCACGACTGCCCAGCACGCCATCGTGAGGACCGGGAGCACGAAATCAACCAAAAGGTTATTAATGCGAATCGTTACATTGAAAAACGTAAGGAGCGAGCAGCCAGCCCCTAACACCGCATATGGCAGAAACGAACGGCGATTGCGCACAATACCAAGAACAGCATAAAAACATGAGAAGATAAAGGCTGCCTGAACAACGAGCATTGTTCCCTCGGCATGGCCTAAAAACGTGCATGCGCAGTACAGCAGTGAAGTTGTGCCGAGCGGATAGTTGAAAAACTCAACGAGACCACTTGACGCCGTGGGGAAAGCCCCCGTCTCCAGCATGACCTTGAGCGCTATAGCCCAATGCGTAAAGTTATCGTAATGCTCGAGACGCGCCGACAGCAGGGGCCACAGAAAGATCAACATACCTAGGAGAAAACACGCGTCAGGGAGACCAAAGGGCAATCTAGCAAGACCACGACCATGGAGACAGGGCATTGCCGCTGCACCGGCGATGGCGCCCACCACAACCACCCCCCAGGTGGCAGGGGCAAGCGCGCCCACGATTCCACCGGCATACGTGACGACCCCCATGACACACAAGGCACACACGGGAGCGAAATGCACATCCGTCTCGGTCAAACGATGGATCCAATAGCACAGACCGAAGAGCGCTAGCAGGAACAGCGCCGCACGGCCGAAGGCAGCAATAATCAGCATGCAGCATCTCCTTCGACATGAGCAGAATCGTGACTGGTCCGCTCCGCATCCCGTGAATCGCCGCATCGATCGCTATCACGCCTGGAGCGGCGGCGGGATCTCCATACGCGGTAACGCGAAAGAAGCGCCCTTATCCTCATGCGGACAATACGCACGATATCGTCATAGGTGGTGTTCCAGCTATCAAGCTCCTCGGCGATGCCCGTTTCGCGATCGTACAGCAGCTGATCATAGATGCGACGCTCCTCGAGCGAGCGGTGCTCGATTCGAAGCGCCGCGTACCACGACTCATCATCGCCACATTTGGATTGAAAGAGGCGCACAAGCCTACCAGAAACGCATGTGCAATAGCGACCATCTCCCAAGCGCACCGCAAAGCTGCGCAGCTCCTCGGGAAAGGAATCATCGATGCGCACGAGTACACCACCGTCTGACATGTTGATGGCACGCCCCGCGAAAACACCCACAGGGCCTTCGTCATCCGTCTCGTCCGAACTGCAATCGGGGAAAACGCCACCTTCGGCCACGGCTTCGCCGGTGCCCTCGGTTAGCTTCGACCACTCATCCTCAACCGGCAGCGCCGTCAGCACCGCAGGTTCGTCTACGGAGATGCGAGTACTCTTGCGCGGCATGGACCGACCACCCGAAAAGGCAATAGCATACAAAAGGGCAATCAAGTTGTAGCACAACCAATAGATGATCACGGAACTGTACACGAGCGCCATGCCATACTTTCCCCATGTAAATCTGATAATAGCTGCAACCGAGAGCACCACGAGCAACAGGTGTGGGAGCATGTTCCACAGGCTACCGCTGCGATTGGTCGTCTTGTCTTTACGCGTAACTTTGAACTTGGTCTCGCGGATACCGAGCGTCTCAAGAAATACGGGAATAATAAGTGATGGCGCCAGCGTGGTGTCGATGATTTGACTCCATTTCTGACTGCGAACATTGCTCGAAAGCAATTTCATAGACCTGCTATAAAAGAAATAGCTCGGCAGCCAAAAAATTAGTAACTGCCAGAGTGTGCAGTTAACCACTTGGAAGTCAAACAAGGCAAACATAATGGGCGCAAGAATGAAGATGATGCGGTTGAAGAATGACCACCAGTACAGAAAACTGCACAGATAGGTAATGCGCGCGGAAAAAGAAATCTTGCGGGAAAAGATGACACCCGTGTTTTGGATGCTCTGAATCACACCGCGCGCCCAGCGGATGCGTTGGTGCACCATCGAGCGCACATCCGTCGTCGAGAGGCCGTGAGCTTCGACCTTATCAGTGGCATAGGTAATATAACCCGCCATCTGCAGACGACAGCTCGTCTCAAAATCTTCGGTGATCGTATGATACGGAAACCCGCCAATCTCCTCCATACCGGCGCGCGAAATCACGGCATTGCTACCGGTGTATGCGCAGGCGTTGGACGAGTTGCGCATCTGGTTTACCTCGCGTGAGAAGAAATCTTGCTCATTAGGAATCTTGTCCTCGGCGTACAGATTGAACTGAAAAAGATCGAGATTATAGAAGCTTTGCGGCGTCTGAATCAGACCGACTTTAAGGTCCTCATTGAGTTCGTCCTCGGAACGATAACGCCATGCGCCGGTCGCGCCATCCTGAATATAGCGAGGCAGCAAGAAATAGGGCACGGTATCTACGAGAAAGCTGCTACGCGGAATCATGTCGGCATCGAACGTCGCGATCAGCGGTGAAGTCGTGTGCCTTAACGCGTTGTTGAGGTTGCCCGATTTGGCATACTTGTTATCCTCGCAGGGGATATAACCAATCCCAAGTTCAGCCGCAAGGGAAGCGACCTCTTTGCGGCAGCCATCGTCAGCAAAATAGACGTGCACCCGAGAACGATCGGGATAGTCCATGTAGGTACAGGCGTTCGCCGTCTTGAACAACACGTCAGTCGGCTCGTTGTGCGTAGCGATTACCACGTCAACGTCGGGATAGTCTTCGGGCAAGATTTTCGGCATAACGAGATGTCCGCTGTCGGCCTTAACCTTGCGGTAGTAAAGTTCGAAGGTCGTAAACGCGGTTACTGTCTCAGCGATGAGCAGCAAGACCGCAAAAACCATCTGGGGAATCCCCTGATCAAACGGCAGGGTGAACAGCAGACGCCATAGCAGATAGATGACCATAAGGACTGCAGTGACGATAAAGGTCGTCACATCGCGCTTCCATGCCCCCTGTTTTTCCACCACGCTTTTCTTGGCTTTCTTAAGCTCATGAACGTTCACGGAATCATCCCCCTATTCAAAGACCCATGACTGCTGGATACGGTAGTTAGCAAAGAACAATGCCGTATCAACAAACGGTTTGATGATGAAGACCGGTATGGGCAGTGCAACGGAAATCAAGAGGACGAGAGCTGCGCTCGCCAACATACAAGCTGCGCACAGGGCAATATAGCGGCAAAGGCTCCGAGAACAGCTGGAATTATCCGCTTTGAAGACGATATTTCGATTCAGCATATAGTTGACAAATGCCGAGACGACCCGCGCAACGACGGTTGCCCACACGATGGCTGCGCTGGTCGCGACACCATGCGACCATAGGAGTACGAGCGCAGAGAACAGTGCCCAATCCAACAACGATGTGCAGAGCGAAGAGAGCGTGTAGCGCGCAAACGCAGAGAATAAGACACCAAGCACGCGAAGCGAATCAACAACGGGACGGAAATGTGATGCCTCGTTGTCACCCTCGTAGACCGTGGTAATGGGAACCTCGAAGATGCCACCCGCACGCCGCGCCAGCACAAGCATCTCTGTCTCGAACTCATATCCGTCTCGCACCACAGCGAGCATACGGCGCATAAGCGACGCCGGAAGGCCACGTAAGCCCGTCTGCGTATCACTCACATCGACACCGCAGAGCACGCGCATGGCCCCAAGCATAAAATTGTTACCGAGCTTACTGCGCGCAGGAACGCCATTACCGTCAAATCGGCGACAGCCAAGCACCAACGAGTCCTGGTGCAGACCGAGTTCGCGCGCAACGGCGCGGATATCGGCAGGCAAATGCTGACCATCGGCATCTGCCGTGACGGCCCCCGCAACAGTCGGGACCTGTTCCAAGAGATAAGAAAAGGCAGTCTTGAGAGCCGCACCTTTGCCGCGGTTGAGCCCGTGGACAAGAACCGTAGCACCAAGCGCGCGGGCGCGGTCAAACACCACAGAACAGGACGCGCTGCTCCCGTCATCCACCACAACGATCGGTCCCGGCCATCCGAGCACGAGCTCCTCAAGTAGTGCGGCCAGCCGACCACTCGGCTCATACGCGGGAATCACCAAAGCTATCCTATTGTCGATATCTGCCATGATCAAATGGATTCTCCAACATAATGAATCGATTTGCGGACGTCGATTATAACGAAATTGCCTAGCGGTTAAAACAAAAGCCCGAGTGTCGCTGGGACACCCGGGCTCGTGAAAAGGGGCTAATCCTTATTCGGACTTAAGCGGAAACTGCGGCGGAAGCAGTGTTGGTCTCGTCCTCGTCGGTCCATGCGTGTTTGGGCATGGGACGGAAGATCTGGAAGAGCATCGCAACCAGCAGCACGATAGCGACAATCGTCCAGATACCAAACTGCCCAAGGACAAGCAGGTTGTAGAACTGGTTGATGAACAGGCCGATGACCCAAGCGAAGGCGCACTCGTAGCCGATGGCAATCGCGGTCCACTTGCCGGAGTCCATCTGGTTGCGGATAGTGCCCATGGCGGCAAAGCACGGGGCGCACAGCAGGTTGAAAGCGCCAAAGGCAACGCAAGCGCCCATAGTCGGGAACATGCCGGCAAACGCGGTCCACAGGCTCGGGTCAGTCTCGGCGGCGTCGGCCACGGACAGCAGCGAGCCGGCGGTGGCGACGACGTTCTCCTTAGCGACGAGACCCGAGACGGTCAGCGCGGTGGCCTGCCAGGTGCTAAAGCCGAGCGGGGCGAAGATCCAAGCGACCAGGTTGCCAAGCATGGCAAGCACGGAGTAGTCCATGAACTCCTCGGGGATGCCGTCCATCGCAGGCAGGAAGCCAAAGGCGCCGTTGTAGCTACCAAAGTTGGACAGGAACCAAACGACGACGGTGGACGCGAAGATGACCGTGCCGGCCTTCTTGATAAAGGCCCAGCAGCGCTCCCAAACGTGCAGTGCCCAAGAGCGAATCGCCGGGAAGTGGTAGGCAGGAAGCTCCATAACGAACGGCGTCGGGCGACCGGCGAAGAGCTTGGTCTTCTTGAGCATGAGGCCCGAAGCAATGACAGCAAAGACGCCCAGGAAGTAGAAGAGCGGGCTGATCCACGCGGCGGTGGTGGAAGAATCGCCGATGATGGAACCCATGAGCAGGGCAATGATCGGCAGCTTAGCGCCACAGGGAATGAACGTGGTGGTCATGACCGTCATGCGGCGGTCCTTCTCGTTCTCGATGGTCTTGGTAGCCATGACGCCGGGAACGCCGCAGCCCGAGGACACGAGCATGGGGATAAAGGACTTACCGGACAGGCCAAAGCGGCGGAACACGCGGTCCATGATGAAGGCGACGCGGGCCATATAGCCGCAGTCCTCCAGGAAGGACAGCATCACAAAGAGCAGGAACATCTGCGGCACAAAACCGAAGATGGCGCCCAGGCCGCCGACGATACCGTCGCAGACCAGCGAATCGACCAGGCCACCTTCCTCGGTACCGCCCGCCACAAGGGCGTCGTGCACCACGGTGGTGATACCCGGGACATAGGGGCCGTACTGCGCCGGGTCGACCGAGTCGGCATTGTCGCCCGCAGCCTCGACGGCCGCGTCGTAGGCGTCGCGGCCCTGACCGAGCACGTACCAACCGTCGGTACCGAAGAGCTGGTCGTTAGTGAAGTCGGTCACCGTGCCGCCCAAGGTAGAAACGGCGATGTAGTACACGCAGAACATGATGACCACAAAGATCGGCAGACCCAGGATACGGTTGGTAACCACGCGGTCGATCTTCTCGGAGGTGCTCATCTTGGCCGGAGCCTTAGTGAGGCACTCATCGATGATGTGCGCGATGACGCCATAGCGCTCACCGGTGATGATGGACTCGGCATCGTCGTCGCAGTCCTGCTCGCACTGGGCGACCAGCTCCTCCACGCGAGCAGCCTTCTCCTTAGTGAGGTTGATGAGCTTGCAGGCGTCTGCATCGCGCTCAAACAGCTTGACGGCGTAGTAGCGACGCTTGTTGGCGGGAACGCTCGCAGGCAGGTTATTCTCGATGTGGTCCAGAACGTCCTCGATGGAGGAATCGAACTTGTGCTCCGGTACCTGGCCCTTAGAAGCAGCGGACTTCTTGACCTGATCGAACAGCTCCGTGATGCCCTTGTTCTTAAGAGCCGAGATCATCATGACCGGGCAACCGAGCTTCTTGGAAAGCTTGTCCGTGTCGATCTTATCGCCGTTCTTCTCGACCAGGTCGGCCATGTTGAGGGCAACGACCACGGGCAGGCCGGTCTCGATAACCTGAAGCGCCAGGTACAGGTTACGCTCGAGGTTGGTGGCATCGACGACTTGGACGACAACATCGGGCTCGCCGCTCATGAGGTAATCGCGCGAGCACTGCTCCTCGGGGCTGTAGGGGGAAAGCGAGTAGATGCCAGGGAGGTCCGTGATGGTAACGTTCTTGTCGCTTAGGAGCTTGGCCTCCTTTTTCTCAACCGTGACGCCGGGCCAGTTGCCAACGTAGCCGTTGGCGCCGGTGATCAGGTTGAAAAGCGTGGTCTTGCCGCAGTTGGGGTTACCCGCCAACGCGACATGGATCTGAGAATCCGCCATTCAATCCTTCTTCCTTGTGTGCCTGCGCTGCTTTCTCCGCGCAGGCTGGATAATGTGCTTCAAAGATGCTGCATTAAGTTAGAAAAACCTAACTTTATCTGCAGAAATATGCGCCACGAGTCCTTACTGGACCTCGACGACGGCGGCCTCCTCCTTGCGGATGGAAAGCTCGTAGCCGCGCACGTTGATCTCGACCGGATCACCGAGCGGTGCAACCTTCACGACCTTGAACGAAGTGCCCTTGATGAGTCCCAGGTCCATAAGGTGGCGGCGAAGCGCACCCTCACCGTGAAGCTTGACGATGGTGGAGCTCTCGCCCACCTTAACGTCACCCAACGTCTTCATCCTCTTGTCCCCCTTTCGGTTTTTATGAAATGCTGCAGACTAACCGACGGTCATGATGTGCATGGCAACCTTGGAATCGATACCAAAGCGTGCGCCCAGCACGGTGACGATAATATTGGCGCCACTCGAGCTCACCACGTGGATTTCGTTGCCCTCGACAAAGCCGAGGTCCTTGAGGTGGTGTTTCATGTCCTCATTGCCCTTTACACGGGACACGCGCACGGTTTCGCCCGCTTTTACCATCGAAAGCGGCATGGCCGGCATCTGCGGTCCGCAAGACATGAGTGGCTCCTAACGTCAGTTCGTCCTTAACATCGACACGGTAAAAGTTAACCACGCCTATGTTCGCTATAGTAAACTAACACGTGGTTAACTTTTTGGAAAGGGTCCGCATTCAGATTTCGAAAAAGTTTCCTATACGAAACAAAGGCGCCGCAAAGACTGTCTCTTTGCGGCGCCTTGCCATACCAATTGATGCAACAGAGGGGACTGCCCCTTTGTCACATTGTTGAGGTTAGAGCGAGAGGTTTCTGATCGACGTAACGCAGGAGGCCTCATCTACGCCCGAAACGCGGAAGATGATGTCCTCGCCGCACTCGCCGTAGAGAGCCATGAGTCCCATAACATCGCGGCCATCCGTGTGGCGATCGCCGATGCTGACTGACACGTCGCTACGATGCTTGGCAATGATGTCATAGAGCAGCGCAACCGGGCGGGCATGTAATCCCAACGGATCTTTAATCGTCTTTGTAAACTCGACCATGTCCCCTCCCGCGACATCGCACATCGGCCGGCAAAACCCAGCCATGTGGTAGCTATTGTACCGTTAGATGCTTCTCGAGAGCTCCTCTGAACACCTCGTGGTCAAAAAGTGGCAAATATGAGTACTGTCACCAATTTAGTAGCAGCAAAATCGAGAGCAAATTGCCTAATTTGAGCGATTCGAAGAGGTTGAAAGCCGTCAAACGCCCTTTAAAGGGGGCTAGATAAATTGATTATGAGCCCATTTTCGCTCAGAGCAGGCCGAAAAATATGACACCTCTTTTGCAACAGTACTCATATTTGGTATTTTTTGACCACAGGGTCCAAAACCATGCTCCAAAACACAAAAGGAGGGGCCTCGTAAGGCCCCTCCTTAGGAAAGGGAATCGATTTATTCCACAGCCGTAGATTAATCCTAGCCGCTACTCCATCATGTCGAGGACGGAGGGGCGAAGCTCGTTCTCAGCAGCCTCGGGATCGGTTTCGCGCAGGCGGTTGATGTAGCGGTTGTACCACATCACGGCAAGGCCCAGGAAGACAACCACGCCGCCGACGTTGTAGACCAGCGTCAGCCACAGAGGCTGATCGAGCGGAATGGTGCCGCAGATAAGCACGAAGCAGAAGACCACAAGCAGGAATGCAGCAATGACCAGGCCAAAGGTGCGCGAACCCATGCGGAAGCCACGGGGAGCAGCGTCGAAGTTCTTGCGCAACATAAAGTAGGCAAGCAGGATCAGCAGCGGCGGGAGCAGAGCGGTGGCAGCCGTCATGTTGGTGACGATCATGAGCAGGTCGTCGAGGTTACCGGAGCCCAGGGCCGGGATGATCAGGATGGGGACGACGATGGCGAACTGCAGCCAGGCAGCGCGGGCGGGAATGCCGTGCTCGTTGAGCTCGACGATCTTGCTACCAAAGACACCCTTGGGGATCTCGGTGAAGAAAACCTTGATGGGAGCGGAGGTCCACATCATGAGGGAGCCCAGCGTGGCGGCGAGAAGGATCAGGCCGATGGCGCGCGTAGACACTTCCATGGGAATGCCAAAGTGGGCAAAGACAGCGCCGAATACGTCGAAGATACCGGTGGAGATGGCAACGCCGCCCTCGGGGATGAACAGGTTAACCAGCAGCGAAGCGCCTGCATACAGAAGGCCGATGGTCAGACCGGCGATAACGACGGTGCGCACGAAGGCCTTGACGCCGCCCTTGAGGTCGTTAAGGAACACGCCGACAGACTCAGCGCCGCCAACGCCCTGGATGATCCAGGCAAGCGTACCGAAGAAGCCCCACGCAGTTGCGAAGTTGCTCATGTCGGGAGCCATGTTAGCGGGAGTAGGAGCCGTAGCGAACTCAACGCCGCCAAAGGCAGCAGCCAGGGACAGCAGGATGAACACGGCGGTCAGGCCGAGAGCCGCGGTCGAACCGAAGGAGGAAATGGAGCCGATCCACTTAGCGCCCTTGGTCGAAACCCACGTGGCGATAGCAAAGACAACGATCTCGATAATGGTGATCCACAGCTGCGAAAGCTCGGCGTTGGCACCAAAGAACACGTAGCTCGCGTAGATGATGACGTTGGGCAGGACGGACGCAAAGAAGAACAGGTTAACGAACCAGTAGCTAAATGCCGTCAGGAACGCCCAGCGGCCGCCCATCGAGGTCTTGACCCATGCGTACACGCCCGACTCGGAGTCCTTGTTAAGGCCGACGAACTCGGCGGTAACCAGGGTATAGGGGACAAAGTACAAAAGCGTGGCGAAGAAGAACGACGGCGCGGCTGCTAAGCCGATGGCCGCGTTGTTGTTGATGATGTTCTTGATACCGAACACGGCGGCGACCGTCATGCCCAGCAGAGCGAACGAACCAATCGTTCCTCGTTTTTCAGAGCTCATAAGCCCTCCCAATCATCTATTAAATGTCATCTAAACCCGTCCGAGCTGCAAGTGCAAACACGGACGGCGCACCTGCTAAGGGGAATGGGGAAAAGGGAGTCAACAAAGCCATCCCCCTTAACGGCGCGAAGCAAACGTCCAGGCGGACGAATACTACTTGTTGGGGAAGGAATAACCTTCGACCGTCACGTGCAGTACCACGACGCGGGGATCCGCGGCATCGGCCACGACACGGTAGGCCTCGTCAATTTCGACGACGGCAACGCCGCCGGCGGGAATCGTCACGGTCTCCCCCGCCCCCTCAAAGCGCTCGCGATCATCGATATCGCTGTAAGCGCGGGTGCAGGTGAGGCCTGCCTTGGGGGCAACCTCGACGGTCAGGTCGCCGTCGAGCGGAGCGAGCACGGCATGGTAGCGACGGTGACCGACCAGGTCGGCGGTTGCGGCCTCGCGGGCATAGACCCACCAGTACACCAGCGAGTCGCCGATGGAGTACGCCACATCGTGCTGCAGTTCAGAAACGCCGTCGAGCGCCTGGCCGGTACGCATCCACTTCTTGACGGACTTCATCTGAGCGTCGAAATCGGCGCGCGAGTTAAAGACATGCATGGCTTATGCCTCCTTAATGGGTGCCAGCGCCTGAGCCAAATCGGCAGACGTCAGCGGTCGCAGGGACACCTCAAAGCTGAAGCTCTCAAAACGGGTGCGATAGGAATCGAGCACCTCGGAACCCCAAGAGTTCGAGCCAAGGCCGAGCAGCTGGTCGTTGATGTTAACCGTGACCGTGTCGCCCGGAACAAGGTCGTAGACGTGCTTGGCATTATCAATAGCCTCGCAGCTATAGGGCCATGCCGAGAACGAGAACGGGTTGGAAGCGGCGTCGGCCGGACGAGTCACCAGCACGCCATCACCGTGGCTAGAGCGCAGGGCAACCCAGCGGGTACCCTCGCGGTTGGCACAGTCCTGAGGCATAACGTAGGGCGTGAACATGTCGTCGACCGTAGTGCGGTAATGACCGACCGGGTTGGCACGCAGCGAGTCCGGATAGTTCTCGCCCGGGCCGTGGCCATACCACTCGACGGCACGATCGCAACCGGGAACCTCAAAGGAGATGCCGATGCGCGGGATAATGTCCGAATAGTCGCCGTAGGGCTCGCCGGAAACCTTGAGGTCGACGCGACCGCTCGGAAGCACGGTGTAGACAAGCTCGACGCGCATGCCGAACGCGCGGACGGGAGGAGCAATACGTTGGCTCACGGTAACGACGACCGCATTGCCGTCCTGCTTCCAAAAAACCTTGCGGGTGGACGTCTGCATTACATCAATGAAGTTGTCCTTCCACAGGGAGTCGTACTCCTGGGCGTGGTTGTCGACGAGCGGATGCCAAAAACCAACCTGGGGACCAGAGGCCATGACGTCACGGCCGGATGCCTTCCACTCGCTCACGGTGCCGTTTACCTTGCTGAAGGTCAGCTCGCCGTTGAGGGAGTGAATGCGAATCTCCTGCTCGGTCTCCTCGACCGTAAGCTCAGGACGAGTGGGAGCCGCAATGGCCGGCGCCGGATGGTTTGCGATGGCAAACTGGTTTGCGCCCAGTTGGAACATCGGCTCGCACCAGACGTGAGCGGCCATGGTGTAGGCGCGCACAGTCAGCAGGGTCTCGCCTACCGCGGCCTCGTGAATCACCAGCGGAAGCTGGACGGACTCACCGGGGGCAACCGCACCGGGCATGAGCGTCTTGCGGCAGACCACGTCGCCGTCCACCAGGGTCTCCGCCGACAGGCAAACATCCTCGAGGGTGGTAAACCAGCGCTTGTTGGTGACAGTCAGCTCGCCCGCCTCGGCGTCATAAGCCATGCGAACCGGGCAGATGACCTGGCCGTACTCGGTAAGGCCCGGGCTCGGCTGCTGCCAGGGGAACACCATGCCATCGATGCAGAAGTTGCTGTTGTTGGGGTAATCGCCGTTGTCGCCGCCATACATATCGTAGGCAATGCCGTCCTCGGTCACAGCAGCCAGACCGTGGTCGCACCATTCCCAGATAAACTGGCCTTGGATGCAATCCCAGCGATCGAAGACCTCCTGATACTCGGACAGGCCTCCGGGGCCGTTGCCCATGGAGTGACCGTACTCGCAGTTGATGCGCGGCTTGGGGAACGGATGCTCACCAAAGTCGTTCATCTGCGACACACGGGAGTACATCGTGGAAATGACGTCGACGGTATCGGCGTTGCGGTCCTCCTCGTAGTGGACCGGACGACCATCGAGCTCGTGAGCCTTGGCGTACATCGCGCGGATGTTGCAGCCATAGCCGCTCTCGTTGCCCAGCGACCACATGATGATGCACGCGTGGTTGCGCTCCTGCATCACCAGGCGCTCAATACGGTCGACGTAGGCCGGCTCCCATGCCGGGTCGTCGGTAACCAGGGCGATGTTGCCGATATTCTCGAAGCCGTGGCTCTCCATATCGGTCTCGGCGACCAGCATGATGCCATACTCATCACACAGCTCGTAGAAGCGCGGGTCATTGGCATAGTGAGAGGTGCGCACTGCGTTGATGTTGTGCTGCTTCATGAGCTCCAGGTCGCGGCGCATGCGATCGAGGCCCACGGCGCGGCCCTTGTGATCGTCGTGATCGTGGCGGTTGACGCCATGCATTTTAAAGTAAGTGCCGTTGAGGTAGATATGATTGCCCTCGACCGTCACCTCGGCAAGACCCTGGCGATGCGGGACGTACTCGCTCACCTTGTCGTCGTCGTAGACCTCAAACGTAAGATCGTAGAGGAAGGGGTCCTCGGGATTCCAGAAGTGGGCATCGGTCACGCTGCACTCGGCATGGCTGTCGACGCACTCACCCGTAGCCACCACGTTCTCGCCATCGCTGAGCGTAAACACAACGCGGGAAGCGCCCTCGGCAACCGTATCGAGCGTGATCAGAGCGGCATCGCCCTCGCGGTGCGTGCGGAACCTAAAGTCGACCAGGTGCGCGGCGGGACGCTGCATAAGGTACACATCGCGGAAGATGCCCGAGGCCCACCACATGTCCTGATCCTCGATGTAGCTGCCATCGCTGTACTGCAGGACCTTGACCGCAAACAGGTTGTCGCCCTCGACGAGCGCGTCGGTCACGTCGAACTCGGCAGACAGGCGCGAACCCTTGGTCATGCCGATATACTGACCGTTGACGTACAGCTCGCCATAGCTCTCGATGCCGTCGAAGCGAATGATCTCGCGAGCGCCGGCAGGAACGGCGGGAAGGTTGACGATGCGCTGGTAGACGCCCGTGGGGTCGTCGGAGGGAACGAACGGCTGATCAACCGGGAACGGGAAACCCTCGTCGGTGTAGGCAAGGTTGCCATAGCCGTCCACCTGCCACAGGTGCGGAACCTCCACGTGATCCCACTCGGGCTTGTACGTGGAGAGTTCCTCGTTGGAGACGGCAGCGGGGCCCTCAAAGAGGCGGAACTGCCACGAGCCGGACAGCTGGACAAACCCCCGCGACAGCTCGCGGCTGTACGTTGCAGCGAGATCGGCGGTCTCGTAACCCATAAAGTACGCATGGGGTGCCAGGCGGTTCCTGTGGGTGAGCGCTTGGTTTTCCCAATCGTTAATGGCGTCCATGGTGATGCTCCTTCATCATCGTAGTGATTCTTGTGCAACCGGTTGTCCTTATCTTACGGGCGATGCAAAATACTGTGCAACCGGTTGTCCGCTGAACGGTCGATTTGGCCGGGTTAACGGTGCAACCGGTTGTACAATCGCAACACTTATGTCACCCTGAGTATCGAAACTCAGCACAAGACATCGTTCTTAAGCTCGTAGGCAACCTCCACGCCCGCTGATATCTCACCCACACGAGACGTATTCGATTTCGGCTTGGTTGCAAAACGACACCGGTCACCGGATATCATGAACGCTGTTCAGGCGCACTATAGTAAGCTGTATCCGCACTAGCCCGTATCAGTGACAACATCGACCGCATTTTCCAGGAGACGCCATGACACAACCAGTTCGCACCGCACCTACGCTTGCCGAGGTTGCCGCAGCTGCCGGCGTGTCGCGCTCCACGGCATCGCGCGCCCTCAACGATTCGCCCCGCATTAGCGAGGAAACCAAAAAGCGCGTCCGCGCGGCGGCCAAGGAAGTCAATTTTGTCCCCAACGCTCGTGGCCGAGCGCTCGCTGTCGGGCGCACGGAAATCATCGCCGTGCTCGTGACCGAGCCTCTGAGTGAACTCTTCAGCGACCCCACCTATAGCGAGTTTTTGAGCGGCATTACCGAGGAACTGTCGGAGTCGTCCTATCTGCCCGTTATCTTGCAGGCGTCTTCTACGCATGAGCGCAACCGCGCACGCGAGCACTTTGAGCGCCGCTCGTTCGACGCCGTGATCGACGTCTCTCCCTACAAAGGCAGCGAGCTGCTCGAGGTGCTGCGCGAGCTGGGCGTACCCACCGTGTTGTGCGGCCAGCTCGAGGGCCACCCCTATCGCGATGTGTTCTCGACGGTCTACTCTGACGACGAAGAGGGCGGACATTTTGCGGCACTCGCCATGAAGGATCGCGGGCGCAAAGATATCGTCGCCGTGTTGGGACCGCAAGACAACCCCGCTGTTGTCGACCGCCTGCGCGGCTACCGCGCCGTCTTGGGCGAAGACCTCCCAGACGCAAACGTTATCTATACCGGCTGGAACAGCGGAGACGGCTATCAGGCCATGCACCAGATCCTCGCGCGCGAGATTACTTTCGATGGCGTGCTCTGCGGATCGGACCGTATCGCGGCTGGCGTCATCACCGCGCTCAACGAGGCAGGCCTATCCGTTCCTGCGGACGTTTCTGTCGTCGGCTTCGACGATCACGAGATTGCGGCGCGCTGCGTCCCCGCGCTCACGACCGTCCGCCAGCCCCTGCGCGAAGAAGGACACATGGCCGCCAACATTGCGCTCGACATGATCAAGGGTGCCGAGCCCACCACCTCCGTGATGCACATGCAGCTGATCCAGAGAGACTCGCTATAAGAAAATGGGGCAGGCTTTCCGCCGGACAGTTGTTGCGGAAAGCCTGCCCCGTTTTGAGCGCTCATTCTGGGACACAGTTTCCGTTAGACAGCTCAACCGGAAACTGTGCCCCATTATTTTGCCGAATTCTGGGTCGCGCTTTCCCAGAGGACCCCCTTTGGGAAAGCGCGACCCGTTTTGGACGCAAATTCCGGGTCGCAGTTTCCGCGACGCCCAGTCAACCTATACCCTCGCAACCTCGGCGTATAAAAAACGAGGGAAGACACACGTCCTTCCCTCGTTGCAAGCAAGATGTAGCCGCTCGCCTACATCAGGCGCAGGCTGACGTCCTTGAGCTGGGCGCCGCTAACGGCACTCGGGGCGCCCGACATAAGGTCGGAGCCGCTGGCCGTCTTGGGAAACGCCATGACGTCGCGGATGGAGTCGGAACCGGCGAGCAGCATGCACACGCGGTCCAGGCCCAGAGCGAAACCGCCCATCGGGGGCGCACCAAACTTGAGGGCCTCCATGAGGAAGCCAAACTGAGACTCGGCGCGCTCCTCGGTAAAGCCCAGGAGCTTGAGCATGGACATCTGCATCTCGGCGTTGTGGATACGCATACCGCCACCGCCGGCCTCAAAGCCGTCCATGACAAAGTCGTAGGTGCAAGAACCGGCTGCCAACGGGTCGGCCTCGATCTTGGCGATGTCAGTCTCGGTCGGCAGGGTAAAGGGCTGGTGCTCGGCAGCATAGGCCTTGCGGTCCTCATCCCAATGGAACAGCGGGAAGTTGACAACCCACAGGAAGTCGTGACCCTCGCGCTTGATCTCGAGCGCGTTGGCCATGTGGGAACGCATGCCGCCCAGGATCTCGTCGGAGAGCAGGCGCGGGCCGGCGGCGAACATCACAAGGTCGCCGGGCTCGACGTCCATGCGCTCGCGCAGAGCGGCCATCTCCTCGTCCGAGAAGAACTTGACGATGGGGCTGTTGATGGAGCCGTCCTCGCGGAAGGCGATCCATGCCAGGCCCTTGGCGCCAAACGTGGAGGCCACGCCGGCGAGCTTATCGATCTTGGCACGTGCCCAGGCACCGGCGCCCTTGGCGTTGATGGCCTTGACGACGGAGCCCTCCTCGTTTGCGGCAGTCGCAAAGACCTTGAACTTGGAGTTGGCAAAGATGTCGGTCAGGTCGACCAGGTGCATGCCATAGCGGGTATCGGGCTTGTCGGAGCCATAGGTGTCCATGGCATCCCAGTAGTTCATACGACGCAGCGGCGTGGGCATCTCGACACCCATGCGGCCGAAGGCGTCGGCCAGGACCTCCTCGAGCGCGCTCATGACGTCATTCTGGTCCACGAAGGACATCTCGATATCGACCTGGGTGAACTCGGGCTGACGGTCGGCACGCAGGTCCTCGTCGCGGAAGCACTTGGCAACCTGGTAGTAGCGCTCGACGCCACCGACCATGAGCAGCTGCTTCAGGAGCTGCGGGGACTGCGGCAGGGCGTAGAAGTTGCCCGGCTGAATACGGCTGGGGACGATGAAGTCACGGGCGCCCTCGGGCGTGGACTTAAACAG
>UQYA01000009.1 GCA_900545165.1 uncultured Collinsella sp.
CGGGATTGGTCAATCTCGGCCGACTATATTTGGCTAAATCATTCCGACGCTAACAAAATTCCGACGTTCGCAACATTGACACCAGCGTTGCCTGCTGCTAGCTGGATAAGAGCCTCGATGGTCATAAGTACCAATTCCTCGCTTTCGTCTAGTATGCCATAGGCAAGCATTGTTTTAGGTGGCCGCGAAAGCGTTGGTTGCACTTGCTGCGCCTTTGATTAGCCTGTCCGGGGAGGGTTAGCCGCCGCTTGTTGATCCGGACAGGTTGATTTATTTGGGGGTATTTTGGCCGAGTTCGATATCGCTCGTATTCCTCGATATAGTTCCAAAAGTTCATATGCCCATTTCGATCATAGGGCCTCTTTTGCCGAAGTTCAGGCCAAGATTTTAGATTCAGAGTACGTTTCTCATCATGCGTTCTACCCTCTAATTTCCAACGAGATCATTACTGTTCGGTATCGTGGAGGTAAGCGAAGCTGCAAAGTTCGCAATATCGCTTATGCCTCGCATTTCGATCACCGCGTCTTCCAGTACTACTCTTATCTGTGGTCGGACTTATATAACAAGAAGGCTATTGCCGAAGAGTTTAATGAGGTTGCCGTAGCGTACCGCTCTTCGCTTTCATCAGACAGCGCCGTAACTGCTGGCAGCAATATTTCCTCAGCTAAAAAGGCATTCGACTATATGCGTGAGCAAGATTCGGCTTTTGTGCTTACGGGTGATTTCGAGAGCTTCTTCGACAACCTAAATCATGCCCATCTAATAGCGTCGTTGCGTTCGTTGTTTCCCAGTGGACGCTTGCCGGACGATCACTATCAAGTTATTAAAAATATCCTTCGCTATTCGTGCTGGCCTATTGCTGATTTGGCTGCTCGACATGAATTGCCATGGCCAGCAATCGATCCTACTCGGGAGAAAATGATCAGCGAAGCGGCTATCGATCTTCGGTTCAAGTCTATTCGTGAACTTAATAAGCTAGATGTTATCTTGCCAAAGTCTGAATTTCTTGCAAACAAAAGTAAAGTCATCACCAGGCCGTGGCGGCGAACGGGTATTGATCTCGGCATTCCTCAGGGTCTTGCTGCAAGTGGAGTGCTCGCTAACATCTATATGGCCGATATCGATATGAAAGTCAGGCTTGCCGTTGAACGGGTTGGTGGCTTGTATCTTCGTTATTGCGATGACTTTATTATTGCCGTTCCAAAATCTGGCTTTGATGCACTTGTAGAGGCAATCAATCTAATGGCCGATGTCGATTCCGTTAAACTGCAACCTGAGAAAACCAAGGTGTTCCGGGTTGATGGCGACGGAGTTGCTCAGCTTGATTTTGAAAGCGTTCGTGCGGGTGAGGTTCTTTCGTATTCTGGTGCACACCCGGCGCAGAAAGCCAGTTTCCTGGGGTTTGACTTTGACGGGCGCGTTGTAAGACTTCGACAGTCTACGGTTGGAAGGTACCACAAGCGTCTCCGTGAGGCGGCCAGTGCGATTGCGCGTTCTAATCAGGGGGAGGGAAGGCGCGCATCAAAAAAGCGCGTCTTCGCCCTGTATCAACATTATTCACCGCTCGGTATTAAGGGAAGAAGGTTATGCCCCTCGGGTGATGCTGACACTTCTGCATTTTCTCGCTATGGGAACTTTCTTTCCTATGTGGCGAGAGCCCAAAAGGCGTTTCCTAATGATCCGATTGCCCCTGATGAGGCTAAGATTTACAGGAAGATCAAGCGCCTGAGTACTCCTTAGACGATAGTTATAACGCCAGATCATTCATAGTCAGAAATACTTAGTCGATATCGGCCAATTCCAATCATCAGGTAATAACGATGTGTCTTCTTCCCGTCGCGACACGATGTCTCTGGAGCTCGTGCCCATAACATCAGATTGATATGACAAGAGACGCTTCGTGTATCCAGTCACCAATGCTGACGCCGCCATTTTTTATACGAGCATTAGTTATCATCTAGAGAGATTTTTTGGCATGCTTGTTGTATTTTCTCATCGCCTTTTTGTAAGCCTTTGGATGATTGAGATAATAAGTTGCTTTAGCTTTTATTTTCTCTTGATCGGGCTCGTAAGGTAATACTGCTCCGCATCGAGAGCAAAACCAGTTCGGCGTTCCGAACGGCGTGTAAAAGAGCGAATTAACTTGAAAGCTATTATCGCGACGAGGTATTAAATCCATATGTGGGCAGTAGCTCTGTGCTAACTTTCGGTGTCGTTTTTTGCGACTTTCAATAAATTCGTTGATATCGAATTTAACGCCAAAATGTAAGATTGCGATTATTGCAAGAGCGAGTATTACAACGAGAAAGAATGCCACTCCGCATTTCTCTATCAGTAATTTTGAAACAGAGTCGCTCATTTCTTACTCCTTTTGTTACGCAGATTGCGTCGAAAATGTTGGTGCTAGGGTGGCACCCTAGCACAGTTTAACGAAAGAAGGGTCTTCGTCCTGGAATCTGAAATCACCACAGCAACAGGTTCAAGGAAAGGATGAAGACCGCTACGGAAACCTTACCAGGCCTGACGCCGGACATGCTCGCCATGCCCCGGTTCGAAGACAGCGCCATCGATATGCAGGAGTTGCTGCGCAGGTTCGCCGATTAGGTCGTGAACGCCGTGTTGGACGCCGAGACCGACCGAGTGTGCGGCGTCGGAGCGAACAATCGCGACGGCTACTGCGAGCGCAGCCTCGCCACCTGCGTCAGCACGCTGACGCCGCGCATCCCGAAGCTGCGTTCCGACAGCTTCTTCCCGGAGGACGTGATCGAGCGATGCCAGTTCGTCGGCTGTGCCCTCGTGCCCGCCGTGGTCGAGATGTATGCCGCGGGCGCTAGCACCCGCAAGGCGCAGAGGGTGGCCGAGAAGATGGGCGTATCGAGGCTCTCCATGGACCAGGTGTGCGCAATCGCCTCGTGCCTGAACGCCGATATTGAGGAACGATCCGACGATATGGCTACACTTCTTTTGAGTAACTACTCTATGCGCTGTTTAAAGAGGGCTTTGCAAGATAATTTGGCCCTTGTCGTCCGCGGCACTTCGCTTGTGCCTGGCTTTTAAAATGGAATATCGTCTTCGATGTCCTCTAGATGGGAAATCAGATTCGCCATGATGGCCTCTCTTTTTCTGGGGCTCGCATTATCGAGTAGGTTTACAAAGTCAGAGATGGTGTTGATTGATATAGACCCTGGTTTTGTTTCGACTGCTCCATTGATTAGAATGTCAGTTAGATATTTGACATTTGCAAGTGAACTGTCTAATAAATGTGATTCAAGCAAATTATGCAGACGCGTGCGAATTGTGTCTGCATCCAGCTCAAAAGTTGATAAATGACTTTTGTAGACAGTATGTTGGCTTATTTCATTAATAAAATTGCGAAAGGCCTGCTTTTCCTTTGTTGTGAAAAACGGTGATTCGCGTTCATCTTCGCGCTCATCTGGGAGATCAAAAGCGTCAAGATACCTTGTGTATTCGCTATCAATAAGATCGTCTTTATGTCTTAGAAAAATCGGCTTTATGTAGTCACTGATGTCGTCATCCTTTAATATCCATTCGACTTGCTGGTTTTCTAAGGCGACCGAAAGGATACGGAGCTCTTGTTGATCTGTGGTCACGTGGGGGCTGGAACTTAGTTTTGAAATAATCGAATGCGTCTCAGCGAAGGAAAGCGAATTTGCCAGCGCTTCTATTAGATCATTAACGTCAGCGTCAGTGGCGTTCTTCGTATCGACATCGCTGGTGTCCGGTGTGATCTCGAATTTCTCTTCATCTTTAGGGCGATTATTAAGTTTGATTACATTTTTCAAGTCGCCTTCGACCGTGATGTTGTTCCGATCCTTGAAATACTCGGTCATTCTTTTGTCGTCGGTGCAAATTATCACACGTGTTTCATTTGAACACTGCTCGAGAAAATGGTCGATTGATGCGACAATGCAGGCATCTTTAAAACCCTTATCGCTCTTTTCTTCGAATGGCGGCTCGTGATTAATTGCCCATTTGTATATACGCGAGAATGCGTATTCGACCGGCGCTTGAGGCAAGACTTTAAACTGGATCGATCTATCGCTGCGGATTTCCTCTTCGACTTGTTCGAAAGTCAGGCTTTCGGCCTCTTTCATTGAAAAGCTCGTCAGCTTGAGTATCCCGCTTCTATTAATTTGCGCCTGTTCCCTCAGAAAAGACAGACGTTTCTGTGCCACTATTTCATCGATAACGACTTCGGGAATATATAGTTCGTTACTTGCGGCAATTGCCTGCAATTGCTTTCGGTTGCCTAGAAGCTCGGAATATGAGTTTTCGTTCCTAGCTAGATTCGTGTCGACGATTACTATCACGATTATCCCCCTCGGACGGTTTCTTCTTAAACAATAATATCCATTGCGATGCATCAATGAGCGTCATCAATTGTTGCAACGCAGACGGTGCAACACGCTTGCAGTCCTGATTTCTTATTACCTTGAGCGCTGCGGTTATTCGCTCAAGGCGGTGGCGGTAGCATTGCGATTCTTGTTCGCAAGCGCGGCACTCTGGCCAATCTCATCACTGACGAGCTGACTAAAGAGGGGACCTCATACTTCTACGGGCTTTTCTCAGATACAGAGCTAGAGTTCATTGAATTCAATGCGTTTGCTTTATCCAGGATTACCGATGCAGTGTCTGGAGAAAAAGGCGTCAGCCGGTTTGCTGCGGACAAAATAATCGACTCCATCTCTGATGAACTGCTGACTGGCTCCAGGAGATTCGAGTATGGGCGGTCCTATGCCATGCTTCTTAGAGCGCTTCGGAAACACCTTGCAAATGACTCCGTCGCGATGGGCCCGTCTGAGCGCTTCGATTATATCGTGAGCATCTTTTCCGAGGGCTCCCTGCGGCGTTTCTCTGATGACCTTGATACAGATATCTCTATGATGACCGTTCACTCCGCTAAGGGGCTCGAGTGGGACACCGTTTTCATTCCGGGCGTTACGCGTTTCGCCTGGCCTGGAGGGATTTGCTCTCGGTGCGAAAGAGCTGGTATATGTTCGCGTTCTGCGTATGGATGCCGGATCGTTGATGCGATGAATATGCCAGATGGGCTTATTGAGGAAATGGGCCTGCTGTACGTCGGCGTCACTCGCGTCCGCAAAGCGGTATATGTCTCCGCTTCTATGCAGCGCAGGACAAATAATGGGAACTATCAGGTTGCTTTCCCCTCTTGCCTAACGTCTCTTCCAGGCATTGAGCCTGTAAGTTGGACGGTCATGGACGGAGAGGGGTGATTGCCGGCGGGATGGGGCGTGTCCGCTACTGACGCGAGGTCCGGTTGCGGCTCTTGCTGTGGTCTCATGGAGTGTGCCCAAGCTGTTCTTTGGCTAGAACGGCTTGGGCACTAGCGTTTTGGTGGGATGCGGTGTTTGTTTAATTAGCTACTGTTGAATATTGTGAAGCAACACCGTGGCATTGCGCCTAGGCACCGGGGCCGACATGAGTCCCGGCGCCTTCTTCTTGCTAACGTCCGGTTTCGCCCCGCTGCCGCATGTTGACTTCGCTCATTGTTGGTACGGGTCGTATTATGCACGTCTTTGTCCGTGACGGCTGTTTCTTCTAGGATGAAGTGGTCGAACGATCGGCTCTTAAGCTAATGAGCTGGGGCTATTTAATAAAATCCTTCCTCCTGATCCGACCAAGGTGGCGGTCCAGTTCGTATATAGCGTCAATGTAAAGCTCGGCAGAATCGCGTATGTCTCGCATGTCGAGGCAGCATCTTTCAAAGTGCAGCTTGCCTTTTTGTTCTTTGGCGCTGCGGATATTGCGACATGTCATCAATGCGATGTCATTATCGCCCACGCAGTTGATTCTTGAAAATCCTTTTGGTGTGATGCGATAAATAACTGCCTTAGGAAAGGAATCAAGTAGGCTTTTCCCTCTTATATCAATGCAGATTCTTCCTTCTGATCCAAAACCATAATCTTGATGTCTAGTTGAATTGAGGGGGTGGGCAATAACTACCGAGCGAACAACTTGGAGATATTTGCTCGCGTCGTCGAGTTCACTTTGTTTAGAGAACTCAAAATCGTTTTCGATCTCTTTTCGAAGACAGTTCCCTTTAATTTGCCAGAACGCATCTTTTATCCAAGTAGCAAGTGCCACAAGATAAACGGTGTCCTTTGGGTTGGGCAAGAAGCCCCCGCCGATAGTGGAATTGAAATCTTGAATGCTGTAATTAGCCTTAAGGATGAGATCGGACATTAATTCATAATGATCGGAGTCCTTCCAGGCCCATTTCTTCCATATGCCGCCTCCGTGTTCACCTAAATCATCGGTGGTCTTTAGTTCTTCGATCGCTTGCATGTCACTCCTGTCTATTCGATTTGTTGCAGCGCTTCTTTTGTTGTCTTGATGTCAACATGGTGCCCATTAATGGCTATAATCTGCCAGCTATCCAAAGAATGAGTCCAAAGGTTGATTTGGAGGATTGGCGGCATAGGATTGACGGACCCTGAGTTCTCCCTTAAAGTAAGCCTTGTGATGAGGCCTTGCGACGGTATGTCCGGCTTGGTCCGTGGTAACCGCCGAAAGGCGGTTTTCGCGTTTAAGGGGTTGTTTACCGAGGGCATTTGTCCGTATCCGCTTCTGGGCAGTGGGCTTTTATCGCGAATTTCGGAAGTGCGGGGAAAATCGAAACTTGCCGCGCACACTCCGATTTTTGCCAACAAAATCGCAGGCCGCAAGAGTCCAAACCCGGGGCCTAGTCGACAGATCCCATTTTTTTTACCGCACTTCCGAGTTCACCTGTCGATAATGTGCGGCGGCCTCTGGAACCTCCGAGAGCGTCGGCCTTTTAGCATAAAGCGCATCGTCCCCCCCCGGGGGGCTTCTGGGGCGCGGCTCTTCTGGTTAAACTACTCAATTCTTAATGCTCACCGTGCTCAATTCTCGATGACCATTCGGACTATTTTTAAGTGGGCATCAACAGGTTGAGTCGGGGAGGGGAGAGCTGAGGTGGATGAGGCGTATTTGTCCTGGCGTTATGTTCCACGCTTATTTGACCATGCGCGATACGGTAGCTTCAGCTTGCGGCTGTCTTGTGCTTCTTCGAGATTCCACACCGTACCTTCCAGGTCCGATTTATGTCCGCGCCGGTATTTATGCTTTAAGCAAAGCGGCACGAGTGAACTTGCTACAAGCCTCATGCTGTGAGCGCGTTAACCAATCAGTCGTGAAGGCGAGGTGAGTATGAAAGGTAGAAACCAGCACGTTACGAAGCGGGCGGATGGCAATTGGCAGGTTAAGGGCGAGGGGGCGCGTCGCGCTTCCTTTGTTACGACGACCCAGGGCGAAGCTATAAAGCGCGGTCGTCAAATTAGTTCTAATCAGCACTCTGAGCTAATCACCCATCGTCCCGACGGTAGAATCCGCGCAAAGGATTCCCATGGGCACGATCCCTTCCCGCCGAGAGGATAGGGGCTTGACGCCATTGCGGCTGCGGGCATGGATTAGCGTGTCCGCAGCCGCATACTTCCGAGTTTTGGCCTTGTACCCTTTGCTCCAGATGCTGCAAACACTTGATTGATGCTATTTAAGGTCTATAATCGAATAAAAACTCTGAAATATCTTTTCAAAACAATGAAAGGAATTTTGAGGACGATGCTTTGCCAGTTTACCTTCAGGAACTATAGATCCTATCGCGACGAAACTGAGCTTTCCATGCAGGCAACATCGATGAGGGAGTTCGAGCGCTCCCTCATAGAGTGCCCTGACGGGCAGAGTTTCCTTCCGGTGGCTGCGGTGTACGGGCCTAACGCTGGCGGCAAGTCTAACCTGCTGGAGGCGCTTGACTACATTCGTTCGGCGGTGGCCAAGCCGATCAGATTGCTGTCTGCCAGCATTGATGCGCCAGAGGGTAACCGTCCTTCGATACCCCGTTGCTCTGCGTTTGAGTTCGATGAAGTGTCGGCTGCTGAGCCCACCGAATTCGAGCTCTACTATCGCGCGGGTGAGCACGAGTACCGCTATGCCCTGTCCGTGCATGCGGACGCGATCGTGTCCGAAGGCCTGTGGCGGCGAAAATTGGGAGCGTCACGCACGGCGCTGCTGTTCGAGCGTGAGGGCGCAGAGGTTGAACTCGGTCCCACACTGCGTAAGCTCGTGACGGCTGCGAGATTCAACCCGAGGCTGCCGTACCTGTCGTTTCTCTGCATCAACTTTGACGCGCCGGTGGTCAAGGAGGCTGCCAGCTGGTTTCTTGACGGGGTGTTCCTGAACTATAACAGCTCCTATCTGGAGCAGATGTTCGAACAATTGCTCGATGAGGATGACTCACCCGAGGTCTCGCGTTTTTTGCGCGCCGTTGATGTGCGTATTGATGGCTTCAGAGTGGAGAGGGCGCCGGAGTGGCGCGGCCAGCGCGTCTTCGTGAGGCACGAGGTGGGCGGCAAGGCGTACGAGCTGCGTTTATCCGAGGAATCTGCCGGAACCCAGAAGCTCATGGGGTTGGCTGCGTATCTGATGACAGCGCTTGAGCGTGGTGGCACCGTTGTGGTAGACGAGCTCGACGCCAAACTGCACCCGAAGCTTCTTCGCTATGTGATTCTGCTGTTTAAGGATCCTGAGGTCAACAAGAGTGGCGCGCAGCTCATCTTCTCGTCCCAGGATGTGTCAACCATGCGAAACGATGTGTTCCGCCGTGACGAGATATGGTTCGCTGCGCGCGGCGAGGGGGAGGCGAGCCAACTGTGGTCTCTCGCCGACATCCACGAGGCAAACGGCAATCTGGTTAGTAAGAATGCGGCTTTCGATAAGCAATACCTGTCCGGTCGCTACGGCGCCGACCCATACCTAACCCGCATTGAGGAGTGGGATTAGCATGGCAGCGAAGAAGTCGAAGGGCTGGCGTAGTGGCAAACGTGAGGTTCGCCCGCGCATGGTGCAGATGACGCGCCACCTCGTGGTGACCGAGGGCAAGGAGACTGAACCTCGCTACTTTGAGGGTGTGCGTGCCGCTTTGTGTGCGGCAGACGAACGCAAGGTTGCCGTTATCGTTAAGGGAACGGGCAAACATACGCTCGACCTGCTCGACTTCGCCGTCGAACACTGCCTCTATGCGCCCGAGACGTTCGACCACGTGTGGCTCGTGTATGACAAGGATGACTTCCCTGCGTCCGACTTCGACGCGATGGAGCGTAAGTGCAACGAGCTCTCTGATGGTTCGAGGACCTTCCACGCGTTGTGGTCCAACCCCTGTTTCGAGCTGTGGCCGCTTCTGCACTTTCGCTACACGACCGCGCATATGTCCGCGTCCGACTGCCAGCATGCCCTCGCGCAGGAGATGTCGAAGAACCTGGGCATCGAGTACCGCAAGAACCTTGACGGGATGTTTGGGGCAGTGGATGATAGGCGAGGCGAAGCGTTGCAGCGTGCTGGGCGCCTCGTCGCGTACCATAGGGAACTGGGTAACATTAAGCCATCTGCGCAAAACCCTGCAACTAAGGTGGGCGAAATTTTCGATGTAATCGGGCCGTATCTGGTTGGCTAGGCGAGTCGCTGGATTGGCTTTCCGGTTAGTGCGATTGGCGGATTGTACTGCGCTATTGCGAGTCCGGTGCGTAGGAGAAGTGCGGGGAAAATCGAAACTCGCCGAGCGCACACCGATTTTTGCCAACAAAACTGCAGGTCGCGGATGCTCAAAACAGGGGCCTGTTTGACAGATCTCGGTTTTTCACCGCACTTCTGGATTGGGTGCTCATTTAGCACTCTCGATGTCCCCACATCCCCTAAAAAAGTTCTTAAAACAGCCTTAAAGGCGCCTTGGCTCGCGTTGACAGCGTACAATACGCATGTTTGACTATGACAAATGTGGAATTAAGGGGAGGGGTGCGCCATGGAGGTGCTGGTTGTTGGCAACACCGCATATGTTGACGATGACTTTTGTGCCAAGGCGTTCCCCGGGGACCATGTGCAGGTCGTAGCCGCGCAGGACGCGTACCGCGACGAGTCGTCGCCCCATTCCTCGTGGAAAGAGCTTCTGCAACACCTGGATCAGGCCTACGAGTTCGACCGCATGGTCTACCTTTCCAATTACCTTACCCCGCATACCGATACCGTGGGCGATATCGAGCTGTTGCGCTCGGTCTTTCGTGCGTGCGCGGGTCGCCGGGTCCAACTGCTGTATGTAGCGGGGCCCGCGGGTGCCGAGGGTGCCACCGACGCCGCGGGGCGAACGGGCAAGGGCATTATCGCCCGCGCAGCCAACGACCTGTGCCGCTACTACGCTGCTCGCGAGGGCGTTCAGACCAAGATCCTGCGCGTGCCCTTCCTGTACACTGCCTCCGCCGCGCTGGAAGATCCGTTTTTGGTGCCGTTGTTCGACGCGTGCTCAACCGGATCGGTCGCTCTGCAGGGCGCGCAGTATGCGGCGTTTCCCCTGCTGTGTGCCGAGGAACTTGCGGTGCTGGTACGCCGTATCTTCGATAGCTGGGATGGTAACTTTGAGACGCTCGACGTAGCCGATACCTTCCATCACACGGCGGGTGAGGTGGGCGACGCCCTCAGGGCGCTGTTCCCCGGCCTTGCCGTTGCCTATGGCGATTCTGCTGGCTACGCCCTGCCCGCCAGCGACGTCGCTCGCGTGCGCTATGGCTGGTTTCAGCGCTACGACTTGCTGCGCGATCTCTCGACCATTCAAGCTCGCTGGGGCGTTGGACGCATCAAAAAGATCAACCCGCTGCGTGCCGCCATCGACCGCATCCAAATGCGCACGCTGCCTATTAAATGCCTAGAGACGGGCGTTGCCTGGGTTCTGTTCGAGGTACTGGAGCATCTGTTCTCACAATCGGTCCAGCTCAACGTGCTCGATTATCGCCTGCTCTACGTGGTGCTGATCGGCACGCTGTATGGCTTGGACTTTGGCCTGGTTGCGGCGCTGCTGGCGTCGGTGGGTTTGGCAGCCAGCTACTTTACTCAGTACGGCTATACCTTCCAGGGTCTGTTCTACGAGCCGTCCAACTGGCTACCGTTTATTGCGTACTTTGTGGTGGGTGCCGTGTGCGGCTATGTGCAGCTGCGCAACAGCGAAGCCATTAGGGCGGAGCGCGACCAAAACGATCTCGTGCGCAACCGCAATACGTTCCTTACGCAGCTCTACCACGACGCGATCGAGGACAAGCGCGCGTACAGGCGCCAGATCGTGGGTCGCCACGACAGCTTTGGCAAGATCTTTGCCGTGACGCAGGAGCTCGATGTGCTCAACCCGCGCGACATCTATCGCAAGTGCTGCGAGCTTCTGGGCGAGATCCTCGAGAACGATTCGGTGGCGATCTACCATGTTTCGGGCGGGGCATTTGCACGCCTGGTGGCAGCAAGTCCCGCGATTGCCGAAGATGCCGTACGCTCGCTCACGCTTGAGCAGCTTGCACCTCTTTTGGGCGACGGGGGTCGTTCGAACCTGTGGGTGAACCGCGAGCTGACGCCGGGGCTTCCCATGTTTGGATACGCGATCGAGCGCGACGGGGCACCCGCCGTGTTGATCTTTGTGCGTAGCGCGGCCGAAAACCAAATGACCCTCTATTATCAAAACCTGTTCCGCATCTTGTGCGGCCTGGTCGAAAGCGCGCTGGGCCGTGCCTTTGACTATGAGGCGGTGGCGCAGGATAAACGCTGCGTTGACGGCACTTGTGTGCTCAAGCAGGCTGCCTTTGGCCAAGAGCTCGCGGCAGAGCAGGCGCTGGCAGATAGCAAGATGGGGAGTTTTTTGCTCCTGCGCGTGGTACCGGGCATGGAGCCTGTCGGCGAGCTGGTGGGCGCAATTGGGTCGGCAATCCGCGAGAGCGACGCGGCGGGCTTGGTCGACGGCGACGTACTCTACCTGCTTATGCGTCAGGCAAAGGCGTGCGATCTGCCCATTATCCGCGAGCGCCTGAGCGCAAAGCATATTGCGGTGGAACCCGTCGACGGCGAGGACATCGTGGCGTTGTTGCAGCACATCTCTTACACCGGTGACGGTGAGGGGGGTGCCGCTTGATCTCGCTTGTCGTTGCTGCCGTCTTGCTGCTGATTCATGCGTTGGTTTGCCTGATGCTGTGGACGCTCATGAAGCTGGGCCTGCTGCCGGTGCGCGGGCACATGCTGGCTGTGATAGTGCTGGTGCCGCTGTGGGGTCCGTTGCTGGTGGTTCTGCTATCGGTCTGCAGCGCGATGTTTGGCGAGGGGCTGAAAGAGTCTGCGCTGGAGTCGCTGCGCTTCAACGACGACCTGCATCGTAGCATGTCGGTACCGAGTGCTGAGGACGATGCGGGCGTAGTGCCGCTCGAGGAGGCGCTCATCGTCAATGACCCGGCATACCGGCGCCGCCTAATGCTCTCCATGCTCACCGAGGAGCCCGACGCTTACCTGGCGCAGCTGCAGGCGGCTAAGCTTAACGACGACGTTGAGGTGGCGCACTATGCCGCGACGGCGGTGGCGCAGATCTCCAAGGAGTCCGACCTTAAACTGCAGCAGCTGGAGCGTGCCTTTAAGACGGACCCGAGCGCGCAAAACCTCAACGAATACTGCGATTTTCTTGGTGAATACTTGGGCTCGGGCTTGGCCGAGGGGCGCGTGGCTCAGATTCAGCGCCAACAGTACGCGCGCCTGCTTGCGCGTCGCTGCGAGCGCGAGGATACCCTTGAGCTGCGCATTCGATACGCGACGGCTCTGGCCGATGTCGGACAGATCGACGAGGCGCAGGCCGTGACCGACCAGCTGGTGCTCGACGTGCCCGACGAGCAGGAGGTTTGGATGCTTTGCCTGCGCCTGGCCGTGATGCGCCGCGACGGTGACGAAGTCCACCGTGTGATCGATGCGATTGACAAGCAACATGTGTATTTAAGCGCCGACAACCGCGAAAAGTTGGCGTTTTGGCGCGACGGGGAGGAGGCCAGATGAGCGTGGTGCAACATATCCGCGACCGAGCAGGCCGCTTTCGTTGGATGGGACTCCTCGTGGTGTGGGCTGTTTTTATCGTCATGGCCGCCGTGCTGCTGGTGGAGCGTGCCGGCGTGCAGTACAGTGCGGGCCAGCATAAGCTGGGGATGCTTGCCGCCAACGATGCGGTGCCGGCCTCCTCGGCAATCTTTGGCCAAAAGCCCACGTGCCTGGTCATTACCGATTCCGATCAAGCTGGCGTCGAGGACGTAAAGGAACAGTTCGACCAGATCCTGCTCGACATGAAGATCGCGCACCGCGACGTGGACCTTGCCCTGGATGGTGCGGATGCCATTCCCTCGCTGGCCTCCTTCGATCGCGTGATTTTGCTCATGCCGTCGCTCGATGGGCTCGGTACGCACCTGAGCGACATTATGAGTTGGGTGAGTGCCGGCGGTTCGCTTATGCTCGCTATGCCGCCGGATAACTCGAGCTATCTGCAAGTGATTGCCTCCAAGCTTGGCATTGAATCGGCCGGATATGACTATGTAAAAGCCGAAAGCATTGTGCCGAGTGAGGACTTTATGCTGGGCGGGGGAGAGCGCTACGAGCTCTCGGATCCCTTCTATTCTTCGCTCTCGGTTTCATTGCGCGAGACGGCGCACGTGTGGGCTAAGACCGGCGATGCGGGCACGCCGCTCATTTGGTCTAACGATTGCGGCAGTGGTCACACCGTGGTGTGCAACATTGGCATCTACGACAAGGTCATGCGCGGTTTTTACGCCGCGGCGATCAGCCTGTTGGGTGATGCCACGGCCTATCCGGTCATCAACAGCGCCGTGTTCTATTTGGACGACTTTCCTAGCCCCGTGCCCTCGGGCGACGGTACTTATATCAAGCGTGACTACGGCCTTTCCATTGCCGATTTTTACACCAAGGTCTGGTGGCCCGATCTGCAAAAGCTCGCGCAAAAATATGGCATTCGCTATACCGGCGTGATGATCGAAAACTACGAGGACGCGGTCAACCAGACCGAGCCCGCGCGCCAACCCGATACCACGCAGTTCCGCTATTTTGGCGGCATGCTGCTGCAGATGGGCGGCGAGCTGGGCTTTCACGGCTACAACCATCAGCCGCTCGCGCTCTGGGACACCGACTATGGTACGTTGCACGTCTACAAGACCTGGAAGAACAAAGAGACGCTCGTCGCTTCGCTCAACGAACTTATCGCGTTTCAGGACGAGGTCCTGCCCAATGCTCATGGCTCGGTTTACGTGCCGCCGTCGAATATCCTTTCGGCCCGCGCGCGCAAGCTTATCGGTACCGATGTTCCGCGCATTAAGACCATTGCCAGCACGTGTTTTGAGGATGGCACCGACCTGCCGTACGTGCAGGAGTTTGGCGTGGCGAGCGATGGCATTGTGGAGCAGCCACGTATTGTCTCGGGCGGCATGGTCGACGATTCTTATATGCGCCTGGCAGCCGTGTCCGAGCTCAACATGCACTACGTGAGCACGCACTTTATGCACCCGGACGACCTTTTGGACCCCGATCGCGGTGCCAAGGAGGGCTGGGAGGTCTACAAGGGCGGCCTGGTCGACTACCTGGAGTGGCTTACCAAATCCGCGCCCGACCTGCGGTACCAGACGGCGTCGGAGTGCTCCGGCGCCATCCAGCGCTTTTCGTCGGTTACGGTAAGCGTGGATACAAGTGCAGATGCCTGGACGCTCAACCTGGACAACTTTCACGACGAGGCTTGGCTCATGTTCCGCGCCAATAATGGCGAGCCGGGTGCGGTGACGGGTGGCGAACTGACGCACCTTACGGGCAATCTGTATCTGCTCAAGGCAAATGATAAGACCGTGACGATCGAGCGCAAGGAGGGTGGCGATAAATGAGAATCTGCTTGGTACTCGAGGGTTGCTACCCCTATGTGCACGGCGGCGTATCTACCTGGATGCATGGCTACATTACGGCCATGCCCGAGCACGAGTTTGTGCTGTGGGTGATCGGCGCGCATGCTGCCGACCGTGGCAAGTTTGTCTACGAGCTGCCCGGCAACGTGGTCGAGGTGCACGAGGTGTTCCTGGACGATGCCCTGCGGCTTTCGGGCGAGCAACATGAAGCCAGTTTTAACGACCGTGAGCGCGAGGCGCTACGCCGTCTGGTTTCGCTCTCCAATCCGGACTGGGACGTGTTATTCGATATCTTCCACCGCCGTCGCGTGCATCCGCTCTCGTTTTTGCAGAGCCGCACGTTTATGGATATCTTTCGTGACGTGTGCCTGGCCGAGTATCCCTACACGCCCTTTGCCGATGCATTCCACACCATGCGCTCCATGTTGCTGCCCGTGCTCTACCTGTTGGGCAGCGAGGTGCCGGTGGCCGATATGTACCATGCCATCTCAACCGGCTACGGTGGCCTGCTCGCCTGCCTGGGCTCAAGCGTTCACCATGCGCCGGTGCTGCTGACCGAGCATGGCATCTATACCCGCGAGCGCGAGGAAGAGATCATTCGCGCCGATTGGGTGGTGCCGTCGTTTAAGGACCGCTGGATCCGCTTTTTCTACCTGCTTTCGGAGGAGATCTACCGCCGCGCCTTCCGCGTGACGAGTTTGTTCCATAACGCCCGCAAGACGCAGATTGATATGGGCTGCGATGCGGACAAATGCCTGGTCATCCCCAACGGCATCCAGTTCGATCGCTTTAAGGATATTCCCTTAAAGACCGATGACGGCTGGGTGGATATTGGCGCGGTGGTGCGCCTTGCGCCCATCAAGGATGTCAAGACCATGATCTATGCCTTCTTTGAGCTGCACGAGCGCCTGCCCAAGGTGCGCCTGCACATCATGGGCGGCGTGGACGACGAGGAGTACGGCGCCGAGTGCCACGCGCTGGTCGAAACCCTGGGCGTGCGCGACCTGATCTTTACCGGCCGCGTCAACGTGGTCGAGTACATGGAAAAGCTCGACTTTACCATTTTGACGAGCATCTCCGAGGGCCAGCCGCTCAGCGTGCTGGAGTCGCTTGCAGCGCGCCGTCCCTGCGTGACGACCGAGGTGGGCTGCTGTCGCGAGCTTCTCGAAGGCGCCCCGGGCGACGACTTTGGCGTGGCGGGTTTTGTGACGCCGCCTATGTATCGCAAGGGCTTGGCCGATGCCATGGAACGCATGTGCACAAGCCGCGCTCGTCGCATTGAGATGGGGGAGCGCGGCCAGCGTCGCGTTGCCACGTACTTCTTGCACGAGCAGATGCTCGCCAACTATCGCGCGCTGTACGACGAGACGGCGCAAGCGTTTGACCTGCCCAGAGAGGGGGAGTAGCCGGTGGCCGGAATCGGTTTTGAGCTCAAGCGCCTGTTTAGGCGCAAGGGTCTGTTTGCCACGATGCGCGCCTATGGCTACGCTGGCATTGTGTGCACGGGCCCCATGCTGCTGGGCGTGCTGCTCCAGGTGGGTATCTTGGTGCTGTGCGGTCTGTGGGGTGTGGGCCGTGCCAACCAAGATCTGCTGGTGTGCATGGTGACCTATACGCTGCTGGCGTCGCTCACGCTCACGAGTTTTTTCTCTATGCCGGTCACGCGCTTTTTGGCCGATATGCTTTTTGCCGAGCGCGAGGATGAGATCCTGCCTTCGTTTTGGGGCTCCAACGCCATCATGCTCGTTGCGGGCACGGTGCTCTACGGCGTCTTTTTGCTGTTCTCGGGCGCCACGCTGCTGCAGGGGCTGCTGTGCCTGTGGCTGTTCAATATTATGATCGTCAACTGGAACGGCATGAGTTACCTCACGGCCATCAAGGATTACCGCGGTATCCTTTGCAGCTTTGCGGCTGCCATTGGCGTGGCGTGCCTGTGCGCCCTGGCCGCGCTGGCGCTGGGACTGCCGCCGGTCGAGGGCCTTTTGGCGTCAATTGCTCTGGGCTATGGCGTCATGCTCGCCTGGGACGTGGTACTGCTGTACCGGTTTTTTCCGCAGAGCGAACGCAGCCCCTGGCTGTATTTACGGTGGCTTGATCAGTTTATGCCGTTGGCGCTCACGGGCTTGTTTACCAACCTGGGCCTCTTTGCGCACTTGGTGATAATTTGGGCCGGTCCCATTGGCGTGCAGGTCAAGGGCTTGTTTTATGGTGCGCCCTACCACGATGTGCCGGCGCTTATCGCGTTTTTGACGATCCTGGTCACGTCCGTCAACTTTGTGGTCTCGGTCGAGGTCAATTTCTATCCGCGCTACCGCGACTACTACAGCCTGTTCAACGACGGTGGTGTGGTGGGCGACATTGTGGTGGCCGAGGAGGAAATGCTTGCCACGCTCAACCGAGAACTGCGGTTTTGTGCGCTCAAGCAACTGTTTGTGACGGCGGCGGTCATTTCGCTCGAGACCACGGTGCTGTCGGCCCTACCGTTGGGCTTTAACAACCTGATGCACGGGTATTTTCGCACGCTGTGCGTGGGCTACGGCCTGTATGCAGTGGGCAACACGATCCTGCTGATCTTGCTGTACTTTACCGACTACAAGGGGGCCGTGCTGGCCTCGGGCCTGTTTGCCGGTGTGGCCGGGCTGGCGACCGCCGTGTCGTTGCTTTTGCCGCAGCAGTTTTACGGCTTTGGCTTTTTGTTGGGTGCAGCGGTGTTTTTTATCGTGGCGCTGCTGCGGCTCGATACCTATACCGCCAACTTACCGTATCGTATCCTGAGCCAGCAGCCTATTGTGGCGACCGTCAAAACGGGTCGCTTTACACAGCTGGGCCGCTTGCTCGACCGTGCCGAGCAGCGCTATGAGGAAGGTCGCCATAAGGGTGAGCCACATGGCGCGTTTGAGCGCGCAGTAGTTCACGTGTATCGCAAGCATTGGGGAGGTTCTGATGACCGATAGGATGATGTCTCGTCGTCGCCTGTTTGAGGCGGCTGCCGGTGCGCTGTTGCTTTCGGGCTGCTCGGTGCAGGAAGACTCCTCGACCAAAAAGGTCAAAAAGCAGGACAAGATTACAAAGGCCGAGGCCTCCGACCAGTCCAAGCACCTGCGCGATAAGGACGAGCTGTACGAGGTTTACGACGACTCGGGCATTGTGACCATGTACCTAACGGTCTCGCGCGGCAACAGCTCCGAGAACACGGACCACAGCTGGGCCGAGATCAGCACGTACTCGGTGTATGACTATGCCGACATGGGTGTGACGCGCTATCAGGTTATGGGCCTGCTGCAGCCGGGCGACGAAGAGGGCCCAGTTGCCGGCGAGGTTGGCTATGGCGAGGAAGCGCCCAATGCCACCGTGCAGGTGCGCGGCCAGACGTCGAGCTCCTACACGCAAAAGAATTACAAGGTGGAGCTCAAAAAAGGAAAAGGTACCTGGCGCCAGCAGCGCGCGATTGCGCTCAACAAGCACATGGGCGAGGGTATGCGTTATCGCAACAAGATGGCCTACGATCTTATCCGCGGGATTCCCCAGATGATGGGCCTGCGCACGCAGTTTGTGCATCTGTGGGTGTGCGACCAGACCGAAAAGTCCAACGACACCTTTGAGGACTACGGCCTGTTTACGCAGGTGGAGCAGCTCAACAAGACGGCGCTTAAGGCGCACGGCTTGGATAAGAGCGGGCACCTGTACAAGGTGAACAGCTTTGATTTCCATCGCTACGAGGACACCATTAAGCTTGCCGATGATCCCGACTATAACCAGGCAAACTTTGATGGCATGCTCGAGATTAAGGGCGATACGGACCACACCAAGCTCATCGAGATGCTCGATGCGCTCAACGACGAATCGCAAAAGATCGATGACGTGCTCGACATCTACTTTGATACCGAGAACCTGGTCTATTGGTTGGCGTTTCAGATCCTGACGGGCAACTGCGATACGCAGAACCGTAACTGCTATCTGTACAGCCCGCTTAACTCCAAGGTCTGGTATATCCTGGATTGGGATAACGACGGCATGCTGCGTAAGTTGGAGCTTTCTCTTACCGGGTTTTCGGACTACGCGAGCTGGGAGCGCGGCGCAAGCAACTACTGGGGCAACGTGCTGTTTAACCGCGCGTTGCGCAGCAAGTCGTTCCGCAGCGAACTCGACCGTGCCGTCAAGGACTTGCGCTCGTATTTGACCGAGACTCGCCTGACCAAGATGATCAAGCACTACCGCGAGGTGACTGAATCCCTGGTCTTTGCTTCGCCCGATATCGACCATCTGCCTGTCACCAAGGACCAATACGAGCAGATCACCGCGGCGATTCCCTCCGAGATCGAGGAGAACTATAAGAGCTTTCGCGAGAGCTATAAAAAGCCCATGCCGTTCTACATTGGCGTGCCGCAGATCGATAACGGTAAGCTGCGCATTAACTGGGATGCGTCCTACGACTTTGAGGCGCGCGACATTCGCTACACCGTAGAGCTTGCGCGCGACTATGCCATCAAGGACGTGCTTTTTAAGGCCGACGACGTGCTGCTGCCTGAGGTTACCTGCGATGCGCCCGATACCGGCCAGTATTTTGTGCGCGTGCGTGCCACCAACTCCGACGGCTATAAGCAAGATGCGTTTGACTACTATGCAACCGACGACGGCAAGCACTACGGCATGAAGTGTTTTTACGTGCAAGACGGCGGTAAGGTCGTGGAGGACACGTATGAGGAGGGCTAGCGCGCTGCTTGAGCGCTTGGCGGCCCCGCCTGTGCGTGTCACGCAGGAGCGTTACCGCCACGAGCTCAAATATCTCATTAACGAGGGCGAGCACGCCGCGCTTGCCTGTCGCATGGCGCCGGTGTTTAAGCTGGACAAGCATGCGCGGGCAGGCGGTTACACCATTCGCAGCCTGTACTTTGACGACTACTGCAACTCGGCCTACGAGGAAAAAGACGCCGGCATTCTCATGCGTAAAAAGTATCGCGTGCGCATCTATAACGGCAGCGACAATGTGATTAAGCTCGAGCGCAAAAAGAAGTACGGTAGCTGGATCTACAAGGAGGACGCGCCGCTCACGCGCGGCGAGTTTGAGCAGATTCTGACCGGCGACTACGACTTTTTGCTGAGGAGCCCCTATCCGCTCTGCCGCGAGTTCTACATCGAGTGCATCTGCAACATGATGCGCCCGCGGACCATCGTGGACTACGAGCGCGAGCCGTGGGTGATGGACGAGGGCACCGTGCGCATTACGTTTGACATGAACGTGCGTGCCGCGGTGGGAAGCTTCGATATCTTTGACGCGACACTGCCCGCGTTGCCGGTCTTGGAACCCGGCAAGCTGGTGATGGAGGTCAAGTTTACCGAGTTTTGTCCGCAGCTGGTGCGCGATATGGTGCCGCCGGGCGCGGCCGAGCTTACGGCGGTCTCCAAGTACTGCCTGTGTTATGACAAGACCGCCTACCTGCGCGGATTTAACTACTGGGAATCGGATTTTGGGAACCGAGGGGAAATTTAGACCATGAGCACCAGGGACTTTTTTAAGAACTCCGTCTTGGAGGCGTTTGGCCAGGTCGACCCTGCCAAGATCGGCCTTTCGCTGCTCGTGGCGCTCGCCATGGGCATCCTGATCTATTACGTGTACAAGCGCTTTTTTACCGGCGTGGTGTATTCGCGCAGCTTTGCCGTGACGCTCGTGGGCATGTGCGTGCTCACCTGCATGGTCACGCTCGCGATCTCGACGAACGTGGTCATCTCGCTCGGTATGGTCGGTGCTCTGTCTATTGTCCGCTATCGTACGGCGGTCAAGGACCCGCTCGACCTGCTGTATCTGTTTTGGGCCATTACCACGGGCATTACGGCCGGCGCCGGCATGTACGCGCTCGTGGGGCTCACGGCGGTGGTGATCGTGGTGATGATCGCCGGCTTTGCGAGCCACCAGGACAAGTCGCGCGTGTACATGATGGTCATCCACTACACGGGCCAGACCACCGGCGACGATATCGTGCGCGCGTTTGGGCGTACCAAGTTCACCGTCAAGTCCAAGACCATGCGCGGCGACAAGGTCGAGATGGCCGTCGAGGTGTTCTCTGACGGTGCGGATATGCCCTATGCCGACGCCATCCGCGCGCTCGACGGCGTGGAGGACCTGACGCTCATCCAGTACAACGGCGAATATCACGGCTAACTATGTTCCGGCGTTTTAACAAACGCCGGACCGCTCGACGCTGCGCGGGCATCTGCCGGGCGATCTGCCGCTCAAACCGTCGCTCGCGTACATAAAGTACGCTTCGCTCCTCTTTCGCGGCACCTCGCCACGGCAGCTGCCCGCTCGCTGGCGCTTGCTCGACCTGAGTGGTTGAAATGATCCGCTGAGACCTTTCCAGTCGAATATTTTTTGGGCGAGGGTTGGGTATCATGGTGAAAGCGATTTCAACGACAGGGGTGCTCGTGGTAAAGATGAAAGATGTGGCCGAGCTGGCGGGCGTTTCGAGCGCCGCCGTCTCGCGCTACCTCAACGGTGGATATATCTCGGCGGACAAGGCCGAGCGCATTAAGCAGGCAATCGAGCTGACCGGATACGTGCGATCCAGCCAGGCTCGCGCGCTGCGCACCGGTTCCACCAAGCTCATCGGCGTCATCGTACCTAAGATCAACTCGGAATCCGTGAGCCGCATTACCGCCGGCATTGGTCAGGTGCTCGGTCGCCGTGGCTACCAGATGCTGCTTGCCAACACCGACAACGCGGCCGATCGTGAGCTCGAATACCTCGATTTATTCCAAAACCACCCGGTTGACGGCATTGTTCTGGTGGCAACTATGATCACCGACGAGCACCGTCGCGCGATTGAGTCGTGCCGTGTGCCCATTGTGTTGATCGGCCAACATGTCGAGGGCGCGGCGTGCGTCTATCACGACGATTACGAGGCTGCCTTTGAGCTCGGCCGTGCGCTTGCGAGTCGGGTGGATGGCAAGATCGCCTACATCGGAGTTACCGAAGAGGACCGCGCGGCTGGTTATGACCGCCGTCGCGGTTTTGAGGCCGGCTTGCGCGCCGCGGGTAACCCGCTCGATGCCGCCTTGATTCGCCTGGGCTCGTTTACGCTCGACTCGGGCTATCGCGCTGCGCGCGAGCTGCTTGCCGATGACCCCGATGTTTCGTTTATCGCGTGCGCGACCGACACTATGGCTGCCGGCGCCCTGCGCGCTCTTGACGAGGTGCGTGGCATGGGCGAGGGCGTGCGTCGCGTGAGCGGCTTCGGCGACAACGCGTTTTTGCGCGCGCTGACGGGCGGCATTCCCACCGTGCATTATGGCTACCTGACCAGTGGCGTCGAGGCGACCAATATGTTGCTCAACACGCTCGATGGCGTTGAGGGGAAGAGCGGTCTCAAGACGCTCAAGCTCGGCCATCAGCTTATGAATGTCTAGGCTTTGGGCACGTCTGCCTGTCCCTGACCCGTCTGTTTTTGCCGTAAAACTACCATTCGCCGGCTAATTCCTACCGTTCATCCTGGTATGAAAACGATTACAGATATATGAAACTGAAAACGATTACAGTGTAAGTGTCAAAGATGGCCGGGTGCAGATGTGCCCGTTGGAGGAAAGGGAAGTCATGGACTACCGCAAATCAGCCCAAGAGGTGCTCGACAATATCGGTGGCGCCGACAACGTCGTCTCTGCCGCGCATTGCGCCACGCGTCTGCGCTTGGTGATTGCCGATAATTCCAAGGTCAACAAGGAGGCCATCGAGAACGTCGACGGCGCTAAGGGCGTCTTTGAGGCCCAGGGCCAGCTCCAGATTATTTTTGGCACCGGCACCGTCAACATGGTCTACGAGGAGTTCATCGCGCTCAGCGGCGTCGAGGCTGCCACCAAGGCCGAGGTTAAGGAGGCCGCGGCGCAGCAGCAGAACATCTTTATGCGTGCCATTAAGGTGCTCGGCGATGTCTTTGTCCCCATCATCCCCGCCATCGTGGCTTCGGGCCTGCTGCTTGGCATTATGAGCGCCCTCAACTTTATGGCCTCCAACGGCTTTATCGCGCTTGACACTAATAACTTTATCTACAAGATCGCCGACCTGGTCTCGGGCACGTCCTTTGGCATTCTGCAGATCCTGATCGGCTACTCCGCGGCTAAGGCCTTTGGCGCCAATCCGTACCTGGGTGCCGTCGTCGGCGGTGCGTTTATCAACTCCTCGCTGCAGAGCGCCTACACGGTTGCCTCCGAGGGCGTTCAGACCATGGTCACCGTCATTCCCGGCGTGTACAGCTTTGAGTGGGTCGGCTATCAGGGCCACGTTATCCCCATCGTTATCGCCTGCGCCATTCTGGCCTTCCTCGAGAAGCGCCTGCACAAGATCGTTCCCGAGATGTTCGACCTCTTTGTGACCCCGCTCGTCTCGGTGTTCGTGACCGTGCTCGTGACGCTCGTTGCCGTCGGCCCCATCTTTGTCTGGGCCGAGAACGCCATCCTCGGTCTGATCCAGGCCCTGCTGACCCTGCCCTTCGGCATCGGTTCCTTTATCGTCGGCCTGTTCTATGCTCCCACGGTCGTTACCGGTATCCACCAGATGTACACCGCCATCGACCTGGGCCAGCTCGCCCAGTATGGCGTGACCTACTGGCTGCCCATCGCCAGCGCTGCCAATATCGCCCAAGGTGGCGCCGCGCTTGCCGTTGCCTTTAAGACCCGCCATGCCAAGATTAAGGGCCTGGCGCTTCCTTCGGCTCTGTCCGCCTTCATGGGCATTACCGAGCCTGCCATCTTTGGTGTGAACCTGCGCTTCTTTAAGCCCTTCATCGCCGGCTGCATCGGCGGTGGCTGCGGTGCCTTGGTCTGCGCGCTCACCTCGCTGGCTGCCTCCGGCACGGGCGTTACCGGTATCTTCGGTATCCTGCTGTGCCTGGCACAGCCCGTGCAGTACGCGATCATGTTTGCGGTCGCCGCACTGGTTTCCTTTGCCATCTCGTTTGTCCTGTACAAGGACGAGCCTAAGGCTTCCGAGCAGGCCTAAGAGCTTTTGATTGAGGGGTGCCCGCGGGCTGTATGCTCGCGGGCGTTTCCCGTATCTGGTGCCGATCTCTGGCGCCTTGTAACTTTCGATCCGTTAGGACTTTGATATGTCTAATGCACTTGGTCGCGACCTTGCAAAGCTGGTTGCTGCTGTTGACGCTGCCGCCTCTGAGCGCGGTCATGGCGCGTATGGCCAGCACTTCCATATTATGCCGCCGGCGGGTTGGCTCAACGACCCCAACGGTCTTTGCCAAGCGGGCGGCGTTTTCCACGCTTATTTTCAATATGCGCCGTTTGATGTCGAGGGTGGCGTTAAGGTCTGGGGCCATGCAACGAGCCGCGACCTTATGAGGTGGGACTATGTAGGCGTTCCGCTGCTTCCCGATGAGCCGTTCGACTGTCATGGCGTGTACTCGGGCTCGGCTTTGGTCGAGGACGGTCGCATTCGCGTGCTCTATACCGGCAACGTTAAGCTCCCCGACGCGGACGGCGTCTTTGACTATGTCAACTCCGGCCGTCGCGCCGATACTGTTTATGTCGAGAGCGTTGATGGCCTTGCCGGTCGGGAGTTCAGCCAAAAGCGCGTGGTGCTGGCGTCCGATGATTATCCCGAGGATTTGACCTGCCACGTGCGTGACCCCAAGGTGTGGCGCGATGATGACGGGCGTTACCACATGGTGCTGGGCGCGCGTCGTCGCGTGGATGGGCCGCATGTCGATAGTCGATTTTGCGCCATGCACGGCGAGGGTGCCGGGCGCGATGTGGGCGAGATCCTGGTGTATGGCTCGGCCGATATGCTGAGTTGGGAGCTCGAGAGTCGTGTGTCTACGCCCGAGCGCTTTGGCTTTATGTGGGAGTGCCCGGGATACCTTGAGCTTGAGCCGGATGGCGGTGTACCGGCGAAGTGGCTGTCCTTCTCTCCCCAGGGTCTTGAGGGCGGTCGTTGGGACCGCGGCAATGTGTATGCAGCGGGCTACATGCCTGTAACGGGCGACATTACGGGTGGCAATGACGCTTATGAGCTGGGCGAGTTCCGCCTGTGGGATGCCGGCTTTGATTTCTACGCGCCGCAGGAGTTTACGTCCGAGGATGGTCGCCACATTCTGATCGGCTGGATGGGCATGCCCGATGAGCCGACCTATGGCAACGCACCGACGTTGGTGGCGGGTTGGCAGCACTGCATGACGGTGCCGCGTGAGCTTACAGCCGGTGACGGCGGCGTGGTACTGCAGCAGCCGGCGCGCGAGATCGAGCGCCATTATGCCTCGGTGCGTGTGGGGGAGGGCTCGTTGGAGGTTGCCGGCGATACCTGCTTTGACGTTGTTGTTGACGGTGTCGATGGCGCGTTTACCGCGACCGTTGATGACGAGCTGAAGCTGGAGTTTGTGCCCGCCGAGGGCGAACTGCCCTCGCGCTTTGAGATGCGATTTACCGATGAGGGTCGCGCTTCTGCCGGCTGCGGTCGTACCGTGCGTTGGGAGCCCGTCGACGAGGTTCGTAACGTGCGCATTGTCGGCGATGTCTCGTCGGTCGAGGTGTTTGTGAATGATGGCTCGCTCGTGTTTTCGACGCGCATCTATCCCGAGGCCTATGGCGTGACCGTTGATGCTCCGGGCACGAGCGTGAACTATCACACGCTCAACATCTAAGCGATTCGTCGCATATCGGCGCTATACTGCAGCCGTTGCCCACGATGCGGGGAACACCCGCATCGTGGGTTTTTGTTTTGAAGGGACGGTGCCGTATGGGCGTACAGCAGCTAGAAGAGGCCTGGGCTTTGAGGGCCGGCGCGCGTGAGGCGCGTCTTGTTGCGGCCCCGCATGTGCCGGCAGCGCTGTCGCAGCTGGGGATTGTGCGTCCCGGTGACCGCCTGGTGGCCTTTGCGGATGACTTTACCGAAGCATTTGCGCACGGCTTTGATGGCCGCGATGTTGCGCTGGCGGGCTCGCCGTCCGCCGATGCGTTTACCGCCGCGTCCGAGGTCTTTGATGCTTCGTTTGATGCCGAGGGGCCGCACCTGTGGTGGTTCGTCAACTCCATCGGCGGGTTTGGACTGCGCGTGCCCGATCTGCGTACGCTGGGTCGAGCGGCTCGCGAGGCCCATGCGCTGCTGGTTGTGGACAACACCGTGGCGTCGGCTTTTGGCTGCGATCCGTTGCGCTTGGGTGCCGTGCTGTCGCTCGAAGCGCTCGACCGTGTGTGCGCCGGTAACGCTTCACGCAAGTTGGTTGCCGTATCGGTCGCGCGCTCGCAGCTCAAGCGCCATCGTGTGGATGCCGCGGCTGAGTGCGTGCATGTCCTGTTTGAGGGCTGTGGCTTGGGCAAGCTTGATTTGCCTACTGACGAGGCTGGTGTGCTGGAGCGCGGGCTGGACTCGCTCGATACCCGCATGCAGGCACACTTCGACCGCGCCCGTGCGCTGGCCGAGTATCTGGCCGCCAACGAGATGGTGCGCAACGTGCGCTATCCCGGGCTGAGCTCGCATCCCGATCATGCGGCTGCAACGGGAATCCTCGAGCACGGCTTTGGCCCGGCAGTTGAATTTGATCTTATCGAGCTTAGCTCGGGGGAGCTGTTCGGTGCTTTGCCGGGGGAGTTTCGCACATCGTCCGCCGGCGGCGCAACGACGCGCCTTTCGGCCCCACGCGGCAAACAGGGGAGCACCGTCCGCCTCTTCGCCGGCACCGACGACCCCTTGATCGTGGCCTCCATCCTAGATAATGCCCTCCGCAACTAGCTAAATCATCCTCGACTTCATAAGTTGCGGTGAAATAGGGATTGATTTACGGCTTTGACCGCATAAACAGTCCCTATTTCACCGCAACTTATGAGAAGGGGTTGTGTGGCTATAAGGCCCCGTCCTAAATTGGCTATTCTTTTATGCTGGCGATGAGGTCGTTGGCCTTTGCGGCAATTACTTGGTTGATGTCGGCCTGCAGCTCCTCGTAGACCGCTATGGCGCGCTCTCCGGCGGGCGTGAGCGTGGATCCGCGGGCGCCGTCGCGCTCGATGAGCTTGCAGCCCAGCTGCCCTTCCGCCTCGTTCACAATGCGCCAGGCCTTGGAGTATGCCATGCCCATGCTCTTGGCGGCACGGTTGAGCGAGTGCTCTCGGGCGATACCCTGCAGCAGCAAGACACAGCCGTGGCCGAAGACGCCCGGCAAATCCTTGTCGCACGCTTGAATGACCAACTTTGCCGTCGTCTTGTACTCCATACGCTCCACGTCTCCCCGCTAAAGTGTTTGCTGGGCAAACGCAAAGCCTGCGTCAAACCCTCGTGTGCTCTTCTTAAATCATGCATTGTAGCAGTCAAAGTGCGTTAAGATACTTCCCCAGTATTGGGCGCCCAAGGTTGGGCTGGGTCCTACGAGGCCTGCAGCCGACCGGTCGCATGGAAAAAGGAGAAACATGGCTACGTTCTTTCCCGGTGAGTCCCACACGTTTTCGGAGTATCTGCTGGTCCCTGGTTACTCGTCCTCGCAGTGCATCCCCAACAACGTCTCTCTTAAGACGCCGCTAACCCGCTTTAAGCGCGGTGAGAAGCCGGCAATCACCCTGAACATCCCCATGGTTTCCGCCATCATGCAGTCCGTCTCGGGCGTCGACATGGGTGTCGCGCTCGCTACCGAGGGCGGCCTGTCCTTCATTTACGGTTCCCAGAGCGCCGAGTCCGAGGCCGCTATGGTCAAGGCCGTCAAGGATCACAAGGCCGGTTTCGTTCAGTCCGATTCCACGCTGACCCCTGACATGACCATGGAGCAGGTCATCGAGCTCAAGGAGAAGACCGGTCACTCCACTATGCCGGTCACCGACGACGGCACTCCCAAGGGTAAGCTCCTGGGCATCGTCACCAGCCGTGACTATCGCCCCAGCCGCGATGACCACCAGACGAAGGTCTCCGAGTTCATGACCCCGCGTGAGCAGCTCATCGTGGGTGACAAGAACATCAGCCTCAAGGTTGCCAACGACGTCATCTGGGACAACAAGCTCAACGCCCTGCCCATCGTCGACGACAACGATCACCTGATGGGCATCGTCTTCCGCAAGGACTACGATAGCCACAAGACCAACCCCAACGAGCTGCTTGACGGCGACAAGCGCTACATGGTCGGCGCCGGTATCAACACCCGCGACTATGCCGAGCGCGTGCCGCTGCTCATCGAGGCCGGTGCCGACGTTCTGTGCATCGACTCCTCCGAGGGCTTCAGCGAGTGGCAGAAGCGCACTATCGAGTGGATCCGCGCCAACTATGGCGAGGACGTCAAGGTCGGTGCCGGTAACGTCGTCGACGCCGAGGGCTTCCGCTTCCTGGCAGACTGCGGTGCCGACTTCATTAAGGTCGGTATCGGCGGCGGTTCCATCTGCATTACCCGTGAGACCAAGGGTATCGGCCGTGGCCAGGCCACCGCGCTGATCGATGTCTGCCGCGCTCGTGACGAGTACTACGAGGAGACCGGCGTCTACGTGCCCGTGTGCTCCGACGGCGGTATCGTCTATGATTACCACATGACGCTCGCCCTTGCCATGGGTGCCGACTTTATGATGCTGGGTCGCTACTTCGCCCGCTTCGACGAGAGCCCGACCGAGCGCGTCAACGTGAACGGTCAGTACATGAAGGAGTACTGGGGCGAGGGTTCTGCTCGTGCCCGCAACTGGCAGCGCTACGACCTGGGCGGCGCCGCGAAGCTCAGCTTCGTCGAGGGCGTCGACTCCTACGTTCCCTACGCCGGTTCCCTCAAGGACGGTGTGGGCGGCACGCTCTACAAGGTCAAGTCCACGATGTGCAACTGCGGCGCCCTCTCGATTCCCGAGCTCCAGGAAAAGGCACGCCTAACGCTGGTCAGCTCCACCTCCATCGTCGAAGGCGGCGCCCACGATGTAGTCGTGAAGGATTCTCAGCAGTCCGTATCTTATCGATAAGCCTGCACTCACAATCGATCTTTCGCCGATTGGTGCCGCCCGCTACATTTGCGGACGGCACTTTTTCTTTTCTAGTTCGAATAAATCGGCTATCGTTTTATTATTTGCGTTGCAGTGCCTTTTATAGGGGAGATAAGAGATGAAAATTGACGAGCTGGTTCGTGACCATTACGTCGATTTGGGCGACATAGATCGTGACATTTGGCGCTATATCTCAATGCATCGCTATGAGGCTGCTAATTCGACGCTTGTCGATCTAGCGGCCAAGTGCAACGCATCAAAATCTGCCGTTCTACGTTTTGCTCAGCGCCTAGGGTTTCGTGGATTCTCTGAGTTCAAATACGCCCTCAAGGCTGAAGTAGAAGCTGATGCTCGCGATATAGTTGACGCTGCGGTTCTCGATCGTTACACCGCCATTGTCTTAAAATCGCTCAAAGACTTTCTTTCGCGTGATTTCACGCCTGTATTCAGGCTTATTGAGCAGAGCTCAAAGGTGTTTCTTTACGGCACGGGAACGCTCCAACGTGCGGTTGCTCAAGAGATGCGTCGCGTGTTTTTGGCTGGTGACGAATATTTCTACGTCGTGGAAGGCGTTGATGAGACCGCAGCTCTTACGGGCGCTTTGACTCAAGACGATCTTCTCTTCGTCTTTTCTCTAAAAGGACAATCCGATAATGCAACTACGCTTGCGCGAAATCTCAAAGCCAGAAACGTTCCTTTTATCGCGGTGACGAGTTATCTGGATAACGATATTGCTCATCTTGCTGATGAGAGCATCTTGGTTGGTACCGAGAGCCTACCGATTGGTAGCGGACATAGTTACGAAGTGCTTGACGCCTATTTTCTTCTCGTCAGCATCTTGTTCTTGAAGTATTCCGAATACAAACGAGCACATCGATAGGTTTCCGCAGGTAAACGAGCTGTGGAAATTTCCCAGCTGGTGGGAATTCGTCCCAACCACGGACGATGTACCTATATCGTCTTTTTCAGGTCTTTCTTGGATATTCGCCTCCTACACTTGGCCTCGTTAAACGAGACCGCGAACGAATGCGAGTCTCGGTGAATCGGGAAGGGACGAAATGGATTCCTTGAAGATCACGGACGTCCGTCCCATCTGCACTGCTCCCGAGGGTATTAACCTTGTTGTGGTGAAGGTGGAGACGAATGACCCGTCCATCTACGGTGTTGGCTGCGCTACGTTTACGCAGCGTTATGAGGCGGTTGCCTATGCGGTTGACCGCTATCTGAAGCCCTTTTTGCTAGGTAAAGATCCTGCGCGAATTCAGGATATCTGGCAGACTGCACATGTTTCTGGATATTGGCGAAACGGGCCGATCTGGAACAATGCACTTTCCGGCATTGACATGGCACTTTGGGACATTAAGGGCAAGATGGCCGGCATGCCGCTCTATGACCTTTTTGGTGGTAAATGCCGCGATGCTGTTCCGGCGTATATTCATGCCGATGCACAGACGATAGAGGGCGCAATCGATTTGGTCCAGCAGCGCGTCGATGCGGGCTGGAATCGAATCCGCGTTCAAATCGGTGGCTATGGCGGAAACGTTCCTGTTGAGAATAAGCCTAAAGATGCGCTACCCGGTGCATACTATGATCCCAAAGCGTATATGCGCACGGCTATTGAGGGCTTTACTGCCTTACGTCGCGAGTTTGGTGACGACATTGAGCTGTGCCATGATGTCCATGAGCGTTTGACGCCTTCCGAGGCAATCCGCTTCGCGCAGCAAATGGACCAATTCGACCTGCTGTTCCTTGAGGATGTGCTCGCTCCCGAGCAAATTGCATGGTTCGATCAGGTGCGCGCTCATACGACTTGCCCGCTTGCCATGGGCGAGCTCATCAATAACCCGCATGAGTGGATGCAGCTTGTTCAGAATCGAAGCGTTGACTATCTTCGCCTCCACATCAGCCAGGCAGGTGGAATCACGCCCGTTCGCAAGATCATTGCTTTCGCTGACGTTAATGGTGTTCGCACAGCTTGGCATGGTCCTGGCGATATGTCCGGTATTGGGCATGCGGTCAACACGCACCTTTCCATTTCCTCACCGAACTTCGGTATCCAAGAGTGGAGCTGCAGCATTAAGGAGAACACGTATCGTGTGTTCCCGGGCATGCCAGTCGTTGAGAACGGCTATGTGTATCTGAACGATCAGCCCGGTATTGGTGTGGATATCGATGAGAATCTCGCAGCAGAGTTCCCTCCCGTCGATAAGGATTTGAGTTGGCTTCTTTGCAGGCTTCCGGATGGTTCCGCTGTTCGACCGTAATGCGACCCGGAATTATTTGTTTTTGAGTTCCTTGAAAGGGGATAGACCATGAAAACTGACGATAAGGCCATTGCCGACGGCATTGTTGCTGCAGTTGGAGGCGTAGACAATATCAGGGCCGTGGGTCATTGTTCGACCAGGCTGCGTTTGACGCTTCATGATAAGACCAAGGTCGATGAGAAAACAATCGAAGATATCGAGGGCGTCAAGGGCCAATTCTTCGCCGGTGAACAGTATCAGGTGATTTTGGGCACCGGTCTTGTTAACCGTGTTTACGACATTGTCGCGGGCGAGAATCAGGGCGGTGTTAACACCGATATTAAGGCCGACCTGTATGCCGGCATGTCGCTCCCCAAGAAGCTCTCTCGTATTTTGGGCGATATCTTTATTCCCGTTATTCCCGTCCTGGTGGCAACAGGTCTTTTTAGCGGCTTCATTAACTGCATCAACTCGTTTGGCGTTCAGATGGACCCCAACGTTTTGACGATCGCGACCATTCTGATGAAAACCGCTTTCACCTTTCTGCCCGTGCTTATTGCATGGTCGGGCATGAAACAGTTTGGAGGTAGCCCCGTCATCGGCATCGTCCTTGGTCTCATGCTGGTGAACCCACTTCTTCCTAACCCGAATGATGTGGTTAAGGGCACGGTTGAGGCAATCACTTTCCATCCGTTTGGTCTTGAGTGGAATGTTGTAGGTTATCAGGGCTCGGTGCTTCCCGCTCTTGTTGTTGCGTATATCGCTGCAAAGACCGAGAAGACTCTTAAGAACGTTGTTCCGGATGTTCTGGATCTTATCATCACTCCGTTTACTACGATCCTTGTTGCCGGCTTGCTTGGCATGCTTGTTATTGGCCCCGTTTGCCAGACCGTGGAGCACGCTGTTTTGGCTGTCGCGAAGTTCGTTATCGCGTTGCCGTTCGGTCTGGGCGGACTAATTCTTGGCGGAACGCAGCAGGCGATTGTGGTTACCGGTATGCATCACATCTTCCTTGCGCTCGAAACTGACTATCTTGCTACCACCGGTTTCAACCCCTTCAATGCCATGATTTCCGGTGGCATTATGGCCCAGGCTACCGCCGCCTTGGTTACCGGTCTTAAGGTAAAGAACCCTAAAAAGCGTGGCTTCTATATGGCTGCATCGCTGCCTGCATTCCTGGGCATTACCGAGCCGGCAATCTTTGGCGTGAACCTCAAGTTTGGCAAGCCGTTCCTGTTCGCTCTTTGCGGCGGTGCCTGCGCTGGTTGGTGTGGCGCAATGCTTCATGCTGCCAGCACCGGTATGGGTGTTGCTGCTATTCCGGGAATCGTTACCTACCTGTACAGCCAGCAGGCCATCATCAACTACTTTATCATCCATGGTGTTGGCATTGCGGTTTCCGGTCTGCTCACTTGGTTCTTCTTTGACCCTAACAAGGCCGAACAGGCTGAGTTTGAGAACTAGGTTTTGTTTGATCTAACTCAGATGGGTATATCGTTCATTTCATGAGGCTTTGATGGCTCATAACCAATGAAGCGTGCTTTCCCTGTACATACTCTTTTTAGATAAAGCGAGATGCCTGCAAGTCGCAGGCATCTCGCTTGTCGTATTTGCTATTATCATGCGAGTTAACGATGTGGCGGGGCGTTCTTACCTTTGCTCGCTGCAAGTTCCGCACGAGCCGAAGAGCACTTAATGTGCTCTTCGTGCGAGCAAGACTGTCCGCAGCAGCGAGTAAAGGTAAGAACGCCCCGCCCCAACCGAGATAACAAAGGAGCTGATATGTGCGATTGCACAGATCATAAGGGCGAGATTCCTGCCTACGACGCGCAGGCCATTGAGTCCAGGTGGATGAAGGCCTGGGAGGACTCCAACCTCTTTGCCGTCGACACCGACGACAGCAAGCCCAAGAAGTATGTGCTCGAGATGTTCCCGTATCCGTCGGGCGACCTGCACATGGGCCACGCGCGCAACTATACCATCGGCGATGCCATGGCCCGTCAGGCCCGCATGCGCGGCTATGACGTGCTGCACCCCATCGGCTTTGACGCCTTTGGCCTGCCCGCCGAGAACGCCGCCATCAAGCACAACACGCAGGCTGCCGCCTGGACGTATAAGAACATGGACCAGGCGCTCGCCACGATGAAGCGCATGGGCTTCTCCTACGATCTGGATCGCATGGTCAAGACCTGCAGCCCCGACTACTACCGCTGGGGTCAGTGGATCTTTGAGAAGATGTGGGAAAAGGGCCTGGTCTATCGCAAGAAGAACCCGGTTAACTGGTGCCCCACTTGTAAGACCGTTCTGGCCAACGAGCAGGTTACCGAGGGTAAGTGCTGGCGTTGCGGCACCGAGCCCGAGAAGCGCGACCTTGAGCAGTGGTACTACAAGATTACCGAGTACTCTCAGGAGCTGCTCGACGACCTGGAGAAGCTCCCCGGCTGGCCCGAGCGCGTCAAGCAGATGCAGGCTAACTGGATCGGTCGCTCCGAGGGCGCCGAGGTCGACTTTACCCTGTGCGACAAGGACGGCGAGCCCATCGAGGGCGACGAGGGTAAGATCACCGTCTTCACCACGCGTGCCGATACCCTTTTTGGCGTCTCCTTCTTTGTCCTGGCTCCCGAGTACGCCGGCTTGCACGAGCTCGTCGAGGGCACGGAGTACGAGGAGGCCGTGACCAAGATCGTCGAGGACTCCAAGCATATCTCTGCCGTCGAGCGTGCCCAGGGCGCCATCGAGAAGCACGGCGCTTTTACCGGCCGCTACGTGGTGAACCCCGTGAACGGCGAGAAGGTCCCCGTGTGGGTTGCCGATTATGTCGTTGCCGACTACGGCACCGGTGCCGTCATGGCCGTTCCCTGTGGCGACCAGCGCGACTTTGAGTTTGCCCGTAAGTACGACCTGCCGATCGTGCCGATCATCCTGGACGATGACGATCGCGCTGCCGTCGAGGCCAGCGGTGAGACCATCGATACCTTCCATGCCGAGACCGTCGACTGGGATTGCGCTCACGCTGCCGAGGGCACGCTCGTCCAGTCCGGCAAGTACACTGGCATGCGCGGCGGCAAGCACTCCGAGGGCGAGGCTGCGATCGTGGCCGACCTCGAGGCCATGGGCTGCGGTCGTCGCAAGGTCGAGTTCCGTCTGCGCGACTGGCTCATCAGCCGCCAGCGCTATTGGGGCAACCCCATCCCGGCCATCCACTGCGAGCACTGCGGCATCTGTCTCTTATACACATCTCCGAGCCCACGAGACTCCTGAGCATCTC
>UQYA01000010.1 GCA_900545165.1 uncultured Collinsella sp.
CTTATCGTCGGCAGCGTCAGATGTGTATAAGAGACAGGAAAAATGGGGTGGTTCCCCATATTATTAATGACGTCGACAGGCGGGGTGGTTCCCCGCGTACGTGCCATCTGAGTAACCGAGGGGAGGGCGCACATGGGAATGACTGGTGCATACGAGCGCAATCTCGATGCAAAAGGTCGTCTGTCCCTGCCTGCACCCCTTCGCGAGGAGCTTGGAGAGCACGTTCGCGTGTTCAAAGCCCTGGATGTCGATGCTCTGTACGTGTTCTCTGCCGAGGCCTTCGATAAGTGGGTCGAAGGACTCTTCGCGGGTCGTGAGGGCCACGAGGGTTTTAACCCGCGTGACATTAATGACCAGAAGCTCATGAGGGCGATCAACAAGCGCACCACGTCGATGGACGTGGACAGCGCCGGTCGTATCGGTCTTTCCGAGTCTCTCCGCAAGCAGGCGAACCTCGACCGCGAGGTCACGGTTGTGGGCAACTACGACCACCTTGAGGTTTGGGATCGCGCCGCGGCCGATGAGGACGATGACGATGAGGCCCTGCTGGACCTCTTCTTCTCGTAAGGGCAAGGCACGGGTAACGGATGGAGCGTGGGATCTTGACACAAGAATATCGGCATGAACCTGTCATGCTCGGCGAAGTGCTTGAGTCGCTGCGGCTAAAGAGCGGCTCCGTTGTCTGCGATTGCACCCTTGGCGGTGCCGGCCATTCGGTAAAGATGGCCGCGCAGGTGGGGGAGACGGGCCTTTTGCTCGGCGTCGATCAAGACGACATGGCCCTCGAGGCCGCTGGCGCCCGTCTGGACCGCGAGGTTCCCGGCGTTCCGCACCAGCTGCTGAAGGGCAACTTCGGCGACTTGGACGAGCTGCTTTGCTCGGCCGAGGTGCCCGGGGTCGATGGCTTCCTGTTCGATTTGGGCGTTTCGTCACCGCAACTCGATATCCCTGGCAGGGGCTTTTCGTATAACGAGGACGCCCCATTGGACATGCGGATGGATCCGGGTAATAACACCTTAAACGCAGCTGAGGTCATCAACACCTATAACGAACACGACCTCGCCCGGATTCTACGCGTCTACGGCGAAGAGAAGTTCGCCTCGCAGATTGCGCGCGAGATCGTGCGCCGCCGCGAGCAAGAGCCGATCGAAACCACCGGCCAATTTGTCGAGATCATCAAGGCGGGTATCCCGGCTGCCGCTCGTCGGCATGGCGGACACCCGGCCAAGAAAAGTTTCCAGGCCATTCGCATCGAGGTCAATCACGAGCTCGATGTGCTCGAACGAGGGCTTGATGCCGCCACCAGGTGGCTCAACCCGGGCGGACGTATCTGCGTCATCTCGTATCACTCGCTCGAGGACCGTATCGTAAAGAACCACTTTAAGGAGATGAGCCAGAGGTGCACGTGTCCGCCGGAGATTCCGGTGTGCGTGTGCGGCAACGTGCCGATACTCAAGGTCATCACCCGCAAACCCTTGGTTGCCCAGCCTGATGAGGTTGAGCGCAACCCTCGGGCGAGATCAGCCAAAATCCGCGTGGCGCAGCGTCTGTAGGCGCGACCGCGCGATATTGGACCTCCCGCTCGCACCATAAACGAAGCTTAAACACACTACCAACGTACTCGGGATGGGAGGCGGCATATCATGGGCTACAACACTTCAAGCGCAGCACTCGCCTATGATATGAACGCCATGCCCGCCTATCGTGAGACGCCGCAGGCCCCCGTTGCTCCCCGTGAGCAGCGCACGCCGCGCTTTGATGTCTACACGGGCGCGGGCCGTCAGGCAAACCAGGCGGTAAGCCCGGTTTTCATGAGCGTTCTTAAAACGTTTTGCATCATTGCGGCTATCTTCATGACGATCGGCGTCGCCCGCGTGGCGCTCGCCGGCGTTACGGCCCAGGTGCTCAACAGCAACGCCGAGCTTACCAACACGCTCGAAAAAGCGACCGATGAGAGCTCCGACCTGGAGGTCATGCATTCGGTCTATGGCGCCGACACGCGCATTCGCGACCTTGCGGGCGCTTATGGCATGGTGGAGCCCAGCGAGAGCGTTACACTTGACTTTTCGCAGGATGCAGCCGCGGGCGCCAACGCGACCGCGACCGCTCAGTAGCAAGACGGTAGCTGAGTATGACAAATGACTATCGCCGCGGTTCCGATGGGGGCCGCGGTTCTGGACGTCCCTCGTCGCGGGGACGTTCTGGTTATCAAGGAACGGGTCGGCAATCTTACAACGCCGGGCGGTCCCGTGGCAACGACCCGGCGTCGCGACTTCGCGGCTCGGGCGGCCCTCAAGTGCATAACACCAGGTCGCGCAAGAGTTCGTCGACCGAATGGCTCACAGGCACGCCTCTGCCTCGCCGCAAAGCCGTCATGGGATTCATTGGGCTTGGCTTGGGCTTGGGCGTCTTTCGCCTTGCCGACTATCAAATTGTCGAAGCCGATAAACTGCGTGAGCGTGCCGATGCGCGTCGCCTGCTTGCGCAGATCCTCTATGCCAAACGCGGCACCATCTACGACCGCAACGGTAACGTGCTGGCGTCGTCGGTCGAATGCCGCAACATCGCCGTGAACCCGCAGCTTGTCGAGGACGTTGACAAGACGGTGTCGGCGCTGGTCAAGGCAACTGGAATCGATAAAAAGACCTGCCGCAAGCTCGTTGAGTCCGATGGAACCTGGGTGTATATCAAGCGCCAGGTGGACGAAGACGATGCTGCGGCGCTGGAGAAGAAGAACCTGCCCGGCGTGCTTTTTGAGCAGGCCATGAAGCGCGTATATCCATACGGCAATCTGGCATCGCAGGTGCTGGGTGTAGTGAATGTAGACAACGACGGCTTGACGGGTCTCGAAAAGCAATACAACAAGCTTCTGACCGGCACGAACGGTTCTCTTGTACGCGAGCGCGCGAGGGACGGCAGCTATATCGCGGGCGGTGCCTATAAAAAGGTGGCTGCGGTCGACGGCGTTGATATCGTGACGACGCTCGACGTCAATATCCAGCGTGCGGCCGAGGATGCCCTGGCAGAGGCAGTTGAGAAGACTAAGGCCAAGAACGGCTCGGCGCTGGTCACCGATCCTACGACAGGCGAGATCTTGGCAGCCTGCTCGTATCCGACTTACGACCAGACCAATCTGGAAAACGCCAAGACCGAGGATATGAACTTGCGCCTGGTCACCGACGCCTACGAGCCCGGCTCGGTCTTTAAGACGCTCGTGGCGGGCGCCGGCTTCGACTTGGGCGTCGTGCGATCGAGTACGTCGTTTGAGGTGCCGGCGAGCATCAAGGTGGGCGACGATACCGTCACCGATGCCGACAAGCGCGACTATGCCATGACCATGGATGTGCGCGAGATGATGCGCCGTTCGTCCAACGTGGGCTTTGTCCTGGTGGGGCGCAAGATCGGTGCCGACGACTTTGCCGCCTATGTGGACAAGTGGGGCATCGGTCATAGCTCCGGTGTAGATTTTCCGGGCGAGAGCCTGGGTATCGTCAAGGAGCGTGACCAGTATGACGGCGCCACGCTGGGCTCGATGAGCTTTGGACAGGCACTGTCCGTCTCGCCGATTGAGATCGCACGTGCCGTGGGCGGCATCGCCAACGGCGGTGTGATGATGACCCCGCACTTCTATAAGTCCAGCAAAGGAGACGAGAAGGACTGGGGCGAAGGCGAGCGTGCGATTTCTGAGGATGCCGCATCTCAGGTGACATCGTGCATGCAGACGGTCGTGTCCGAGGGAACGGGCGTTGGCGGCGCGGTTGATGGCTATGACGTGGCGGGTAAGACCGGTACGGCCGAACGAGCCGACGAGAACGGCGGCTACCTCAAGGAGAACTATATGTCGTCCTTTATGGGCTTTGCACCGGCACAATCGCCCAAGGTGCTGTGCTATATCACGCTCGACGGAACGCCGAGCGGCTCGGATGCCGCTGCGGTGCCGTTCCAGTCCATTATGGCCAACGCGCTCGACGTGCTGGGTATCCCGCACACGAGGTAGGGGGTTACAATCTTTGGGGCCTGGTTTGTTGCCCCATATGAGGGTGTTCACATGCCCTGCACCACGCATGCGCGGCGCTGGGATACAATACGCCGATAGCATTATTAGGTTTACAGGGGAGCTGCAATGATAGAGATCGCCGTCAACAACCTCGCGGCCGCAACAGGGGCCCGAACCGTGACGGGAGAAGCCGATCGGGTATGCCGCGGGTGCGTTATCGACTCGCGCCAGGTCGAGGAAGGGACAATTTTCGTCGCCTTTCCCGGTGAAAACGTCGACGGCAATGATTTTGCTTCCCGTGCCGTCCAGTCGGGTGCCGGCGCCGTCGTGATGACGCGTGAGCCCGAGGCCGAGCTGGTCTCGCTGGCGCAGGACAAAGGATGCGCCATCCTGCTGACCGATGATCCCGAGGAGTTTCTGCTGCGTTTGGCGCACGCGTATCGCCTGGAGCTTGGCTGCCTGGTCGTTGGCATTACCGGTTCCATCGGCAAGACGACGACCAAGGACGTGCTCGCCGCTGTGCTCGCCAAGCGCTATCGTGTCTGGGCCACCAAGGGCAATTTCAATAACCTGATCGGCATGCCGCTCACGGTGCTTTCCGCTCCGGCCGATACCGAGGTCCTGGTGCTCGAGATGGGCATGAACCATTTCCACGAGATCGAGCGCCTTTCCCAGTCCGCCAATCCCAACTTTGCCATCGTGAGCAAGATCGGCACCTCTCATATCGGTATTTTGGGCAGCCGCGAGAACATCGCCCGCGCCAAGTCCGAGATCGTCCAGGGTATGTGCGCCGCCGGCGACTATTTGCCGCTGCTGGTTTTGGGTGGCGAGGACGACTTTACGCCGTTCATTCGCGATACGTTCGCCCAGCCTGCTGGTATCGACGTGATGCTGGCCGGCGTCTCGGACGACGATGAGGTCCGTGCCCGCGACATTCGTGTTGATGACGAGGGCCGTCCGGTCTTTACGCTCGATTTTGGCCAGGGTGAGACGACCGATACCATGCTTGCCATCCCCGGCGTGCAGTCCGTCCCAAATGCCGTTAAGGCCGCCGCGGTTGCCTATCGCCTGGGCGTGACGCCCGAGCAGATCGATGCTGCCTTTAGAGGCCTCACGATCACCGGTCACCGCCAGGAGATCAAGCGCGCCAAGAGCGGTGCCCGCGTCATCGACGATTCCTATAACGCCAGTGCCGAATCCATGGCTGCTGGCCTCGATCTGCTGTGCTCGCTTTCGTGCACGGGGTCTCGTATGGCGATCCTGGGCGAGATGGGCGAGATGGGCGATGAGGCTCCTCGCATGCATGAGCTCGTGGGCGCCTATGCCGCCGCCAAGAAGCTCGACATGCTGGCGTGCGTGGGTGGTGAGCTGGCCCAGCTTATGGCCGATGCCGCGCGCATGATGGGCATGGACGAGGACCGCATCCAGGTGTTCTCCGATTATCAGCAGGTGCTCGACCGCATGGGCGGCGCGCTTGAAAAACATGATGTTGTACTGGTCAAGGGTTCCCGCTTTGTTGAGCTCGACCGCTTTGTGGAAGGTGTGTGCTAGCCCATGTTCGGCAATCCCTCGTATCCAACGTATCAGGCTTTTTTGGGGCTTGGCATCGCCGCCGCCATTGCGCTGCTGCTCATGCCGTGGTGGATCAAGCTGCTCAAGGTCGAGGGTATCGGCCAGCAGGTTCGTGCCGACGGCCCCAAGCGTCATTTGGTTAAGCAGGGAACGCCCACCATGGGCGGCGTTGTCATCCTCGTCGCTATCTCGCTGACCTGTCTGCTGATGGGCAAGCTCACCACCGAGCTCGTGCTCGTGCTGCTCGCCACGCTGGCGACCGGCGTGCTGGGCCTGATCGACGACCTGACCTCCGTTACGCATGGGCGCTCGCTCGGTCTGACGCCCCATGCCAAGATGATCGGCCTAACCATTATCTGTGTCACCTTTACGGTACTTGCCGTTAACTGGTGCGGCGTCGCCCCCGAGATTCGTTTTCCCGGTGGGTTGACGATCGACCTTGGCGTGCTTTCGACCACCATCTGCGGCCTTTCGTTCCCGTGGCTCTACATTGTCTTTTGCTGGCTGATGATCGCCGGTCTTTCTAATGCCGTGAACCTGACCGATGGCCTTGATGGTCTTGCTGGCGGCACCTCTATGATTGCCATGCTCGCCATGGCTGCCATGGCGTTTTTGCACGGAGACGTGAACCTGTCCATCTTCTGCACCGCGTGTGCCGGTGCCTGCTTGGGCTTTCTGTGGTTCAACTGCTATCCGGCGAGCATCTTTATGGGCGATACCGGCTCGCTTGCCCTGGGCGCCGCGTTTGCCTGCACGTCCATCATGACCAACACCGAGGTCGTCTCCCTCATCATCGGCGGCCTGTTTATCGTTGAGACCCTGTCGGTCATGATTCAGGTTGTCTACTTCCACTTTACGCACAAGCGCGTCTTCCTTATGGCGCCCATCCATCATCATTTCGAAAAGAAGGGCTGGGCCGAGACCAAGGTCGTCATCCGTTTTTGGATTATCGCTGCTGCCTTTGGTGCCGTTGGCCTTGCTCTGTTCTTCCAGTTGGGATAGTGGTCTTTCATGTCTCTTGCTGATGTCTTTAGCCTGCTCGTTTTGGGTCAGGGCAAATCCGGTCTCGATGTCGCCCGCTGGGCGCTGGCACATCCCGAGCGCGTAAGTGCCGTTACCGTGTATGGCGGTGGCACCTCTGAGCCCAATGACGCCACGCGTGCGCTCGAGGCTGCTGGTGCGTCGTTTGTCTATGGGACCGAACAGGTCGAGGGCGCATATGACGTATGCGTGACGTGCCCGGGCATCTCGGAGTTCTCGGGCTTCTTTAAGGCCGGGCGCGAGCATGCCGCCCAGATTATGGGTGAGCCCGAGTTTGCCTATCGCCTGTCGCCCGATAACTGGATTGCCATCACGGGCACCAACGGCAAGACGACCACCACGTCGCTGACTGATTATCTGCTTAAGGCTGCCGGCGAGGCCAGCGTTGCTGTCGGCAACATCGGCGAGCCGCCGGTCAACGAGATTGACGGCCGAGCCCACAACGAGTGGTTTGTGGCTGAGCTCTCGAGCTATCAGATTGCTACGACAACCGAGCTCCACCCCCGCGTGGCGGTGCTGCTCAACATCACTCCTGACCACTTGGGCTGGCATAAGAGCCATAAGAACTATGCGCTTGCCAAGATCAAACTGTTTGACAATATGGTCGATGACGATCTGGCGGTTGTCGACGTCGAAGACGCCGGCATTCACGAGTTCGATGAGTACATCTACACGCCGGGTCGTCGCATCTGCAAGGTTGCCTTTGACGAGCCTGAGGGCGAGGATGCCGCCTTTGTGCGCGATGGCAAGATGATCGTGCGTCTGAAGGGTGTCGAGACCCCGCTCATCGCTACATCCGAGCTCAAGATCTCGGGCCATCACAATGTTATCAATGCCCTGTGCGCTGCCACGGCTGCCTTGGCGGTCGGTGCCGATGTCGATGGTGTCTGCCGCGGTCTTGCCTCGTTCCAGCCGCTCGAGCACCGCGTGGAGCCGTGTGGCGAGATTGATGGCGTGCGCTACGTCAACGATTCCAAGGCGACCAACACCGATGCGGTCGAGAAGGCGCTGACGGCATTTCCCGATGACGATGTGATCTTGCTGCTCGGCGGCCACGATAAGGGCACGCCGCTCACGGACTTCGCGCGCGTCGTTATGGACAACGTGCGCTCGGTCGTCTGCTTTGGCGATGCGCGCGAGCGCTTCACCGCCGCTATGGACGAGGCTGATGTCGATGGCGATGTGGATATCGCCCAGGCGGATGACCTGCGCGACGCCGTGGACGTTGCCCGTTCGCTTTCGAGCCGTGGTGACGTGATCTTACTTTCTCCTGCCTGCTCTTCGTTCGATGAGTTCTCGGGCTATGAGGAGCGCGGCCGCGTGTTTAAGGACTACGTGGCTCAGCTTGCCGCTACAGCGAAATCACAAATGGAATAGGGGTTGCGGTGAGAGAGGAGAGCCCCCGACAAGGTATGAGGAGGCCCGACTCGGACCGTGCTTCCTCACGTCGCACCACACCGCGTTCCAGCCGCGGCGGGCAGTCGTTTAGCGAACGCTATATTGCCGGCGTTCCCGCCCGTATCATGCGCCCCCGTTTGATATTCATGGCCTGCTTGTTTACCTTGGTATGCTTTGGCCTGCTGATGGTGTACTCGGCGTCTTCGGTCGAGGCGCTGCACGAGAATGGCTCGGCGACGTTTTTTCTGGGTCGACAGGCCGCGTTTGCCGTGGTCGGTGTTCTGGCGCTGATTGCCATCGTGCGCGTTTTGCCGGACAGCTGGTTTGGGGAGGATGTGCTCAGGATCTTCCTCATAGGCATGATAGGGCTACTGTTTTTGGTGTTCTTGGTGGGCAGCGGCAGCCGTGGCGCCACGCGCTGGCTCAACATCGCCGGCATTCAGTTCCAGCCTTCCGAGTTTTTAAAGCCATTTGCCATTGCGTATTCGGCCATCATGCTTGATCGCTTCTTTTCGCCCGGTGGCAACATCAACGAATTCCTTCGTAAGATGGGCATCTACCTGGGCATTTCGCTCTTTCTGATCTTTATCCAGCCCGATTTCGGTACTGTCCTGATCATCCTGTTGACCCTCATGTGCATGGCGTTGTTTGCGGGTCTCGATCCCAGATTTATCATCGGCGTGCTAATCTTCGGCATTCTCGTGATCGTGATTGCGCTTGTCGCAGAGCCGTACCGTATGGTGCGTATTCAGGTTGCCTTGAACCCTTGGGCCGACGAGTATGGTGACGGCTATCAGGCCACGCTTGCCATCATGGCCTTTGCCTCGGGCGGTCTGTTCGGCCGCGGCATCGGCAACTCAACCATGAAGTACTCGTATCTGCCCGAGGCGCACAATGACTACATCCTGGCCATCATTGGCGAGGAAGTCGGTTTTGTCGGAACCGTGCTGTTCTTCTTGGTGTTTGCGATGCTGATCTACTCGGCGTTTCGCATTGCCGAGCAGGCGACCGATCGGCGGGGCGCGCTCATGGCGTCTGGCTCCGCGGTCATTCTCGCGGTGCAGTTTTTGATTAACGCGCTGGGCATCCTCAACGTGTTTCCCATGACGGGCAAACCGTTGCCGTTTATTAGCTACGGCGGTTCGTCGATTATTGTGTCGCTCATGCTTGCCGGGTTGATCCTGCGCGTTTCGTACGAGAGCGCCCGCCGCGATGAGTATGACCGCCGCCGTGAGAGCTTTGCCGTTATGGATGAGAGTACCGCCGGCGTGCCCCACGTGCGCGGCGAGCGATCTTCGCGTAACGGTTTTACCGTCCTGGATGGCTCTGCGACCGACCCCGCAGCCCGCCCGCGTCAGCGAACGGCGCCGCAAGGTCGTCCTCAGCGCCCCACTCCTCGCAATGCGGGCGGCGGATATAATCGAATCGATTTGAACTCAGACCCGTCGGCGCGTCTGCGTACCGACGGCCAGGGACCGCGTGTACGAAGGGACTACCATGACCGATAAAATGACCGTTGCTATTGCAGCCGGCGGCACGGCAGGACACATCAACCCCGCGCTCGCCTTGGCCGAAGAGCTGCGTGACCGTGGCCACCACGTTGTGTTCGTGGGCCAGTCGCGCAAGCTCGAGGGTCGTCTGGTCCCCGAGGCTGGGTTTGATTTTGTGCCCATTACGGTCACGGGCTTCGACCGCTCCCGCCCTTGGACGGCGCTGACCTCGCTGTGGCGTGTCAACAAGGCCAAGCGTGCGATCGCCAGTCATTTCTCAAAGGTCGGCAAGCCCGATGCCGCCATCGGTTTTGGTGCCTATGTCGAGGTTCCACTGCTGGGGTGGTGCAAGGACGCAGGCGTGCCGTATCTGCTGCATGAGCAGAACTCTGTTCCGGGCCTGGCCAACAAGATGATGAACTCCCACGCCGCCCGCGTGTGCATCTCGGTGCCGGCAGCGCGCTCGGTCTTTGAGCGCGAAGGTGACCCTGACCACGTGCTCATGACCGGCAATCCCGTACGTCGCTCGGTAATCGAGGGCGATCGCGCTCGCGGCCGCAAGGCACTTGGCGTTCCCGAGGACGCTACGCTGCTGCTCGTCTTTGGCGGTTCACTTGGCGCCCAGCACCTCAACGAGCGCGTGGCTTCGCTCAAAAACGAGCTGCTTTCGCGCAAGAACCTCTATGTGTTGCATTCGACGGGTGCCGACGGCTTTGAGGAGACCGAGCGCGCTTTGGCGCTGACGCCCGAGGAGGCGAAGCGTTACCGCGTCCAGCCTTACATCGACAACATGGGCGATATGCTGGCTGCTGCCGATTTGGTGCTCTCGCGTTCGGGCGCATCGAGCGTGGCCGAGATCGCTGCGCTCGCCGTGCCTTCGGTGCTCGTGCCGTATCCGCATGCGACAGCCGACCACCAAACCACCAATGCTCGTTATCTGGTCGACGCCGGGGCCGGCGTGCTCTGCGCCGATGCCGATATCGACGGTTCTGCCTTTGCCGATGAGCTGCTGCACCTGGTCGATGACGCGGCGGCGCGCGACGCCATGCGTCAGGCGGCGCGTGGTCTGGCTCAGGATAGGGCCGCCGCTCTTCTGGCGGATGCGGTAGAGGGTTTGCGTTAGTTAGACGGGATATCGTCGGTCGCCCTCGCGCTGATGCGGTAGGTGCGGTACAGTTAACGGGTTACAGGCAGTGTTTACGCAAGGAGTACACGAGCACATGGCTGATTCCCAGACTGCAACCTCCGCGCCCGAGTTTAAGAGCGCCCACTTTATCGGTATCGGCGGCGCCGGCATGAGCGGCATCGCCCTCGTTCTTCACGAGCGCGGTTATGCCGTTACCGGCTCCGACCTTAAGACGTCACGTTATATCCGCCAGCTTACCCGCGCTGGCGTGAAGGTGCATGTGGGCCATGAGGCCGCCACGATCGACGAGGTCAAGCCCGACGTGGTTGTTGTCTCCACCGCTATTCCGGAGTCCAACCCTGAACTCGTGCGCGCTCGCGAGCTTGGTATTCCCGTGTGGCCCCGTGCCAAGATGCTCTCTGCTTTGGGCCACGGCTACACCACCGTCGCTGTTGCCGGCACGCATGGCAAGACCACCACGTCTTCGATGTGCGCCACCATGCTCGACCGCATGGGTCTGGATCCGAGCTTCCTGATCGGTGGCATCGTCGAGGGCTATGACACGAACGGCAAGAACGGCTCGGGCGACTATTTTGTCGCCGAGGCCGACGAGTCCGACAGCTCCTTCCTGTTCCTGAACCCCAACGTGGTCATCGTGACCAACGTCGAGGCCGACCACCTCGATCACTACTCGGGTATCGAGGAGATCGAGGCAACTTTCGCCAAATTCATGAGCCTGGTGGGCGAGGACGGCACCGTCATCGTCTGCGGTGAGGACCCGCATCTGGTCGAGCTCGCCAAGTCGACGGGTCGTCACGTGCTTTCCTACGGCTTTGCCGAGAGCAACGACATCGTCTGCATGCACCCGGATGTCAAGGGCATCCAGAGCGACTTTATCGTTCGCTTTGAGGACGGCACTGAGCACGCTGTGGAGATCAAGAGCAATCCCGGTCGCCACAACATGCTCAACGCCACGGCGGTGCTCACCGTCGCCCATGTCCTGGGCCTTGACATCGACGCCGCCGCCAAGGCGCTCTCGAGCTTTGAGGGCGTCCGCCGTCGCTTTACCCACGTGGGCGATATCGATGGCATCACCGTGGTCGATGATTACGGCCATCACCCCACCGAGATCAAGGCGACGCTTGCTGCCGCTTCGTCGCTGGGCTACAAGCACGTCGACGTCGTGTTCCAGCCGCACCGCTATTCGCGCCTGCAGGCCCTGTGCGACGACTTTGCCGATGCATTTGCCAATGCCGATAAACTGCTGCTGATTGATGTGTTCTCGGCTGGCGAGATGCCCATTCCGGGTGTCACCTCTAAGATGCTCGCCGATACCGTGCGCGCCAAGCATCCTGGCAAGGAGGTCGTGTACTGCTCCAGCCGTCTTGAGCTCAATCAGGAGCTCGAGCAGATGGTGGGCGCGGGCGACCTGCTGCTCACTATGGGTGCTGGTGACGTTACGACCGTCGGCCCCGAGTTCATTGAGTATCTGACTGCCAAGAAAGACGCTTAAGTCTAATGGGTCTGTTTAACGCCGTCATGGCGCTCTCGGGCATGATCGACACGGATGTGATCGAGGACGAGCGCCTTGCGCGTCATACGAGCTATCGTATCGGCGGCAAGGCCGACCTCTTTGTGACGTGCCATAGCTATCATGCCCTCCGCCGCGCCGTGGCGGTGCTCGATCGCGAGCAGGTGCCGTGGGTCATCATCGGCAAGGGCTCCAATCTGCTGGTTGCCGATGGCGGTTATCGCGGTGCCGTCATTTCGCTCGGACGTGAGTTTCAGCGCACGGTTGTTGCCGATGACGGTTGTACGCTGACGGTCGGTGCGGGCGTGATGTTTGCGCGCCTGGTCAACGATGCCCTGTCGCGTAGCCTCTCGGGCCTTGAGTTTGCCGTTGGCATCCCTGGTTCGGTTGGCGGTGCGATATCTATGAATGCAGGCACACGGACCGAGTGGATTGGCTCGCTGGTTGAGGATGTCGTAACGTTTGACCCGGCATCCGGTATCAAGCATTATGCGGGGTCCGAGATCACTTGGGGCTACCGAGAATGTAGCCTTCCCCGCAATGAGATCATCCTCGAGTGCGTGCTCAAGCTTAAACCGGCGCCCAAGGCCGACATTCGCGAGCGCATGGAGCGGTACCTTACGAGGCGCAAGCGTACACAGCCCATGGGTCGCGCATCCTGCGGGTCGGTCTTTCGCAATCCGCCCGATGCGAGCGTGGGCAAGCTTATCGAGGATTGTGGATTAAAGGGTTTTTCGATTGGCGGCGCGGAAGTTTCGCCCGTTCACGCTAATTTTATCGTTAATAACGGAACTGCCTCGGCCGATGACGTTGCCGCGGTTATCAGACATGTGCACGGAAAGGTGAGGGAGGCGTATGGCATCGAGCTCAGACCGGAAGTTAAATTCCTCGGCTTCTAGAGCATCGAAACCCACCTTCCGCCGCGCCGGAGGGCGTTCCGGCGCGCCTGCCAAACCTCAACGCAATACCGTCGCGCACTCTAAGTCTGTCGGGCATGCTCGACAGACCAGTCGTCCGGTTGTCGGCTCGCAGCTCGGTAATCGTCCGGCCGCAAAAAAGTCCTCGCGTCCCTCGGTGACGTCAAAGCCTGTTATGGGCGCCAAACCTGCCCGTCCCATGGCAACTCCTAAGCCCTCGACGGGAACTAAGGCGGCGCGTCCGGGTCGCACGCTGGGCGCATCGAAACCGCGCTCGCTGACATCGGTGCCGGCTACCGCCAAGAAGCCTTCGGGTAAAAAAGGCGTCAACCCGTTGTCTTCACTTGGGGCGATGGCAAATAAAACGTCAGACGCCGCTTCTCTCGTTACAGGCAAAGGCAAAATCGTGGGCGGCGTTCTGGCCGTCTTGGCCGTGCTCGTCGTCGTTGCCGTCGTGGTGATCAACTCTGGATTGTTTACCGCCACTGATATTCAGATTCAAGGCAGCGAGCATGTGACGAAGCACGATGCTATCCAGCTGATCGATTTGCCCGAGGGAACGTCGCTTTTTAACGTCGATCCTGACCAGATTACCGAGGACCTCAAGCAGAACCCGTGGGTGTCGGGCGTGGATGTCCAGCGTCAGTTCCCGCATACGCTCATCATTACGCCTATGGAGCGCAAGGTCATCGCAATTGCCTATATCAGCTCCGATGACCTTGCCTGGGCCATCGGGGATGATGACACCTGGATCGCCCCGCTGTCGACGTCGGTCGAAGTGGATGACCAGGGCAACGTCATCACGACGGGGCAGGGCTCAAATACCCTGACCGGCATTGATGCCGCGCTGGCGCTCGCTAAGCACTATGGCGCGGTGTTGTTGACTGATGTCTCGGCGGATGTCGCTCCGGTTTCCGGCCAGGCGGTGAGCTCCAAGGCCGTTAAGGCTGGCTTGGATTATGTGCGTGGTTTTTCGAGCGAGTTCTTGGGACAAGTCAAGGATATTTCCACGCCTTCGGTCGAAGCCATCTCGGCAAACCTCAATAACGGCATTGAGGTGTCGCTGGGTGATTCGAACGATATCGTCAAGAAGGAGCGCGTAGTCACCAAGCTGCTTTCGCAGGTAGAGGGCGTAACGTATATCAATGTGCGCTCTCCGGGTAACTATACATTTAGGAACGCTCCGACCTCGTAGCGCTGGTTGATGCTTTGTTGAGGGGTCATACCACGCCGTTTATCTGGTTTGTTTGGTTTTCACGGTCAATTATTTGACTGATACGTTCATAATGTGCAACCATAATACGGTTTACCTTTGCATTTACTTTCAACCTGAAGGTTAATGTGCGCGGGGTCGACCCATGCTATGGCTATAACCTTTGTTCGGAGGACCGACATGCACGAGACAGAGATCAACAACTACCTTGCCGTCATTAAGGTGGTCGGCGTCGGCGGCGGCGGTACCAACGCGGTCAATCGAATGATCGAAGAGGGCATCCGCGGCGTCGAGTTTGTTGCCATCAACACCGATGCTCAGGCACTCGCGATCTCTGATGCCGATATCAAGGTGCACATCGGCACCGACCTTACCCGCGGCCTGGGCGCCGGCGCCAACCCCGAGGTTGGCCGCAAGGCTGCCGATGAGTCCCGCGACGACATTGCCGAGGCGCTCGCTGGCGCTGACATGGTGTTCATCACCTGCGGCGAGGGCGGTGGCACCGGTACCGGCGCTGCTCCCATCGTTGCCGATATCGCGATGAACGAGGTCGGTGCGCTGACCGTCGCCGTCGTGACCAAGCCCTTCACCTTCGAGGGCCGCAAGCGCAAGAAGAGCGCCGAGGAGGGCATTAAGACCCTCTCCGATTGCGTCGACACCATGATCGTCATCCCTAACGATAAGCTGCTCGACATCGCCGAGAAGAAGACCACCATGCTCGAGGCCTTCGCGATTGCCGATGGCGTCCTTTCCCAGGGCACCCAGGGCATCACCGACCTCATCACCGTCCCCGGTATCATCAACTTGGACTTCGCCGATGTTAAGACCATCATGAAGCAGGCCGGTACCGCCATGATGGGTATCGGTACCTCTTCTGGGGATACCCGTGCCGTCGACGCTGCCCAGCAGGCCATCTCCAGCCCGCTGCTCGAGAGCTCCATCGATGGCGCCACGCGCGTGCTGCTCTCCATCGCCGGTTCCAAGGACCTGGGCATCCAGGAGATCAGCGACGCCGCCGACGTTGTCGCCAACGCCGTCGACCCCGAGGCCAACATCATCTTCGGTACCGTTGTCGACGAGTCCCTGGGCGATCAGGTGCGTATCACCGTCATCGCTACGGGCTTCTCCGACTCCAACGTCAACCGTCAGGACGAGCTCTTTGCTGCTCAGCAGTCTCAGAGCAAGGCCGCTGCCTCCGCTGAGCCGCAGCGCACCGCTCCTGCCACGAGCCCGGCTCAGGCCGCTCCGACCCGCAACGTCGGTGGCACCGAGCTTCCTAACTTCGGCAACGATCAGTTCGAGCTTCCCGACTTCCTGAAGCGCGGTAGCTTCTAAGTCGTTCTTTGCATTGTTGTGCACAGGGGCGTGTCCGTATGGACGCGCCCTTTTTATTTCGACTTTGTAAACTAGAACCTCCAATCTCCTTACGTTCCCTTTACGATTGCCTCCAGCGCAGCAGGTATCCTTTTAGAGAAGTATGACAGCCGTATAAACGCGGGCTGTAGCGGCGATGCCGCGGTACTTGTGTTATTAGGAGGCTTTAGTATGGCAGCACGTGCGGACAACGTTTCGCGTGTCGACCATGATGGAGTTACGTTGGTGGAGGGCGCGACATCCGATGTTCGCTTTGCCTTCACCGAGCGCGCCGGTGGCGTTTCCGAAGATGCGTACTCCTCACTTAACTTGGGCTCGCATGTTGGCGATGACCCCTTTGCTGTTCAAGAAAATCGTCGTCGTGCGCTCGAAGCTATGGGTGCCGCCGAGTGCGAGCACAACCTGCTCGTTCCCAATCAGGTCCATGGTGATCATATCGTTGCGGTGACCTCGAACGGCGCCGATGACCTTGAGGACGTTCGCGAGCAGATTGCCGAGGGCTGTGATGCCATCGTCTGCACGGCGCATAACGTGCCCGTGCTGCTCTGCTTTGCCGACTGCGTTCCCGTGGTGCTGGTGGCCCCTGGCGGATTTGCCGTGGTGCACTCCGGTTGGAAGGGCACGATTGCACGTATTTCTGCCAAGGCGTGCCAGGCGCTTTGCGATGCTGCCGGCTGCGATGCGAGCGACGTTTCCGCCTATATCGGCCCCCATATCTTGGGTGACGAATATGAGGTATCCCAGGAACTCATGGATCGCTTTGCCGCCGAGTTCTCTTGCATCGATGCGAGTGCCTCTCGCATGCTCGATCTTTCCGCTGCCATTCGCGAGGCGCTGGTAGATGTCGGTGTCGACGCGGATAATATCGTGGATACCCAGCTTTCGACTGTGCGTCAGAACGACCGCTTTTATTCCTACCGTAACGAGAACGGCACCTGTGGGCGCCATGCTGCGATCGGCGTGATGCTATGAGAAAGATCGTATCGGTCCTGAGCGCCGCTGTGCTTACGCTTACGCTGTGCGCCTGTTCTTCGGGATCTTCTACCTCTTCCATTACCGTCGCTGGCTCCACGACCTGCCTTCCTATCGCCGAGATTGCGGCCGAGGGCTTTAAGGAGGAGACCGGCATCGACGTGCTCGTTTCCGGTTTGGGTTCTTCCGCTGGCATCGAGGCCGTCAGCGCCGGCACGGCCGATATCGCCAGCTCCTCCCGTGGACTCAATGCCGACGAACAGGATCTGGGCCTGACTCCCATCGTCATTGCCCACGACGGTATTGCGGTCATCGTGAACGACGATAACCCCGTCGATAACCTCTCGACCGAGCAGCTCCGCGATATCTACGCCGGCAAGATTACCAATTGGAAAGAGGTCGGTGGCGAGGATCTGAGGATTCAGGTCATCAACCGAGACGAGGCGTCCGGTACGCGCGAGGCCTTCCGTACCATCGTGATGGACGGCACGCCGTTCGATCGCCGCTCGGCTGTTCTTTCGGGTACGGGCCAGGTGCGCGACGTGGTATCTCGTTCGCGCGGTGCCATTGGCTACATTTCGCTGGGCTTCGTCGATAGCCTCAACGCCAAGACCTCGGTCAAGGCCGTCTCGGTCAATCATGTTGAGGCGTCCGAGAAGACGGTCGCGAGTGGCGGCTATCCCATCTCGCGCGACCTTTACTTCTTTGTGAAGGGTGCGCCTTCGCAGCAGGCGCAGGATTACATCGACTACGTGACGTCCGAAAAGATGGACAAGCAGATTCGCGAGGCGGGCTTTATCCCCGTCACCAACGACGAGAAGGGGAGTGAGTAGCATGGAAGCACAGGAAAACTCCCAGACTGAGCAGAATGTTCAGACGCCCAAGAAGCGCGAGCTGGCGCTCGTATCGCGCAGCACCTATATCAAGGAGAAGGCGCTGCAGTGGATCTTCTTTGCCTGCGCGTTCTTGGCGGTCGTTACCGTCATCCTGATTTTTGTCTTTACCACGTACTCGGCGCTGCCCGTCTTTACCGACATCGGTCTGGCGGACTTCTTTAGCTTTACGTGGGCGCCCTCTGAGGGCCACTACGGCATCATGTCGCTGCTTGCCGGCTCAGGTCTGGTGACCGTCGGTGCGCTTGCCATGGGCGTGCCGCTGGGCGTGGGTACGGCCGTTTACCTGGTCGAGATTGCCAGCAAGCGCGTGCGCAAGCTCATCAGCCCCGCCGTTGACCTGCTGGCGGGCATACCCTCCATCATCTACGGCTTTTTCGGCATGATCATCATCCGCCCGTTTATCGCACAACTGACCGGCGGCCTTGGTTTTGGTGCGCTGACGGCGTGGTTTGTGCTCGCCATCATGATCGTCCCTACCATCACCACGCTCACCATCGATGCCCTCAATTCCATTCCCATGGGCATTCGCGAGGCATCGTATGCCATGGGTGCTACTAAGTGGCAGACCATCTATAAGGTCGTGCTACCTGCCGCTAAGCTGGGTATCGTGGATGCCATCGTGCTGGGTATGGGCCGTGCCATCGGAGAGACCATGGCCGTGCTCATGGTCGTGGGTAACGCCCCGGTTATTCCCGACAGCATTGCGAGCCCTATCTCGACGCTCACGAGCCAGATCGCGCTCGACATGAGCTATTCCTCGGGTCTGCATCGCTCGGCGCTGTTCGGCATGGGCGTGGTCCTGTTTATCATCTCCGCCACGCTGGTGGGCATCGTCCGTCTGATTTCCAAGAAGAAGAGGGGGTAGGCTATGTCCGATTCCGTTGACACGACGGTCGATACGACCTCGTCGCGCGAGCGCATCAAGCGTGCCCTTTCCCACGGCAAGAAGGGCCGCATCAACAAGGACCTGTCCAACAAGATCATGCTTGGCGTGTTTCGTGCCGCTGCCTACATCACCACGCTGGTGCTGGTCGCTATCATCGCCTACGTGGTCATCAACGGCCTGCCACACATCTCGCTCGACTTTATCTTCGGTTGGCCCCAGGGCGTCAACGCCGAGGGCGGTATTTGGCCCACGATCGTCTCGACCGTCTATGTGACGGCGCTCGCCATGCTTATCTGCACGCCGATCGCTGTGCTGGCAGCCGTCTATCTGGCCGAGTACGCCAAGCAGGGCAAGATCGTCGAGCTCATTCGCTACGCTGCTGACGCTTTGGCCTCGGTGCCCTCCATCGTTATGGGTCTCTTTGGCTACGCCTTGTTTGTCGAGGCCATGGGTCTGGGCCTTTCGATGGTCTCGGCCGCTTTGGCACTCGCGCTCTTGATGCTTCCCATCGTCATGCGTACCACCGAAGAGGCCATTCGCGCCGTTCCGCGCTATATCCGCTGGGGCGCATATGGCCTGGGCGCCACCAAGTGGCAGGTTGTCTCCAAGATCGTGCTTCCTTCTGCCTTTGGCCGTATTGCCACGGGCATCGTTCTCGCCATCGGCCGTGCCATTGGCGAGACCGCGGTGGTGCTCTATACCATGGGGCAGGCCATCAATCTACCTATTTCGCCGCTCGATTCCGGCCGCCCCATGACGGTTCACCTGTATCTGCTTGCCAACGACGGCATCAACATGAACGCAGCCTACGGCACCGCGCTCTTGCTGATGGTGATCATTCTGGCCTTCAACCTGTTTGCGCGCTTCCTGTCGCGCAAGCGTCGCTAGTTAAGGAGTCCCATGTCCGTTTATCAGTCCGCTCCCACGTTGGAGCAAGCGGCCATTACGGCCAAGGATTTCAACTTTTGGTACGGTGACTTTCATGCGCTGACGGGGCTTGACCTCAACATCGCCAAAAACGCCATCACCTCCTTCATTGGCCCTTCGGGCTGCGGCAAGTCGACGTTTTTGCGCTGCATCAACCGCATGAATGACCTGATCGAGGGCACGCGCGTCGAGGGCACCATGACGCTCGACGGCAACGATATCTATGCCGAGGGTGTCGACCCGGTCGATCTCCGTCGTCGCGTGGGCATGATCTTTCAGCAGCCCAACCCGTTTCCTAAATCCATCTACGAGAATGTCGCCTTTGGCCCTCGTCTGCAGGGCGTGACTAGCAAAAGTGACCTCGATGACATCGTGGAAGAATCGCTCAAGCGCGCCAACCTCTGGAAAGAGGTATCCAATCAGCTCAACAAGGATGGTTTGGCGCTCTCGGGCGGTCAGCAGCAGCGTCTGTGCATCGCGCGCGTGCTTGCGGTGCAACCCGATGTCCTTCTGATGGACGAGCCCTGCTCCGCCATCGACCCCACGTCCGTCTCTAAGGTCGAGGATCTGATGGCCGAGCTGGCGCCCGAGATGACGATCATCATCGTCACGCACTCAATGCAGCAGGCAGCTCGCATTAGCGACTACACCGCATTCTTCTTGCAGGAAGTTGCCGGCGAGCCCGCTACGCTCATCGAGTATGGTCAAACCGACGCGATCTTCACCAGCCCGGTGGACTCGCGGACGGAAGACTATATCACCGGCCGCTTTGGCTGATCGGTGCGACTAGTCCCAAGCCGATCGGATCTGGTCCGGTGCGTATTCACTGTGCGGGCGGCATGACCGCACCCAACTGATTGGAGTGAACCATGCGCAAACTGTTTTCCCGTCAGCTCATCGAGGCCCGTCACGAGATGCTGAGCATCTACGAGGCCGTCGATCTGGCCCTCCACGATGCCGTGAAGGCCTATGTGACCGACGACCGCAAGCTCGCCACCAAGACCAAGAAGCGCACGCTTTCGATTGACGCACGCTGCGCCAACCTGGAGGCCGTCTGCTACAACCTGATTGCCACGCAGTCACCGGTCGCCTCCGACTTCCGCTTGCTGCAGACGATCATCTACGTCGACTTTAACCTGCAGCGCATGACCGATAAGGTTCGCCAGATTTGCCGCGCCACGCGTCATATGATCAAGGCCGACATCTCGCTGCCCAAGGAGCTTGTCGGCACGGTCGAGGCCGAGGCTGAGGCCGTCTACCAGGTACTGGGCTCTTCGCTTTCTGCGCTCGTCACCAACGACATGTCCATCATCTGCAACTTGGCCGTCGAGGACGAGCCAGTGCACGCCGCCTACGAGAATTTCTTCCGCACCTTTAACCGCATGGACACGGGCGATTTTATGGACGACGACAGCAACTATGACGACCTGCGCCGCGCCATCATGGTATCGCGCTATCTCGATCGCATCGCCTCGATTTCCATCGATGCCGCCTGCCGTCTGACCTTCCTGTTGACCGGACAGCGTATGACTGCCGGTGATATCGCCTGCACTGATGAGGATGAGCTCGAGAGCATGCGCGTGCCTTCGGGCGAGGGTGTTATCATGAGGCCCGCCGTCGATGCACGCTACGTTGCCAAGGTGCCCGTTAACGAGGTCAGCGAGGGTCTTCGCTACCTGCTCGATCATCTTGAGGATGAGGACGATGGCGAGGACGACGAGGAGTAAGTAACCCCGTTCGTCGAAAGATTGTAAATACCTAAGTGAGCGCGGCCTTGCACATGCGGGGCCGCGCTCTTGCGTTAGCATGGGACTACTTGTTTGGCTGTCAGCGGAGGCGATTGGCAATGGATAACTATTTGGACTTGATGCGCGCTCGCCGCGAGCAGATTCTGGAACGTTTTTATGCGGCGCTCGATCGCGCGGGCCGTCCCCACGACGCCGCGAGCCTCATTGCCGTGTCCAAGACCGTTGGTGTCGATGAGACCGTTGCCGCCATCCAGGCGGGGTATCGCCATTTTGCCGAGAACCGCCCGCAGGAGCTGGTTCGCAAGCTCACGGGTCTGGCGGAGCATCCGGAGCTGCCCGAGGTGCGCTTCGATATGATCGGCAACCTGCAGACCAATAAGATCAATGCGGTGCTGGGCTCAGCCGAGCTGATTCACTCGGTGGGTTCGCTGCATCTGGCGCAGGCGATCTCGAGCCGTGCTGTTCGCAAGATTGAGGCAGGCGAGCTCGTCGGCCCCCAGCGTGTGCTCATTGAGGTCAATGTGAGTGGTGAGGAGTCGAAGGGAGGCTTTTCACCCGATGGGATTCGCGCCGCCGCGGGTGAGCTTGCAGAACTTGAGGGAATTTGCGTACAGGGGCTTATGACTATGGCGCCCCGGGGGAATAAGGATGTGGCACGCCGCACCTTTGCGGGGCTTCGTGAGCTGAGGGATGAGCTGGAGGCGGCGCATCCCGATTTGAACCTGCCTGAGCTTTCCTGCGGTATGAGCGAGGACTTTGAGTCTGCCCTTGAGGAGGGCTCTACGCTCGTTCGCCTGGGCAGGGTAGTATTTAGCCCGGAGTTTGCAGTAAAATAAGGCTCTGAAGTGCGCACTGATTATCGGGGCGCCTGCACTAAACCGCGAGAGGACACAACCATGGGCTTCCTTGACGAGATTAAAAATAAGATGCACCTGGGCGGCCAGCAGGGTTACGACCAGGGTTATGGCCAGGACGACGACTACGGCTACGATGACGGCTACGACGATGGCTATCAGGGCAACGGCTACAGTGGTGCTTCGGGCGAGGGCTTCTACACCCAAGACGAGCCGAGCAACGGCCTGCTTGGCCAGACGCGCCGCGGTGAAGCTGAGTCGGTTGCCGTGTATACGCGCTCCGGTCAGCTGGTCGGCGATGACTCCCGCCATGCCACGACGTATAACCCGCCTTCGCGCTCGCAGGACAGTGTTGCGAGCGGTTATCGTCCTGGTGCCTATGACACGCCGTCGAGCTACGCCGAGAATACCCGCGCCCGTGCCGCCGCTGCACCCGCGCCTGCACCGAGCGATGCCTCGGCCTATGCGAGCAATATCATCAACGCCACGCCGCAGCTGCCGGCCTATGTCCTGCGCCCCGAGAGCTATGACGACGTGGAGACCGTGGTGCGCCGCGTTCGCACCAAGCAGCCTGTCGCACTGATTTTTGTGGGCGTACGCACCGAAGTTGCCAAGCGCGTCTTGGACTTCTCTTACGGCTTTGCCTGCGGTCTGGGTGCCACGGTCAAGGAGGTGGGCGACCGCGTGTTCATGGTGCTGCCCGCCGGTTGCGAGGTCAAAGATTCCGATCTCAAGAAGCTTCGTGCCGACGGCTACCTTAAGTAAAGACAAGACGAGGAGATTCCCATCAACATCTACACTATCGTCCAGCTGGTCAACACGCTGTTCAACTTCTATTCCACGCTCATTGTCGTCTACTGCTTTATGACGTGGATTCCCATGAAGCAGGGTGGTTTGCTTCAGGATATTGCCGCGGTGCTTGATAGCGTGTGCGGTCCGTGGCTCAACCTGTTCCGTCGTTTCATCCCGCCGATGGGCGGTATCGATTTTTCGCCGGTCGTTGCGATTATTGCGTTGCAGTTGGTGCAGAGGCTGGTTCTGCAGCTTCTTATAGGTATACTCGTGTAGAACTGACTTAGTAACTTACGTCGGGCGTGTAGCGCCGAGGCGATGAAAAAGGAGACTTGTTATGGCTATTACCCCTGCAGACATCCAGGCTCAGACTTTCTCTGAGGCCAAGCGTGGCTACGATCCTGCTGAGGTCGACGTCTTCTTGGAGACGCTGTCCTCCGAGGTTGACGCTATGCTCGCTAAGATCGTCGACCTTAAGGGTCGTCTGACTGCTACCGAGCAGCAGCTTGCCGATGCGCAGGCTCAGCTTGCCCAGGCTCAGGATGCCACCGCCCAGGCCGTTCCTGCCGCCCCCGTGGCTGCTCCCGCCCCTGACTTCTCCGCTCAGGAGCGCCAGATTTCCGCTGCCCTGATCGCTGCCCAGCAGACCGCTGAGACCATCGTCAACGATGCCAACGAGAACGCTGAGCGTATCCGCAACGAGGCTGACGCCAAGGCCCGCGAGGTTATCCGCCAGGCTCTGACCGAGAAGCAGGCCGAGCTCGAGGAGATCGATCGTCTCAAGGCTTCCCGTGAGGAGTTCAAGGCAGAGTATCTCAAGCTCATCCAGCACTTCATGGACGATGCCCAGAATTCCTTCCCGGCCGATCTGATGGCCTCCACGCCGGTCGGTTCTGCCGCTTCTCCTGCAGTGACTGTTCCCGCCGAGCCGCTGCCCGTCGCTGACCCGGTTGTCCCCGTGGCCGATCCCTTCGCCCCGATCGACAACTTTGCTGCCGACGACCTGGACTAACATTCGGCCTACAATTTAGTGCCTAGAAAGGACCCGCAGCTTGCGGGTCCTTTTTTATGACTGTGCCGGGGTGCGTAACATAAAAAACCGAGCCCTGCACATAGTGGCGCAGAACTCGGCGAACGGGTGAGCGGTCAAGGGTAGGTTTTAGGGCATGTCCCAAAAATCTACTTGAGGAGGAAGTCGGAGAGGGGAATGGTGCGGGCCTCGCGATGCTCGGGATCGGCGATGTGGTCGGCGGGATAGCCACAGACGAGCATGTGATAGGGATAGACGCCCTTGGACAGATTGAACTGCTCTTGTGCCACCTCAGGCTTAAAATGGCATACCCAGCACGTTCCCAGGCCCTGCTCGGTGGCCTCCATCATCATCTGATCGCACACGATGGACGTATCGATTTCGCTGGAATTCATCTGATCATACGGGCGCACCCAAGCATCATCGGTAACGCTGCAAATAAGGAAGACAAGCGGAGCCCCAAAGATAGACCCATCACGAGCAAACCGGGGCTGACAAGCAGCAGCCTTCTCCAGAAGCTCAGGCGTATCCAACACCATCACACGGGTTGGATGATTATTACAAGCAGAAGGAGCAATACGCCCAGCCTCAACAATGGCATCCACCACAGCCTGCTCAACAGAACGATTCTCAAACTCACGACAAGAATAACGACCCCGAGCCAGATCCAAATACTCCATAACCAAACCCTCCAAAGTCAGCAAATCAATCCAAAGTAAACCAAAGGGTACCCAAAGCACCATCCAGCCAAACGTTTAAGGCGGTCCCAAAGTTCCCAATCGGGCTCAAAGGTCCTGCCAACAAAAGCCTCATTGCTTTCAAAGTATCAGCCAAAGTTCCCAATGGTGGTACGTAAGGCGAAGGGCCGGCCACGGTTTGCTTTCGAACGACTCTGCAAAGCAGCCGGAGTGAGAAAGCAAACCGTGGCCGACCCTTCGCCGCCGGGACACGTACCCCCAATTAACTGTTCTTCATGACAATCGAATCCACGACATCGGCCACATTCTCGCAGCAGTCGGCGCAGTACTCCAGGAAGGCATACACGTCACGCCAGGCGATGACCTCAAGCGGATCCTTGCCATTGACGTGCAGGTTGCGCATGGCGTTGATGTAGAGCTCGTCGGCCTCGGACTCGATGGTGTTGATCTGGATGACCAGCTCGCGCAGCGTTTTGGACTTGCGGTAGTTGGGAAGCTCGACCATCAGGTCCTTCATGGCGCGGCAAGCGTCGGTCACCTTGTGGGCGATGACGATGGCATCGGGGTGGATGCTCTGGATGTTGGTGAAGTAGACACGCTGCACGACGCCTTCGATGCGGTCGAGCACGGTGTCGAGCGAGCAGCTCATCAGGTCCAGATCCTCGCGCTCAAGCGGGGTGATAAAGGCGGTGAGCAGGGCGTCTTCGAGCTCGTGGTGCTTCTTGTCTGCCGCATGCTCAATCGCATGCATCTTATTGAGCATGTCGTGGATCTGCGCAGGGTCAAAGTTCTCAAAAATCTTGGTGAGCAGCTCTGCGGCCTGGACGGCTAGGTCGGCGCAGGCGACGTAGTTGTCAAAGTAGAACGAATCGGGTTTCTTTGCCATGGGTGGTCCTTTCGAGGTGAAGATGGGCGGGCGAGGTAATGCAGTCCGGATGGACGTTCGGTTTGACTAGAGGAACATCATGAACAGCTTGGCCATGACAAAGCTGATGAGTCCGCAGGCGGGGAAGGTGAAGAACCAGGTGAACATCATGTCCTTGACGACACCGAAGTTGATGGCCGAAAGGCGCTTGACGGCACCGACGCCCATGATGGCGCAGGTCTTGATGTGGGTGGAGGACACGGGGATGCCGGTAAGGGTGGCAAGCAGCAGGTTTGCGGCGCCCGCCAGGTCGGCGGAGAAGCCCTGGTACTTTTCGAGCTTGACCATGCTCTGGCCGACGGACTTGATGATGCGCTCGCCGCCCACGCTGGTGCCGATACCCATAGTGGCCGAGCACAGCAGCATAATCCAGATGGGGATGCCTGCATCGCCGACGCTCGTCTGGCCGCTGGCAAAGGCCACGCCTAAAAAGAGCACGCCGATGAACTTCTGTCCATCCTGCGCGCCGTGCATAAAGCTCATGGCCGCAGCGCTCGCGATCTGAGCGTATTTAAAGAAGACATTGGCACGTCGCCTGTTGGCGGCGGCGAAAAGAATCGAGACGAGCTTGCACAGGACCCAGCCCATGACAAAGCCCAGGCCGATGGAGAGCGCCAGGCCGTAGATGACCTTCATCCACTCGTGGACGTTGACGCTGCTCGCACCGCCGAGGGCGATGGCGGCACCGGTCAGGCCGGCGATAAGGCTGTGGCTTTGCGAGGTGGGGATGCCAAAACGCGACGCTGTGGCGCCGTAGACGACGATGGAGAACAGCGCCGCGCATAGGCAGGCGAGCGCCATGGTGCTGTTTCCGCCAAAGTCGACGATATGTGAGATGGTGTTGGCGACGCTCGCGTTAAAGTGCGTCATGATGAGCACGCCGAGGAAGTTGAATGCGGCGCTCATGAGAATGGCGGCGCGGGCGGGCATGCAACGCGTAGTGACGCAGGTCGCGATGGCGTTGGGCGCGTCGGTCCATCCATTGACGAAGATGGCACCCAACGCGAGGATCACGGTGACGGCAAGGACTGGGTTCGACACAATTTGGCCGAGGAAGGTTGAGAACGTTACGTCCATATATGGGCTTTCTCGAAGTTTGCAGACACGTTACAAAAACATGATAAATCGTATCACCTCCTGTGGGTTTCTTTACCGAGTTCTGATGGGAGAAGTGAACTTTTTGGCACTAAAATTGAATATTAGCCCTGTTGACCGCGGGTGTTCTTTTTGCTAACACGCCATGCGGACACGTGCGATTACTGCGACACTCCAAAACCACAGTCTGTTCGCTTTACAACATGCAAACATGCGTTCGATAATAGGAGGCATGGAATATCGACAGACAGATGGCAAAACTCGGCGCGTGCACAAGCAGTATGTGGACGTCGTGGCTCGCATCCTCGCGGGCGGGCAGGTTGTGCCGGTCACCGTCTGCTGGGTCGACGGTCGTTGCTTTACGATTGACGAGATTGTCTCGACCACTGGGTTTGGCCTGACAGTTCACGGCATTCGTACGGCAACCTATAAGGTGCGTTTTGGCGGGCACGCGACCGAGTTGTATTTGGAGGACCAGACGCGCGAACGACCAGATGGCTCGCAGGCGCACGTGATGCGTTGGTGGGTCTGGGCCTTTGATCGTACGCTCGAGGGCGAGCGCCGTAGGTAAGGACGTACGGCATTCGGGTACAATGACAGGAATCTTGTCACCTGCTGTGCCGTTATTTGTGGCGCTTTTTGAAAGGACGAACCTATGAACGATATCCAGGGCTATCAGAACGGCCCCGTCGAGAGCGGCGCAAGCCGCGCCAAGGAGATGTCGCCGCGCGCGTACAATCTCGCCATGTCTGCCCTCATCTTCTTGGGCTTTTGCGCCATGGGCGCCGGCGCCTACTTTACGAGCACCATGTCGTTTGCGCGCATGATGATGAGCGGCGCCGCCTTGCCGCTAGTCTTTGGCTCGTTTATTTTAACCATCGTCGGCATGGTCATGATGTCGGCCGCCGCCAGCAAGCAGTCCGTGGGCCTGTCCCTTGTGGGCTACGTAATCTTTGCGAGTACCTTTGGCCTGACCGCGTCGTTTGGCCTTGCCAACTACGACCTGCCCACCATCAACACTGCCTTTATCGCCACGGCCGCCATCACCTTTGTCTTTGGCGCCTTGGGCGTGACGTTCCCCAAGTTTTTCCAGCGCGTATATGGCATCGGTTTTGGCATTCTGCTCGCCACTATTCTGGTTGAGATCGTGCTGATGTTCATGGGCGTCTCGCAGACCATCACCGATCTGATCGTGATCGTGGTGTTCGCCGGCTTTATTGGCTACGACACCTATGTTGCCGCGACGGTGCCGCCTACGCTGCCCAACGCCGTGCTCATGGCCTCTAACCTGTTCGTGGATATTATCAACGTGTTCCTGCGCATTTTGAACATCCTCGGCCGTCGCGATTAAAGCGCGGCATTGCGACGCTTCCTGCCGGACACGGTAAAACGATGCGAAAGGCGGTCCTTCGGGGCCGTCTTTTTTGTACGCGGCGGGGTATCATGGATGGGAAAAGCCGATAGCGGCAGCGACAGGAAAGGTGACCACTTATGGCAGACGTCGACAACAGGAACCGTAACCGCAGGTCCAACCGAGCGGGTCAGCCCAATCCCAAGCGCGAGGCCCGTGCCAAGGCCGCCGAGCGTCACGTGGCAACTGTGTCCGAAGCGTGCGCCAAGGATATCGAGCGTTCGCTTGCCGGCGTGTGCGAGTTCGATGGTATGCCTGCCGGTTTTGTCGCGGCGATGAAGGCCAAGGCCCAGGTGGCTGCTGCTGCCGAGGAGCAGGTTGCCGAGGAGCCCGAGGCCGCCGAGGTCGAGGCTGCAGTCGATACCGAGGTGGCGCCCGAGCCCGTCGAGGAGGCCGCCGAAGCCGAGTCCGAGCCCGCCGAGGAGCCCGCTCCGGTCCTGCCCGAGGTCACCGTGCTTGACGCCTCTGCCACGCAGGCCATTCTGGATAACGGCCGAGGCTATGCGCAGTTCTGCGACATGGCCGTGCTCGACTTTGCCTCGTTCACCAACCCGGGCGGCGGCTACATCCAGGGCTATCTGGGTCAGGAGGCCACGCTCTGTGCCGATTCGTACCTGTACAACGTGCTCGATAAACAGCGCAAATGGTACGGCGAGAACCGTCGCCGCAACATCAACTGCGAGCTTTACCGCAACCGTGCGCTGGTGGTGCCTGCGGTGCGCTTCGACCGCAACCACGTGCATGCGTATGCCGACGTGATCGTGGCCGCCGCGCCCAACGCCAAGCGCGCTCGCCAGGAGTATCGTGTGGGTGACGATGCCCTGCTGGACGCCCTGCGCGATCGCATCCGCTTTGTGCTTGCCATCTGCGACGAGCTGGGTCGCGAGAAGCTCGTGCTGGGCGCTTGGGGCTGCGACAACAACGGCTTTGACGCCGAGGCCGTGGCCGAGCTCTTCCGCAAGGAGCTCGCATCGGGCGACTTTAAGGTCAAGCAGGTCTTTTTTGCCGTGCCCTCTACGCGCTGGGACGAAGATTTTGCCAAGTTCGAGCATGTGCTGGCAAACTTCCCCGAGCGCAACGAGGAGTCCTATGCCCAGGTTGCCGCTCGCGCTGCGGCTGCCCGCGCCGCCGAGCAGGCCCAGGCTGCCGCCGAGGACGATGAAGACGATGACGATTGGCGCAAGTACCTGTAATCGGTATGTGCTGACAGATAGGTCGATTCGGCGGGAGAGACTGCTCCCGCCGACTTTTTACTAGAGGAAGGGCTTACGATGAAAAACGTTCTGTGCTTTGGCGACAGCAATACCTACGGCTATGATCCGGCGGGCATGCGCGACGGCACCGCGGTACGCTATGCGCACGATGTGCGCTGGTGCGGCGTGGCCCAGCGCGACCTGGGCGAGGGCTGGCACGTGATTGAGGAAGGCCTCAACGGCCGCACGACGGTGCGTGACGACATGTGCCATCTGGACACTAATCTCAACGGCATCCGCGCGTTGCCGATGCTGCTCGAGGCTCATAAGCCGCTGGATGCGATCGTGATTATGCTGGGCACCAACGACTGCAAGACGGTCTTTGGTGTGACGGCCTCCGATATTGCCCGTGGCACCATGGCGCTGATTCGCGCGGTGCGTGCATTTCCCTGGACCAATGCCGCACCCTGCCCGCGTATTCTGCTGATGGCGCCTATCAAGATTAAACCGCAGATCGCCGATGTGTACATGACCGACTTTGACGAGCATTCCGTAGAAGCCTCGGAACATTTTGGTGAGTACTACGCGCATGTGGCTGAGCAGTTTGGCTGCGACTTTTTGAATGCCGCCGACTTTGCCGAGCCGGGCGATATCGACTATCTGCATATGATGCCCGAAAGCCATGAGAGCCTGGGTCACGCCGTGGCAGCCAAGCTCCAAGAGATGCTCGGAGAGTAGCGCGACCCCAAACCACCGCAAAGGGGGCGGGCGCCTTTGCGGTGGCTTGGGCTGCGAATCTTAATACTGCCACATGTGGTTGACAGGGCCGGAGCCTTTGCCCATGTTCAGGCCGGCGGCCAGAGCGCCTGTCAGGTATGCCTTGCCGGCGTTGACGGCGTCGGCAAGATCCATGCCCTGAGCCAGCGCGCAGGCGATGGCGGACGAGAGCGTGCATCCGGTGCCGTGCGTGTTGTCGGTCTTGATGCGCTTGTGGCGGAACCACGTGGTGAGTGGATCTCCCAGATGGTTGCCCTCGTCATCGAGTGGCGCGGGTTCGGCCAGTACATCGTTGGCCTCGTTGACAAGATGCCCACCCTTAACGAGGGATGCACAACCAAAGCGGCGGGTGAGGAGCATGGCAGCATTTTGCTGCGTGCGCTCGGAGTCGACCTCGTAGTCGAGCAGGGCCATGGCCTCGGGAATATTGGGCGTGATAACCGTCGCTAGCGGGAACAGGCGGCGAGTGAGCGCCTCTGCGGCATCTTCGGCAATCAGCCGTGCGCCCGAGGTGGCTACCATGACGGGGTCGACTACCACGTTTGTCGCCTTCCAGGCGCTCAGGCGGTCGGCGATAACATCGATAATCTCGACAGAAGAAACCATGCCGATCTTGACGGCGCTCGGGCGGATATCGTCAAAAACGGCGTCAATTTGCGCGGCTACGATATCTGGCGAGATATCCTGCACGGCGGTAACGCCCAGTGTGTTTTGCGCTGTGATGGCGGTGATGGCCGTCTGGGCATACAGACGGTGCGCCGTGATGGTCTTGATGTCGGCCTGAATGCCGGCGCCGCCGCTGGAATCGGATCCCGCGATGGACAGGACGGCAGGTACCTTACTACGATCCATGTTCGCTCCCTTGTTCGGTCGGAATCAAATGGGTCTTTAAGCCAGCATTATAAAGATGCCCGGGCCGACTCTATGTCGAACCCGGGCGGGCGATGCAATCTTTACGCAAATGCAAGCAAATGTTCACACGTCAACAATTGACAGGCACCAGCTCGCCGACAGAAGCGGCCGCGGCGACAGGCTAGTCCTCCATGCCGAGGTCGATCGTGGTGCCCTCGAAGATCTTGTTGACGGTGCGGACGGCGCACATCTTGCCACACATGGTGCAAGTGCCCTCGGTGGCGGCGGGGGACTCCTCGTAGCGCTTCTTGCCCGTAACCGGGTCGAGCGCGCACTCCCACATGGCGTCCCAGTCAAGCTTGCGGCGTGCCTGGCCCATCTTGTCGTCCATGTCGCGGGCGTGGGGCACCTTTTTGGCGATGTCGGCGGCGTGTGCGGCGATCTTGGTGGCCATGAGGCCGTCGAGCACATCCTGGGCGTTGGGCAGGCATAGGTGCTCTGCCGGTGTCACGTAGCACAGGAAGTCGGCACCGGAACTGGCGGAGATGGCGCCGCCGATGGCGGCGGTGATGTGGTCGTAACCCTGTCTCTTATACACATCTGACGCTGCCGACG
>UQYA01000011.1 GCA_900545165.1 uncultured Collinsella sp.
CGATGCCATGCGCGTGGTAGCGGAGCTTATCGAGTGCAATGCCGACCAAGAGGACAAGTCGGCCGGCCTTCCCATCGAGGCCTGCCTGGATGTGATCGACCATGAGTAATGCTGGCGAGGGTGGCGCCAAGCCTGCGGGCGAGGGCAAGCCGCTCGGCGCGCCGCGGGGCAAGCGTCCGCGCATCCGCGTGAGCTGCGTGGACCAGCTGGGTGCGTGCCGCTGCCACCATGGTCACAAGCCCGGCGACGTTTTTGACTTCGACCGCGATCGCGGCAAGATGTGCGCCATGGCCTGCCATGTGGGCTTTCCCTATATCGATATCCTGCGCTATGGCGGAACCGTGCCTGGCAACGAGCCTGGTACGGCAAAGTTCTGCTGCCCCGAGGTCGATACGCTGAACGTCTGGCTTGCTGAGATCGTCGACGAATAGCCGGATGCGACAAAGGGGCGGTCCCTTTATCGCATCCGCCGGTGGTGTCCCTTCTTTTTTGCTTAGAATCTCAAATCTCTGCATTTCATCCGATTTTAGGTTCTAAAAATTCTGCGTTTCATCGATAATCAAGCGTATAAAACTTTGCATTTCATTTGATGGCACCGAGGGGAGAGCCTATGCTGCGCAGGAAAATAGCGGCAGAGCTGGAGCGTTGGCTGAAGTCTGCCGAGCAAAAGGCCTTATTCATTACGGGTTCTCGCCAGATCGGCAAAAGCTATTCGATTCGCGCATTTGGCAAAGCCAACCATGCAACCTACATCGAGCTTAACCTCATGGAAAATCGCCAGGCAAAAGATGCTCTTCTCGAGGCGCGGGATGCCGATGATTTCATCAGCAGGGTGACGCTTCTTTCGGGAAAGTCGATTGCACCAGGCAAAACGCTCGTGTTTATCGATGAGGTCCAAGAGGCTCCCGACATCATGACGATGGCAAAGTTCCTTGTTGAGGACGGGAGGTGCCGCTGGGCGTTTTCGGGGTCAATGCTCGGGACCCAGTTCAAGGGCGTCAGGTCCTATCCCGTGGGGTATGTCCACGAGCTTAGGATGTTCCCGCTCGATTTTGAGGAGTTTTGCTGGGCAACCGGGGTGAGCGAGGGGGCTCGCCAAACGATACGTGACGCGTGTATCAGCGAGAGGCCCATTCCTGATTACATTCATGACGCGATGATGGCAAACTTCAGGACCTATACCGTTGTCGGCGGAATGCCGGAGGTCGTGCAGCGTTTCCTTGACACGCGGGGCGACCTTGCCTCTGTTCGTCAGCTACAGTCAGAGCTCAACGAACAGTACCGGCGGGATATCTCCAAGTATGCAAGCGGACGAGCCCTTCAGGTGCAGAGCATCTACGATCAGCTCCCTATTATGCTCGAGGGCGAAAACAAGCGCTTCGTGCTCAATTCCATTGACCCCAAGGCTCACTACGAGAAGTATCAGCGAGATTTTGTATGGCTTGTCGATGCCGGCGTTGCTCTCAAAGCAGATATCGTAACCGAGCCAAAATCGCCCCTGCTCAAGACGGCACGGCCATCGCAGTTCAAGCTATATCAATCGGATACGGGCATGTTGATGGCGCGCTACCCCGTTGGAGTCGCCCAAGCGGCGTATCTTGATAGCAAGGAGCCCAATCTGGGCGGCATTTACGAAAACGTGGTGGCCCAGCAGCTGACTGCCCAAAATCGCCAGCTTTACTACTATCAGACAAAAAAGCGCGGTGAAGTGGACTTTGTGGTCGATGGACCGGATGGGACGGCTGTTCCGATCGAGGTTAAATCGGGCTCCTATTACCACGCGCACGCTGCGCTCGGCCATGTGCTTGATACGGCTGAATATGGCGTAAGGCTCGGGATTGTTTTCTCGAGAGGCAACGTTGAGCGCAACGGAGCGGTTCTCTATTTGCCGCTATATGCGACCTGGGCCCTTTCGGATGTTTTGGGCGACTCCTGTGTCAAGGGGATAAAGCTGGAGGTCAAGCCGGTCTAGGGCCAGTCCCGGATGTGACAAAGGGACAGTCCCTTTGTCACATCCGGGAGTGTGGATTTTTTCCTGTTTAGGGCGCACTTGAACGCTCAAAGCGGGAGAAAATCCACGCTTGTTTCGCGCCGAAGGCGTGGCCCGCGACTTCGCTTGCCTACAGCTGCTCGAGCATGGCGGTGCAACCGGCGAGTACATCGCGGTAGGTGGCATCGAAATTGCCGGTGTACCAGGGATCGGCTACGTCGCCGGGGCGCTCGGTCCAATCGAGCAAGCGCGTAATCTTGCCGTCGGGGTCGTCGCCAAAGATGCGACGCAGGCCACGCGCGTTCTCAGCATTCATATAGACAATATGATCCCAGTCGCCATACTCCGCGCGACGCACCTGACGTGCGCGATGTGCGACGACGGGAATCCCGACCTCGCGTAGCTTGGCAACGGTACCGTGGTGTGGCGGGTTGCCGATCTCCTCGGTCGAGGTCGCCGCGGAATCGATGGCAAACTCCGCCTCGCGCCCAGCGCGGCGCACGAGCTCGGTAAACACCGACTCGGCCATCGTCGAGCGGCAGATGTTTCCATAGCAGATAAACAGTACACGTTGCATATGCGGTTTCCTTTCGATCGCCATCATCGAGCTCGAGTATCGCATCTACGCCTGCGCCATCGCCCTCTTGCGTTCCCAGCGAGCCAGCTTAATCGTCACCAGCGTAAGCACCCAGGCCACAAGCGAGAACGCGGCACCCACTGCGCCTACATATGCAATGCCAACGCTGCTTACCACGGCGCCGCCCACTGCGGTGCCAAACGAGATGCCGACGTTAAACGCCATGGGCTCAACCGAACTTGCGAGTACCATCGACTTGGGATGGCGGCTGCGTGCCACGTCCATAAAGTGCGTGATGCACGACACCGAGAACAGGTACATGAGCAGCGCCAGGCTAAAGACAAAGACCAGCGCGAGCGGCATGGTGCCGCCCACGGCAAACAACCCAAACAATGCCGCTGCCTGCAGCACAAACGTAACCAGCAGTGCCTTCATGCCAAAGCGCGCGTCAATCCATCCGCCCAGGATGTTCGAAACCAGGCAGAACACGCCGTAGGCCATGAGCGTGGTGCTGGCTTCGACCGTACCCATACCCAACACCTGCTCCAGATAGGGCGTCACGTAGCCGTAGAACACATAGACCGATCCCACGCCAAACAAGAAGATGAGCATACCGGTGATGATGCTCGGCTCGCGTAGCAGACCCGCCTGCTCGCGAAAGGTGGCGGGCTCGTCGGTTTGCCCAGCGCGCGGCATAAACATCACGAGCGCTCCGCAGATCAGAACGGCAAAGGTCAGCGTGCCGTACATGGCCACGTGCCAGTCGAGCGTGTCGGCCACAAACTTGCCGATCGAAGTGACAAAGACCATTGCCACGGAAAACGCGCCGTACACCACCGAGATGGCGAGTGAGGTCTGCTGCGGGGACAGCAGCTCGGGGATATACGTCACGCCCACGGCGAGCAGTGCGCCCGAGACGGAGCCCAAGATGATGCGCGAGGCGAACAGCACTTGAAAGTTGGGTGCCAGCGCCATGACCAGATTGCCGAGCACAAAGACGATGCTATAGCACACGAGCAGTTGGTAACGACGGAAGCGCCCCGTGCTGAGCGCGAGCACCGGCGTCGCGATAGCGTAGATCAGTGCGAACACGCTAATAAGTTGGCCTGCGGTGGCAAGCGATACGCCGAGTTCCGTCGCCAAGTCACTTTCGATGCCGATGACCACGAACTCGGAGCAGCCGAGCGAGAATCCCAACAGCACGAGCAGCGCCAGGCAGAGCTTGGTGCGCGCGGGGGAGAGCGCGGCGGCGGTTGACTTACTTTTTGGCGTGGTTGCGGCGGTCAAGGTTGTCACTCCAATGTCGCATGAATAAGCGGGATTCAATCCCTGCAACTCTAACAGAATGTGACAAAGGGACAGTCTCTTTGTCACATTCGCGGCGTGGCTGCCGCCCAAACCGTCACAACATTCGATGAAAATCTCGAAAACGAGGAAAAGCGTCGAATGTTGTGATGGTTTTCCTATCTGTGCCGGCGAGCCGCCGTGCCGTCTGGGGGTATAAGGCTAGCAAGTGTTTATTTGCGAGGCCTAAGGGGCGCCCCGTATGGATATCGATAACTTTGAATGGTGGTATAGCGAGGGTGAGGCTCCGGACGAGGAGTGGGACGAGCCCACGCCGCGTGACGTGTCGAGCGACGAGGACGAGGCCGGCAACGACGTCGCCGCCGACTCGGACGCCGCCCTCGACCCCGTCGAGTCCCTGACCTTCGAACAAGCCTGGGCCCAGGCCGAGGCAGACGAGGCCAAGGCCGACGCTACGGCCACGCTCGGCGAGCCAGCTGACATGTCAATCTCGCCGGCAAAGACCCCGCAGCCGCGTCACACCATCGACCCCGACAGCACGGCATCCTTCAGTATTCTCGACGTGCCCTCGCAGGGCGCTCAGGCGCCCGCGCCCACACGACGCCCCAATCTGTCTCGCGAGGAAGATGCAGGACGTCGCTCTCCGCTCGGCCCCATCCTTATCGCCTTCATGGCCGGCGTTATCGCATGCTCGGTAATTGGAAACGTCTGGAGCCATGTCGAGCAGCAGCGAAAAGACGTCGCCAAGGTCGAGATGTCTGTCGAGCAATCGCTCGGCCGCACGCGCTCGGTACATGTGTCGGTCGAGGTCAAGGACGGCGCGACGTGGGACACCGCGCGCGGCGACAGCCAAATGCTCATCCACATCGTGGGGCGCACGCTCAAAGGGCAGACGATTGACGAGTATCAATACGTCAATTCCGCTGGTGACGGCATCGAACTTAAGCCCGGCGACTACGAGCTCACCGTCGATGAACCGCCCGTCGCCACCGACGGCACGCGCTTCCGTGCCTCAAAGCGCATGGTCCCCGTGAGCTTTAACTCACAGGCGCCCGACACGGTCGACACCACACCGCAGGGCGGGTTCGACCTTTACGTGGATACCCAGTAGGTGCTCGCCGCTCATTCCGCTATGGCTACTCAATAATCGCCTGCTGTCCCGTCCCGCCGCCAAGAGTGGCACAATAGCCCTCGACACTATTGTTTACTTTTGGAGGAAGTAGCATGTCCACCGTCACCACCATCAAGCGCGGCGGCCTCACCGCGGCCATCGATTCCATGGGCGCCCAGCTCACGAGCCTTGCCCTCAACGGCAACGAGTATCTGTGGCAGGGCGACCCCGCCTTTTGGGGCAAGCATGCGCCCATCCTGTTCCCCATTGTGGGCTCACTGCGCAACAACACGGCGACGTCTGCGGCTGGCACCTGCGAGATGCCGCGCCACGGCCTCGCGCGCATCGTCGAGCACAAGCTGGTCGAGGTTTCGGAGGACGGCTCCTCGGTAACTTACGAGATCACCGACACGCCCGAGTCGCTCAAGGCGTTCCCGTTCCACTTTAAGCTCAACATGACCTATACCTTGACCGGCGACGCCACCCTCACGCAGACCTTTGCCGTCACCAACACCGGCGACGTGGACCTGCCGTTCTCGGTGGGCGGCCACCCCGCATTTAACGTACCTGCTCCCGGTGCCGAGGACGAGGCGTTCGAGGATTACGAGCTGGCATTTACCGAGGCTTGGACCAACGAGGCTCCCATCATCACGCCCGACGGTCTTTTGACGTTCGAGGGTAGCTACAAGGCTCCCGATAACTCGGACGTGCTGCCCATCACGCACCGCAGCTTCGATAACGACGCCATCATGTTCACCGATACCCCGGGCTCCACGCTCACGCTGCGCGGCCGCAAGTCGGGCCACGGCGTCAAGATCGACTTTGAGGGCTTTAAGTACATCGGCGTGTGGTCTGCCGCCAACGACGCTCCGTTTGTGGCGCTCGAGCCCTGGACCGGTCACACCACCATGGACACCGAGGACGACGTCTTTGAGCACAAGGTCAACACCATTACGCTGGCGCCGGGCGAGACGGATGTTCGCAGCTTTAGCGTCACTTTGCTCTAGAGGTTCCGCCGTTCTGACGAACGGCGGACCGGTCGACGCTGCGCGCCGCCCAGGGCGACAATTTGTCATTCAAAAGGCAGGGCATGACCAGGAGGTCTATGTCTTGCCTTTTTCATGCCTAGTCGCTGGGGACGTTCTTGTTTGACTAGTCGTTTAAGAACGTCCCCAACGACTATCAATCGTTTTCAGTTCGTAAACTTGTATATATGCATTTATATATGCATTTGCTGGAGGTATCGCTGAGCGGTATCCTGTTAAGTCGTCAGCATACGATTCAACAGGGAAGGCAGATTATGCATTCTCCCCATCAACGCGACGCGCATCCGCAGCCGATATGCAGCCGTCGCATCTTTTTGGGTAGCGCTCTCGCTGCGAGCGCTTCTGTCGTCGCCGGCGCACTTGCCGGTTGTCAGCGCCCCTCCACGCTGGAAGTAGTTCAGCCCACGACGGGCGGCGGTCGCGACGATTTGTCCGATTCCGTGATTGGCAAGGACAAGATCCGCATTGGCATGGAGGCCGCCTACGCCCCGTACAACTGGCAGGTTTCCGAGGCCAGCGAGTTCACCATCCCCATCGATAACGTGCAGGGCGCCTATGCCGATGGCTACGACGTACAGATCGCCAAGATCGTCTGCAAGGCCCTCGGTGGCGAGCCCGTTGCCGTCAAGCAGAGCTTCTCGGGCCTTATCGATTCGCTCAACAACGGCCAGATCGACCTCATCATCGCCGGCATGAGCGCCACGCCCGAGCGCGAGGAGTCTGTCGGCTTTTCCGACCCGTACTTCATTGGCTACTTTGGCCTGTTCGTAAAAGAGGGCTCTCCCTACCAAAACGCCACCAAGCTTAGCGACTTTAGCGGTGCCACGGTACTCGGCCAAAAGGACACCATGCTCGACACCGTCATCGACGAGATCCCGGGCGTTGTGCACAAGAACCCGGTCGACTCCGTCCCCACGGTGTTCTCGAACCTGCTGCAGGGCACGTGCGACGCCGTGACCTACAACACCGAAAACGAGAAGGGCTATATGGCCCAAAATCCCGGTATCGTCCCCATCCATTTTGCCGAGGGCGAGGGCTTTAAGCAGGAGGTCGCGGCAAATGTCGGTTGCCGCAAGGGCTCGGACAAGCTGCTTAAGCTCATCGATAAGACACTCAAGGGCATTAGCCAAGAGGAGCGCGACCAAATGTGGGACGCGTGCCTCGACCGTCAGCCGGCATAGGGAGGCAGCATGAAAACCGTCAATCGCCTGGCCTCCTTTATTAAGGCCGACCACCGTTATGTATACCTGGGCACGAGCGTTATCGCGGCGCTCGGCCTGGCGTTTAGCCAGCGCAACCCCACGCCGCTGAGCTTCTTGGCCCCCACCGGTATCTTCCAGGATTGCCTTTGGGCGATTCTTTGGGCCTGGATTGTCGTGTCGGCGGCGGCGCTGGTCACCAAGCTTATGCACTGGAGCGACTATCGCGTAAAGTCGCCGTTCGCCTCCGAGCGTTTCCGCCGCGGCGCGCGCCTGGGTAGCTATGTTGTGGTCGCCATCGCAGCGATCTTTTTCGTGGACCGCTGCATCATGTCGTTTATCGACCTGGTGCAGGTGAGCATTGTCTCGGATTCCAACCCCAGCGACTTTTTGTCGAGCCTGGTCTACATGACCTACAAGAGCGGCGACTTCTTCATCCGCGGCATCGAGATCACCATCGCGCTTGCCACCTTCGGCACCGTCATCGCATTCTTCCTGGCGCTGCTCTTTGTGTTCCTGCGTATTCAGACCTTCGACCGCGTGGACAACGACCTGGTGCGCTTCTTTAAGAGTATCGGCCGCGGCTTTGCGACCATCTATTCCACCATCGTGCGCGGTACGCCCATGATGGTCCAGGGCCTACTCATCTATTACGCGGGCTTCACCGTTTTGCGCGGCATGGGCTTCGAGACCGCCCAGGCCAACCAGATCTGGAGTACCTTCACCGCCGGCCTCGTCACCATCTCGCTCAACTCCACCGCCTACATGATGGAGGTCCTGCGCGGCGGCATCGAGTCCATCGATCCCGGCCAAGCCGAGGCGGCGCGATCGCTGGGCCTGTCGCAGTGGCAGGCCATGCGCAAAGTCGTGTTCCCCCAGGGCATTAAAAATGCGATTCCGGCGCTCACCAACGAGCTCATCATCAACATCAAGGATTCGTCGGTGCTCTCGGTCATCGGCGTGTTCGACCTTATGTACGCTACTACCACGGTCGCCGGCGTGTACTACCGCCAGATGGAGGTCTACTGCGTGGCGCTCGTGGTCTACCTGATCCTGACGCTCGTGGCGAGCCGCCTGCTCGAAGCCTTTGGCAAAAAGCTCGGTGCCGAGGCTCCGGCCACGCTGCCCAGCTCTAACTAGGCTTAAGACGAGGAGAATCATCATGGCAGATACCGCCACTACCGGCGTTGCGGCCGCCGCACAGACCAATGAGCCGCTCATCCGCGTCGAGGGCCTGCGCAAGAGCTTCGGCTCGCTCGAGGTACTCAAGGGCATCGACCTGTCCGTTAACCCCGGCGAGGTCGTCACCATTATCGGCGCCTCGGGCTCGGGCAAGTCGACCTTCCTGCGCTGCCTCAATCTGCTCGAGACCCCGGACGCGGGCCACATCTGGTTCCACGGCCAGGACCTTACGGCCGAGCGCTGCAATATCAATAAACTCCGCGAGGACATCGGCATGGTGTTCCAGGGCTTTAACTTGTTCAACAACATGGATGTGCTCGACAACTGCACGCTCGCGCCCGTCACGCTCAAAAAGATGAGCAAGGCCGAGGCCGAGAAGGTCGCGATGGAGCACCTGACCAGCGTGGGACTCGAGAAGTTCGCGCACGCCGCCGTGGGCCGTCTGTCCGGCGGTCAAAAACAGCGCGTGGCCATCGCTCGTGCCCTGTGCATGAATCCGCAGATCATGCTGTTCGACGAGCCGACCTCCGCGCTCGACCCCGAGATCGTGGGAGAAGTGCTCGAGGTCATGCGCAAGCTCGCGGCCGACGGCATGACCATGGTCGTCGTCACGCACGAGATGGCCTTTGCCCGAACCGTGTCCGACCGCGTGGTCTTTATGGATAAGGGCGTGGTGCTCGAGGACGCCGCGCCGGCCGAGCTCTTTGGCAACCCCAAGCACCAACGTACCCGCGAGTTCCTCTCGCGCTATCTCGAGGACAAATAACCGACCGCAAACGCTTATGTGGCAGGGCCGCTCCGGTGGGGCGGCCCTCGTCATCACAATCGAAAGGATGTCATGGCCGAGGTTTGGCGCTTTTTTGCGCATGAGGATGATTTTGCCGATATAGACGAGGCTGGTGCGTGCGAGCGCCTGGGCCGTGTGCTGTCGTTTCCGACCATCTCGAGTATGGATGCCGAGGCGGTGGACTGGCGGCCGTTCGACGACCTGCGCGCGTATATGCAGCAGGCTTGGCCGCACGTATTTACGGCGGGTAAGGTCGAGCTTATCGACCATTCGATATTGGTGACGCTTGGCGGTTCCGACCCTGCCCTCAAGCCCATTATGCTCATGGGCCACATGGACGTGGTTCCCGTGGTACCCGGCACCGAGGCTGACTGGACGCATGCCCCCTTTAGCGGGCACGTGGACGACACCTACATCTGGGGCCGCGGCGCGATCGACATGAAGGACCAGGTCGCAGGCATTCTCGAGGCTGTCGAGTATGCGCTGGCGCACGGCTGGCAGCACGAGCGCACGCTGCTCCTGGCCTTTGGCCAGGACGAGGAGACGACGCAGTACGGTGCAGGCGCCATCGGCCGCGCGCTCGAGGAGCGCGGCATTGAGCTTGAGTACCTGATCGACGAGGGCGACTACCGCATCGTTCCGGCTGTCGAGTACGGTGCGGGCGAGGGCTGGCTTATGCATGCCGACCTCGCGGAGAAGGGCTATGCCGATATCGTGCTCAAGACGAAGAGTGAGGGCGGGCATTCCTCCAACCCCTACGGTGGCACATCGCTCGAGGTGCTCAGCCGTGCCATCACCGCAATCTGCGATATCGAGTGGCCGACGCGCGTGACCGACTTGCTTGCCGCCCAGCTCATCGAGTTAGGGCTCTACACGGCCGATGAAATTGCCGCCAACGGGGACGCCATTGTTCGCGATTGCCTTGCCAGCAAGAAGCTCTATCCGCTCGTGACCACCACCTGCGCGCCGACCCAGATCGAGGGTGGCAGCACCGGCGCCAACGTAATGCCGCAGGATATGTGGGCCAACATCAACTTCCGCATGCTCGAGGGCACGAGCGTGGCCGACGTTGTGGCGCGCTGCCGTGAGGCGGTTGTCGGGGCGGACCTTGCCGGTCGTGTCGAAGTGGAGCTGGGCCCCGGCAGCTCCGAACCCTCGCCGTCCCTGCGCATCGGTGGTCCCGGCCTCGAGGCGGTTCGCTCCATCGCCGCCCGCTATTTCCGTGATCCAAAGGGGACGGAGGAAAACGGATTATTCGAGTCAGTGGCAATTGTGCCCTCGACTGTGATCGGTGCGACCGACGCTGCCAACTACCAGCACATTTGCCCTGAGTGCATTCGCTTCTCGGCCTTTGTGGTTGATGACGATGAGTGTGATCGCGGCGTCCACGGCACCAACGAGCGCATCACCCGCCGCGCCTATCTTCAGGGCGTACGCTTCCTCATCGCTCTGCTTCAGACGCTCTAAAATGTGACAAAGCGACAGTCCCTTTGCTGGCCGTTGGGGACGTTCTTAAACGACTAGTCGTTAAGGAACGTCCCCAACGACTACGTCCAATCATTCCGTGCGGGTTATATGCAGGTTTGCCTGCGCACGCTATCATATATGGGTTAGACCGCAACTATGTACCCCATACGCGAAGGGATGCGCATGTATCTGAAGATCGACATGCTCTAGCCGGGCTTACCCCCGCAGTGGCGCCGCGCGCCCCATCAACTCTGCCGATTTTCACCTTCACGCATATAAAGGAGTCCGTCATGCGCGACAAGCTCGAAAAGATCATCAAGGCCTACGAGGAGCTCGAGAAGAAGCTTTCCGACCCGGCCGTCGCCTCCGATATCAAGGAGTTCACGCGTCTCAACAAGGAGTACGCGCACCAGTCCGACCTCATTGCCGCCTCGCGCGAGTACATCGGCGCGCTCGATGACATCGAGGCTGCCAAGGAAATGCTCCACGATACCACCGATGCCGATGAGAAGGAGATGCTCCAGATGGACATCTCCGAAAACGAGGCCAAGCTCCCCCAGCTCGAGGAAGACATCAAGTACATGCTCATCCCGAGCGACCCCAACGACGACAAGAACACCATCGTCGAGATCCGCTCCGCCGCCGGTGGCGACGAGGCGGCCATCTTCGCCGGCGACCTGTACAAGATGTATCAGCGCTTTTGCGAGTCGCGCGGCTGGAAGACTACCGTGCTCGACTCCAGCCCCAGCGAGGCCGGTGGCTTTAAGTCCATTGAGTTCAAGGTCGAGGGCGACCGCGTCTACTCCGTCATGAAGTACGAGTCCGGCGTGCACCGCGTCCAGCGCGTCCCCAAGACCGAGTCCCAGGGCCGCATTCAGACCTCCACGGCTACCGTCGCCGTGCTTCCCGAGGCCGAGGAGATCGACGTCCAGATCAACCAGTCCGACCTGCGCATCGACACCTACTGCGCCTCCGGCCCTGGCGGTCAGTGCGTTAACACCACCTACTCCGCCGTGCGCATTACCCACCTGCCCACCAACACCGTGGTGCAGTCGCAGGAGCAGCGCTCCCAGATCCAGAACCGCGAGGTCTGCATGCAGATGCTGCGTGCCCGTCTGTACGAGATGGAGCTCGAGAAGCAGCAGGCCGAGCTCGGTGCCGAGCGCCAGAGCCAGATCGGCCATGGTAACCGTTCCGAGAAGATCCGTACCTACAACCAGCCCCAGGACCGCGTGACCGATCACCGCATCGGCTTCAACTCCACCTACAACGGCGTCCTTCTGGGCGATCAGCTCAGCACCGTGATCGAGGCACTCGCCGCCGCCGAGCGAGCCGAGAAGCTGGCGCAGGCTGTGTAGTGGGTTACGCGGTTTTGCCAAACCGCGTAACGGCTTGACGCTGCGCGCCGCCCAGAGCGACAATTTGTCATTCAAAAGGCAAGGCATGACCAGAAGGTCTATGCCTTGCCTTTTTCATGCCAACTTGTTCGCTCTGGACGTCGCTCGCTGTCCGTCCTCTGCCTGCGGCGTTGCCTTGCTCCGGATGCGGTATGCTCAACCTGTGGCGCCTTAGATGTAGTCATTGGGGACGTTCTTAAATGACTGGGTTGAGTAAAATACTTTTCGAGTTTATTTAATCTGCTTTGTTAGAAATTAAGCTGTCTACCTGCTCAAAGTAATTAACAGTCTTCATCTGATATTGAAAATATTGCTCGAAAAATCGTTCAAGAAGTCGCGGGGCGATTTTTGATGGGTCGTGCGTCAAGCGATGTGGCAAGTTCTTGGTTAGATATTGGTCAGTTTTGGGGCAACCTTGCCAAAAGCTTGACGGATGCAGATTTAGACGTCGACGAATGAACACTTCGATTGCGATTCAAGCAAAATTCTGGGCTGATTCTCGATAATCGCTTCCAATCGTCCCTTGCCGCGTGCCGCCCTCGCGTACAATCTGCTCCGACATTCGCGCGCCGTCCGGCGCTTAAGAGGGGAGGGCCCCATGGCAAACGAGATTTGGACCATCAAGCGTTGTCTCGAGTGGACCAAGGAGTACCTGGCCGAGCGCGGCGAGGAGCACCCCCGTCTTTCTGCCGAGTGGCTGCTCTGCGCTGCCACGGGTTTGGCACGCATCGACTTATATATGCGCATGGACGAGACGCTTAACGCGGCTCAGCTCGAGACCATGCACGCGGCCGTTGTTCGTCGCGCTAAAGGTGAACCGCTGCAGTACATCACCGGCAGCACGCAGTTTCGCATGATCGACGTCACGTGCGCCCCCGGCGTGCTCATTCCGCGTCCCGAGACCGAGATGCTCGTCGAGGAAGTCCTCAATTATCTGGATGCCGAGGTGCTGAGCCCCGAGGCTGCTGCCCGTCAGCGTGTTGAGCTGCCTTGGAACGATGAGGTCGAGGAGGCACGCAAGGCTGAGGCCGCGCTGGCAGACGAACGCGCGACCGCCGAGCGCCGTGCCGCCAACCTGACGGCCGCCGATGAGGCTGCGCTGGGTAGCGACGTGCTCGGCAGCCGTGCCTATGCCGAGGAGCTGGCCGACCGCGAGGCCGAGGAAGCCGCCGCGCAGGCAGCAGAAGCCGAAGTCGCGGAAGCCGCCGAGTCCGAGCTCGACGAATACGGCATCGCCATCGAGGGTGCCGACCAGGAGACGGCTTCAGCTCAGGATGCCGCTTCGCCTGCCCCAGCCGAGCCCCGCATCGCCCGCGTTCTCGAGGTCGGCTGCGGCACGGGCTGCATCTCGCTTTCCCTTGCCTGGGAGCGCCGCGGCCACGTTACCTGCACCGCCACCGATATCGAGCCGCGCGCTATCGATCTGGCCACCAAAAACCGCGACGCGCTCGGTCTCACATCCGATGAGGTCGCCTTTAGCCTCACCAACCTGGTGAGTTCCATTCCCCGCGAAGAGTGGGGCACCTTTGATGTGCTTGTCTCCAATCCGCCCTACATTCCGACCGACGTCATGCGCTCACTGCCGCACGAGGTCAAGGACTTCGAGCCCGACCTGGCGCTTGAGGGCGGCGCCGACGGCCTCGATATCTTCCGCCGCCTGCTCAATGCGGCGCCTTACATGCTGCGCGCCGGCGGCCTGTTTGCCTGCGAGCTCTACGAGGGTGCCCTCGACGCCGCCGCCGAGCTCTGCCGCCAGGCGGGTCTCTCGGACGTGCGCATCGTCCGCGACCTCACCGATCGCCCCCGCATCGTCCGAGCCATCGTCACCGAGCCCAAACAGCGTCAGTAATATTCATTAACTGGTTAGCAAAAATTATAAAGTAGTTTATAATTAGGACGGCCGAAAGAGGTCGGCCCATGCAACCTCCTACCTTTCGGGAAATCATTGCCCTACTCAAGCACGATGGATTCGTGAAGGTCGCGCAAGTCGGTAGTCATGCTAAGTATGTTTCTGGTGACCGTGTTGTCACCGTGAACGGCTCTGGTGGTGATCGACCAAAGAAGGGCACGTGGGCAAGTATTCGTCGCCAAGCTGGATGGTAGTTGGAGGCAAAATGAGGCAGCGATTTACCTATGACTGCGTTCTCATAAAAGAAGACGACGGTTACTGCGCCAGCTTCCCGCAGATTCCCGGCGCCTTTGCCGATGGCGATACACGCGAAGAAGCGATTGCCCATGCCACCGAGGCGCTGATGGCGTTTTTGGCCGACGACCTCAACAACGGTTTGACTCCGGCAGGGTACGAACACTCGGCCGAGGTCGTGGCCCTTTCAGTCGAAATCGACCACGAGGACGCTCGGGAAGCGGCGTGCCGAACATTTAAAGACGCAGCGCTGGACCTCAAAGTCTCCGCTCCACGGATTACCACTCTGGTCAAAGCCGGAAAGCTCGATGTTGAACTCGTCGACGGCCGTCGGATGATAACGATAGACAGCATCGAGCGCTACGCCGCCCAAAAACGCCACGCCGGCAGGCCAAAGAAGTTCGTCGCAGTTCAATAACCCCCTCACTTTCACCGACTACTAAAGCCGCTCACCAAACCAACATGCGCTCTGGGCAAATAGGTTGAATGTTTCGTGCGAGAATGCCCCTCAGTAAACAAACTTGCACCAGAGCGTAAGGGGCTGGCATACACATGCAGACGGTCTATCGGGTATACAAGGGAACGCGCGAGCCGCATCGGCTTGCCGTCGAGCGCGCGGCCGAGGTGCTCGGCCGCGGCGGCCTGGTCTTGATCCCGACCGAGACCGTCTACGGTGTCGCCGTGGCAGTCAACGCCTTCTCCGATGCCGTCCCCCAAGATACAAGCGAATCCTTGTTGTGGCCGCGCGATCCGCATGCCACCGTTAACGGCGCCGCGGTCCCTGCGCTTGGTACTGGCTACCGCCGCATCTTTACCCTCAAGCAGCGCAAGCTCACCCAAACGGTCGCCTGGCTGGTCGATGGCGTCGAGGCGCTCGACCGCTATGGCGTGGATATCCCGGAAGATGCCCGCGTACTTGCGCGACGATGCTGGCCGGGAGCCCTGACTATCGTGGTCAAGGCGGCTCCCTGCGTGCCGACCTTTATGCGTGCTGCCGACGACACCGTGGCCCTGCGCGCTTCGGCCTCTCCCGTGGTCCAAGCGCTCATCCGCGCCTGCGGCAGTCCCCTTGCCTGCACGAGCGCTAACACACACGGCGCGCCCTCGCCGGCAAGCTTTGCCGCCGTCGAAGGTCGCATCCTGGAGGGGGTCGATGTTGCCGTCGACGCCGGCGAGACCCCGTGTCGCGACGCCTCGACCATCGTGTCGTTCCAGCACGGCGGGCTCCAGATCCTGCGCCAAGGCGCACTTCCCGCATCAGAGATCGAACGGGTCCTGTCCGACCCGATGCAATAGAAAGGTGTAAGCGATGTCGTTGAATCTGGGCAGCCTGGGCATGGAAGATGCCTCGTTTAACTTTGGCGGTTCCTACATCATGGCGCTCGACTGCGGCACCACCTCGGTACTTGCGACCATCGTCGACGAGTACGGCTGCATCGTCGCGCAGGCACGTCGTAGCGTCAAAACCAGCTTCCCGCGTCCCGGTTGGATAGAGCAAGACCCCATGGAGGTGCTTGCCAGCCAGATCGGCGTGATGATGGAGGTCCAGTTTAAGAGCGGCATCCATTCTGACCGCATCGCCGCCATCGGTATCTCCAACCAGCGCGAGACCACGGTGGTGTGGGACCGCATAAGCGGCCAACCCATCTATAACGCCATCGTGTGGCAATGCCGTCGCACCGCACCTCTGATCGACGAGCTGGTCGAGCGGGGCGCAGAAGAGCTGGTGCGCTCCCGCACGGGACTTACGCTCGATCCGTATTTCTCGGCTTCCAAGGTGCAGTGGATCCTCGACAACGTCGACGGTGCGCGTGAGAGCGCGGCGGCGGGCGACCTCATGTTCGGCACCATCGATACCTGGCTCATCTACAACCTCACCGGCAGTCAGGTCTTTGCCACCGACTACACCAATGCCAGCCGCACGGCGCTCTTTAATATCCATACGCTCGATTGGGACGACGACCTGCTGGCGCTCTTTGACGTTCCACGTTCCATGATGCCCGAGGTTCGTTGGAGCTCGGGCGACTACGGCCGCGTCGCGAGCGACATCATGACCAACATGCCGCCCATCATGGGCGTGGCGGGCGATCAGCAGGCGTCGCTGTTCGGCCACTGCTGCTTCCATCCCGGCCAGACCAAAAACACCTATGGCACGGGTTGCTTTATGCTCATGAACACCGGCGACGAGGTCGTCGAATCCAAGAACGGTCTGGTCTCCACGATCGGTATCGCCGCGGACGGCAAGATCAGCTATGCGCTCGAGGGTTCTATCTTTGCCGCCGGCTCAACCATGAACTGGCTGCGCAACAACATGGGCATCATCTCGAGTGTGAGCGAGTCCGCGCAACTCGCCGCTTCGATCAACGACAACGAGGGCTGCTACTTCGTCCCCGCCTTCGCTGGTCTGGGCGCTCCCTGGTGGGACCCGCGTGCCCGCGGTATCGTGTGCGGCCTGACCGGTGCCTCGAGTCGCGCGACCGTTGTGCGTGCGGCCTGCGAGTCCATGGCCTACCAGAGTTATGACGTGCTGCGCGCCATGGAGCAGGACGTGGGACTTTCGATTGAGCGCCTGTCCGTCGATGGCGGCGCCTCACGCAACGAGTTCATCATGCAATTCCAGGCCGACCTGCTGGATATCCCCGTGCTGCAATGCGAGACGGTGGAGACCACGGCAATCGGTGCCGCGTACTTGGCGGGGCTTGCCGTCGGCTATTGGGAAGACCTTGAAGAGCTGGAGCAAAATGCCCAGATCGTTAGGACCTTCCTTCCCCACATGTCCGCCGAGCGTCGCGAGCAAAACCTTGCGGGCTGGCGTGATGCAGTCAAGCGCTCGCTCAGTACCGCACAGTAGGGCTGCGATGGGCTGCTCGATACAACAAACCGCTAAACTTATGCATGGCGTGCGGCGGCAACATTGCTGCGCGCCTTGTCAGCAAGGCCGTTTTGCGGCCGCAACGAAAGGGGCAATCAACCCATGACCGTCACCTACGATGCGTCCCGTGTGACGCTTGTCGATCACCCGCTCGTCCAGCACAAGCTGTCGATCCTGCGCGACAAAAACACCGGCACCAACCAGTTCCGCCAGCTTGTGCGCGAGCTCGCACTTTTTGACGGCTACGAGGCCATGCGCGACCTGCCCATGGAAGACGTCGAGGTCGAGACCCCCATCACTACCGCCACGTTCAAACAGCTTGCCGGCAAGAAACTCGCCATCGTGCCCATCCTGCGTGCGGGCCTTGGCATGGTCGACGGCATCCTCGACCTGGTGCCCTCCGCTCGCGTGGGCCACATCGGCATGGAGCGCGACGAGTTCACCCACGAGCCGCACGAGTATTACTGCAAGATGCCCAAGGATATCGACCAGCGCATCTGCCTGGTCGTCGACCCCATGCTTGCCACGGGCGGTTCGGCCGAGATGGCCATCAGCTACCTGCGCGAGCGCGGTGTCAAGGACATCCGCATGCTGTGCATCGTCGCGGCCCCCGAGGGCCTCAAGTCGCTGACTGAGAAGGATCCTGATGTGTATATCTATACCTGCGCCATCGACGACCATCTCAACGAGGCTGCCTACATCGTTCCCGGCCTCGGCGACGCCGGCGACCGCATCTACGGCACGCTGTAATCTCTGAGCCATACCGGCTAACGTCGAAAATACGAAGAAATGGTGCGCGCGGGCGAGCAAAAGACGTCCACGCGCACTCCTGTTAACGGACGTTTTGCGCTGAGGGGTTCGAGAAAAACGTATTACCGTACCTGCGGCATAAAGAAGGTCTTAAGAAAACGAACAGGTGCGTATTAACCGATGCTTTTTCGGTTGTACTTTAGCGATTGGCTCGTACAATAGTCACCAATGTTTGGCGGGAACTGTCCTGTGAGGCGATAAAAAAGGAAAGTGAGGACGCCAGTGTTTCAGATAGCCGATCTGCTCGCTATCGTTGCAGGTGCCATCGCGGGCGCGATTGCCTTCCTTCCCTTTGTCTTTACGCTCAAGCCGGTTCTTGACGATAAGCAGAATGCGGACATGCTCAAGGGTATGGTGAGTCTCGCGGTCTCGGCAATCGCGTTGCTTGTCTTTACCTTGGTTGTGTTTGTGTTGTTCGGAGAGGCATTTCGCATGTTCCTCCTGGGCGAGGCGATCGGCTTCGTGGCCTTTATGGCCGCCTGCGCGGTTCGCGTCGCCAAGGCGCTGCGAGATCCTCATGAGGTCGAAAGGTAAGTCGTGGAAATTTTTGAAAAGCTGCCTGATGAGATTAATCATCTGGTCAGCGAGTTCAGCTCCACCCCTGTCGTGGGCGATCTGAGCTGCGGCATCACGCAGTACTCGTTTTGGCTGATCGTCTCCACGATCGTGCTCCTGATCGTCCTGGCCGTGTTCAAGAAGAAGCAGACCCTGGTTCCCAAGGGCTTCTTCGTCAACGGTTTCGAGTACATCATCGAGTACGTCGAGAACGATATCGGCAAGGGTGTCGTGGGTGAGAACTGGAAGAAGCACTTCCCGTTCCTGTGCTCGCTTTTCCTGTTCATCCTGATCAACAACATGATCGGCCTGATCCCGGGAATGAAGCCCGGCACCGGCGCAATCGGCTCCACCGCCGCGCTCGCCATCTTCGCCTTCGTGTACTTCATCTACTACGGATGCAAGGCTCACGGCGTGATCGGCTACATCAAGAGCCTCGCCCCGCAGGGCGTGAGCTTCCCGATGAACGTGCTCGTGTGGGTCGTCGAGCTTTTCTCGACCTTCCTGCGCCTCATCACGCTCGCCGTCCGTCTGTTCTGCAACATGTTCGCAGGACACGTGGTCATGGGCTCGTTCGCCATCATGGCGAGCATGTTCATGCAGCCGCTGCTTCAGCAGGTTTCCGCGGCCCACGCCGTCGGCGCCCTGCCTTCGCTGGCCTGGCTTGCCATCCTCATCCTGATCTATGCGATCGAGCTTGTGGTCGGCGCCATCCAGGCTTACGTCTTCACGGTCCTTACCGCCGTGTATGTCTCCGAGGCAGAGGAGGTCGCGGAGGAGGAGTAATCTTCCGTTCGCGCCTTAAAGGTAAGGCAATTCGTTAAACCGCCGGTGCCCGTACCCATGGAGCCCGGCAGTTATAAAAAGGTTATCCTGCGTGAAATAAGACACGCACGACAAAGGAGGAATCGTGGGAGTTATCGGTTACGGTCTCGGTGTTATCGGCGCTGGTCTTGCTATCGGCCTGTCTGCTCTGGGTGCTACGGGTGCTATGGCCCGTCAGCCTGAGGTCCAGGGCCGCGTGTTCACCGTCTTCATCATGGGCTCCGCCTTCGGCGAGGCTCTGGCTCTGATCGGCTTCGTTGTCGCGCTGATCGTTAAATAGCACGGAGCGTCAAGTATGAATCTTTCATCCCAGAAGAGCGCGATCGCACTCTCCGCGTCCGCGGCCGCGCTGCTTATGCCGGTTTCCGCGTTCGCCGAGGACGGCGCTGCCGGTGCGGACATCCTCATCCCTAAGATGGCGGAGTTCATCCCGGCGCTTATCGCCTTCCTGATCATCTGGATCGTGCTGGCAAAGGTCGCCCTGCCGGGCATCATGAAAACCATGGAGGAGCGCGGCAAGAAGATCGAGGAGAGTCTCGACGAGGCCGAGAAGACCAAGCAGGAGGCTATCGCCAAGCGCGCTGAGTCCGACTCGATCGTCACCGACGCCCGTCGTCAGGCTGCCGACATCGTTCTCGAGGCCCGTAAGGACGCCGAGTCCGAGCGCGCCCGTATCATCGAGGCTGCTCACAAGGAGGCCGAGGAGATCATCGCCAAGGCCCATACGACCGTCGAGGACGAGCGCAAGTCCATTTACGCCGGTGCCGCGAGCTCCATCGCCGACCTGTCCGTTGCCGTCGCCACCAAGATCGTGGGCGAGGCACTCGAGGACGATGCCGAGCAGAAGAAGCTCATCGAGCGCTACATCCAGGAAGCAGGTAGCCTGAATGCCGACTAGCCGCTATCAGGACAAGGTGCTCGAGACCTACGCGCGCTCCCTTCTGGAAGCCGCTAAGGCCGAGGACCATGTGTTTGAGGACCTCGAGATGATCGAGCGCCTGGCTTCTGCCAGCCCCGAGATCATCGCCGTGCTCGACACCATGTCCAAGCGCGACCAGCTCGACCTTCTTCCCAAGGTGGCAGCTGCCTTTAAGTATGTTGCCGAGGAAGACGAGGATGTAGTGGGCGTGACCGTCACCACGGCGATCCCGCTCGACGACGAGCTGCGTCAAACCATCACTAAGAAATGCGAGCAGGACTTCGGCCGCAAGGTATTCCTTATCGAGCAGGTCGACCCGTCTATCGTGGGCGGCCTGGTGCTCGAGGCCCGCGGCGAGCGTCGTGACATTTCCGTCAAGACGCAGCTGCGCATCGCGCAGGAGACCCTCGCAAACTCTGCTAATTCGTACGGAGGTGAAGCCTAATGTCCGAAACCCTCAATGCCCAGGATATCGCCAAGAAACTGCAGGAGCAGCTCACGAGCCTCTCCGCGACGGTCGATACGCATGAGGTTTCAACGGTCGATGAGGTAGGCGACGGCATCGCGCGCGTCTCCGGCCTCAAGAGCGCCATGGCAGGCGAGCTTCTGGAGTTCAAGAGCTCCGATACCGGTGAGACCGTCTTCGGCCTTGCCCAGAACCTTGACCGTGACGAGGTCGGCGCCGTTCTGTTCGGTGCCGTCGACTCCATCAAGGAAGGCGACGAGTGCCGCACCACTGGCCGCGTTATGGATATCCCCGTGAGCCGTGCCATGCTCGGCCGCGTCGTCAATCCGCTCGGCCAGCCCATCGACGGCCTGGGCGACATCGTCGCTACGCACCGTCGCCCCATCGAGTTCAAGGCTCCCGGCGTCATCGATCGTACCCCGGTGTGCGAGCCGGTTCAGACCGGTCTGCTCGCTATCGACTCCATGGTGCCTATTGGCCGCGGTCAGCGTGAGCTCATCATCGGTGACCGTAAGACCGGTAAGACCGCCATCGCCATCGACGCTATCCTCAACCAGCGCGGCAAGGGCATGGTCTGCATCTATGTCGCCATCGGCCAGAAGGCCTCCACGGTTGCCAACATCCGCGAGACCCTCGCTCAGCACGGTGCGCTCGACTACACCATCATCGTTTCGGCTACCGCTGCCGATTCCGCCCCTATGCAGTACATCGCGCCTATGGCCGGTGCCGCTATTGGCGAGTTCTTTATGTACAACGGCGAGGACGGCAAGCCCGCCAGCGAGACCAACCCCGGCGGCCACGTGCTCGTCATCTACGATGACCTGTCCAAGCAGGCTGTGGCCTACCGTCAGATGTCGCTGACGCTGCATCGTCCGCCCGGACGCGAGGCCTATCCTGGCGACATCTTCTACCTGCACTCTCGTCTGCTCGAGCGTGCCGTCAAGATGTCCAAGAAGAACGGCTACGGCTCCATGACGGCACTGCCGATCATCGAGACCCAGGACGGCGACGTCTCGGCCTACATTCCGACCAACGTCATTTCCATTACCGATGGTCAGATCTACCTGCAGTCCGAGCTCTTCTTCCAGGGTCAGCGCCCGGCAGTCGACGTGGGTATCTCCGTGTCCCGCGTCGGTGGCGATGCGCAGACCAAGGCCATGAAGCAGGTCGCCGGTAACCTCCGTCTGGACCTCGCTTCCTATCAGGAGCTCGCTGGCTTTACGCAGTTCGGCTCCGACCTCGACGAGGCTACTCAGAAGCAGCTGACCCACGGTGCTCGCATGACCGAGCTCCTGAAGCAGCCGCGTTACAAGCCGTTTGAGGTTGGCGAGCAGATCGTTACGCTGTTCGCTGGCAACGAGGGCTTCCTGGATGACCTGGAGATCGCCGACGTGCTGCCTTTCCGTGCCGAGCTCATCGAGTACATGGACAATGGCTTTGGCTCGCTGCTCGACAAGGTTCGCGCCAAGAAGATCGATGATGACACCAAGGCTGAGCTCTTGCGCGTCATCGGCGACTTCAAGCAGCAGTTCATGGCCAAGCACCATTCGGATGTTTCTGGATCAGAGGAGAACTAAGCCCCATGGCCAACCTTCGCGACATTAAGAAGCGAATCTCCTCGGTTACCACGACCAAGCAGATCACGCGCACGATGGAGATGGTCTCTACGGCCAAGATCCGTCGTGCCCTCGATCGCTCCAAGCAGGCCGAGCCCTATAAGGAGGCGCTGACCGACGTCATGTTGACGGTCGCCGGCGACGCCTCCTGTTCGGGCACCGATCCCATGCTGCAGAAGCATGAGAGCGTCAAGCATGGCCTGATTGTCGTTATTGCCTCGGACCGCGGCCTTGCCGGCGGTTTCAATACGACGGTGGAGCGCACGGCCGAAAAGCTCGCCGCTTCTTGGGCGAACGACGGCATCGAGTGCGAGATCATCGCGTGCGGGCGTAAGCCGGCCACGTATTTCCGTGACCGCGCAAACGTCGTCATGCACTTTGAGGGCAACTCCTCTGAGCCCGATTTTAATCAGGCCCGCATGATCTCCTCTCATATCTGCGATGCGTATCGTGCCGGTGAGCTTGACCGTGTCGAGCTTGTCTACCACCACGCCAAGAACCGCGTGGATCAGGAGCTTCGCGTCGAGCATCTGTTGCCGCTCGACCCCGAGATGATCGCTATGGCCCACGGTCCGCGTAAGAACGAGACCGACGCCCCTAAGCGCATCTCGTCCACGTTCGAGTTCGTGCCCTCTCCCGAGCATGTTCTCGGCAAGCTTGTGCCGTCTTATATCCTGACGGTCATCTACCAGGCCCTGATCGATTCGGCGGCTGCCGAGCAGGGTGCACGCCGCAAGGCCATGCACTCCGCGACGGAAAACGCCACCGCGATCATCTCGACCCTTACCCGCACGTATAGTCGCGTGCGCCAGGCTTCGATCACGACCGAGATTAACGAGATCGTCGGCGGAGCCTCAGCATTGGAGGAACAGTAATGGCTAATAACACCGTAAAGCTTGCGGTCGAGGAAGCCACCAAGAAGACGACTGCCGGTGATGGTCGCATCGTGCGAATCATCGGCCCTGTCGTCGACGTCAAGTTTGACGGCGCGGTGCCCCCGATCTACAACGCGCTCACGGTCGAGGCCGAGACCCCGATCGGTCATCTGAGCACGATCCTCGAGGTCGAGAGCCAGCTTCCGGGCGGCGTCGTCCGCACGGTCGCCATGTCCTCGACCGACGGCCTGCAGCGCGGCCTCATCGCCACCGATACCGGTGAGCCCATGAAGATGCCCGTTGGTCCCAAGACGCTCGGCCGCATTTGGAACGTCATGGGCAAGCCAGTCGACGGCAAGCCCATGCCCGAGGTGGAGGAGTTCTACCCCATCCACCATGCAGCGCCCCGTTTCGACGAGCTCACCACCAAGACCGAGATCTTCGAGACCGGCATCAAAGCTGTTGACCTGCTCGAGCCCTACATTCGTGGCGGCAAGACGGGCCTGTTCGGCGGCGCCGGCGTCGGCAAGACCGTTTTGATTCAGGAGCTCATCAACAACCTCGCCCAGGAGCACGGCGGTACCTCGGTGTTCACCGGCGTCGGCGAGCGTACCCGTGAGGGCACCGACCTGTTCCTCGAGATGAGCGAGTCTGGCGTTATCGACAAGACCTGCTTGGTCTATGGTCAGATGAACGAGCCGCCCGGAGCGCGTCTGCGCATCGGTCTGGCCGGCCTTACCACCGCTGAGTATTTCCGTGATCGTGGCCAGGACGTTCTGCTGTTCATCGACAACATCTTCCGCTTCTCCCAGGCAGGTTCCGAGGTTTCCGCACTGCTGGGCCGTATGCCGTCCGCCGTTGGTTACCAGCCCACGCTGGCAACCGAGATGGGCGACCTCCAGGAGCGCATTACCTCGACCAAGACGGGCTCCATTACCTCCGTCCAGGCTGTCTACGTCCCCGCAGACGACCTGACCGACCCGGCGCCTGCCACGACGTTTACGCACCTCGACGCCACCACGGTTCTTTCGCGTAGCATTTCGTCGCTCGGCCTGTTCCCGGCTATCGACCCGCTCGCGTCTTCCTCCGACGCTCTCGATCCCTCGATCGTTGGCGAGGAGCACTACCGTGTCGCCGTCAAGGTCCAGGAGCTCCTGCAGGAGTACTCCGACCTTCAGGACATCATCGCCATTCTGGGTATGGACGAGCTGTCCGAGGAGCAGCGCCTTACGGTCAACCGTGCCCGTAAGATTCAGCAGTTCCTCTCGCAGTCCTTCCACGTCGCCGAGAAGTTCACCGGCAACCCCGGTGTCTACGTCCGCGTCGAGGATACCGTCCGCTCTTTTGCCGAGATTGTCGACGGCAAGGCCGATGACCTGCCCGAGCAGGCTTTCCGCTATGCTTCCACGATTGAGGACGTGCGCGAGCGCGCCCGCAAGATGGGGGAGAAGTAGGTTATGCGTATCCGCATCGTGTGCCCCGTGAGCTGCGCCTATGAGGGCGACGCTGCGTTTGTGTCGATTCCGTCCACGGATGGCGAGTTTGGCGTCCTGCCTGCTCACTCCAGCGAGATCTGCACGATCGACCGCGGTTACGTTCGCGTTTCCGATAAGGCCATGGGCACTGTCGACCACACGTTTGCCGTGGCCGGCGGCTATGCCCAGGTTGCGGACGATGTCGTGACCGTTCTCGCCGAGCGCGCTTGCGATTTGGCGACCGTCGATGCCGACAAGCTTAAAGCTGATATTCAAGGTTTTGAAGAGAAGCTGGGTAATTTGTCGGAGGATGATGCACGCCGCGCCTACCTCTATAATGAAATCGCATGGTGTAAGCTCAAGCTTGCCCAATAGTCAAACGATTTAGCGTTCGACCATTTGCGAACACATCATGCCCGGGATGGCCCAGCCATCCCGGGCATGCTTTTTGAAAGGGTAGACCTTGGATATTATCCGCGTTGAGGGTGGCCACGCCATCGGAGGCTCCGTGCCCGTTTCGGGCGCCAAGAACTCCGCACTCAAACTCATGGCGGCAACGCTTCTGGCGCCGGGCAAGACGACGCTGCAGAACGTGCCCGATATTTCCGATGTCCACGTGATGGGCAAGGTGCTCAAGGGCATGGGCGCTACGATCGATGTTCTCGACGAGCACACGCTCGAGATTGATACCTCTCGGGTCGATTCTTGGGAGGCCCCTTACGAGCTCGTTGCCAAGATGCGTGCTTCCACCGCCGTCATGGGACCCCTGCTGGGTCGCTTCCATCGCGCCAAGATCGCCATGCCGGGCGGCTGCAACCTGGGTGCTCGCAAGATCGATATGCACATTCTTGGTCTTGAGGCCCTGGGCGTTGAGTTCGATACTGCCCACGGTTACATCAACGCTAATGCGCCCCAAGGTCTGCGCGGTACCACCGTCACGCTCGAGTTCGCCAGCGTCGGTGCGACCGAGAACCTCATCATGGCCTCTGTGCGCGCACAGGGCACCACTGTTATCGACAATGCCGCCCGCGAGCCCGAGATCGTCGATCTCGCCAACATGCTCAACGAGATGGGCGCTAAGATTGTCGGCGCCGGTACGCCTGTCGTGACCATCGAGGGCGTGGAAGAGTTGCATCCTGTTACCCATCGCGTAGTGGGCGACCGCATCGAGGCCGGTACCTTTATCGTCGCCGGTGCGCTGATGGCCGACGATCGCGGTGTCGATGTCACGGGCTTTTGCCCCATTCACTTGGGCATGGTGCTCAAGAAGATGGAGCTCATGGGTATCGACTGCAAGCGCGTCGAGGATGGCGTCCATGTGAACCGTGCCGAGCGTATCAAGCCGGTCGACATCCAGACGCTTCCGTTCCCCGGCTTCCCGACGGACATGCAGGCGCAGATTATGGTGCTCTCCGCCCTTGCCGACGGCAGTTCCGTTATTACCGAGAACATCTTCGAGAATCGCTTTATGTTTGCCTCTGAGCTGGTGCGCATGGGTGCCGACATTCGTATCGAGAGCCATCATGCCATGATTCATGGCGTCAAGGGCTTCTCGGGTGCACAGGTTACCTCGCCCGATCTGCGTGGCGGAGCGGCCCTCGTCGTAGCGGGCTTGATCGCCGACGGGACGACCGAGGTTTCGGCCATCCATCACATCAAGCGCGGCTACGAGCAGTTTGTCGAAAAGCTGCAGGCGCTCGGCGCGCATGTCGAGCATGCTACCGTCCCCGATCCCGTCATCTACTAATACAGGTTGCCTATGTTTAATAAAAAGCCCCTCGCGGATACCACCGCTCGAAGACCCTCAACTGGTGCGCAGGCCAAGATCTACAGTCGCGATAACGTGGCTCGCTATTCCGAGCGCGCTCGTCAACGTCGTCGTAGCCACACGATTCGTCACGTCGCGCTCATTGTCGTGCTTGGCGTGCTGCTGAGTGCCACTACCGCTGCCGGCCTGTGGTTTGCCACCATTATGGGCAAGCTCGGCGATTCTAATGTCATTACCGACAATCTGCGTCGGGTTCTGGTTGACACCGATGAGGCAAAGGATCCGTTCTACGTGCTGCTTCTTGGCACCGACGGCCGTCCGGGCGAGGATACGTATCGTGCCGACTCGATTATCCTGGCACGCATCGACCCCACGCAAAAGCAGGCGACGCTCATTTCCGTTCCGCGCGACACCAAGGTCGAGTACAAGGGCGAGACCATGAAGATCAACGCCTGCCATACCGTTGGCGGCGCCGAGGCCATGGTCGAGGCTGTCAACGAGCTGTGCGGTGTTCAGATTTCCCACTATGCCGAGGTCAGCTTCGACGGTATGCAGGCGCTGATTGATTCGGTTGGCGGTATCGACATTAACGCAACCGATGATGTTGACGACCCCGAGCACCTGGATATTAAGATTACCGCTGGTCAGCAACATATGGACGGCGCCACCGCCCTTACCTATGCCCGCTGCCGCTACACCTATGCCGACGGCGATTACACGCGCATGCGCCACCAGCGTCAGGTGCTTGGCGCCCTTGCCAACCAGATTCTCAATAACTTCGATGCCACGAAGATCTTTGGCCTGGTTAATTCGCTGTCCGATATGCTCGTAACCGATATGAGCGTTCAGGATATCGTGGCTACGGTCAACGCCATGCGCGGTATGGATGTCGACGGTATCTACTCGGCCAACCTGCCCTCGTACGCCGACGACAGCACCATGATTGACGGTGTGAGCTATGTCTTTGTCTACGAGGACGAGCTCAAGGAAATGATGGAGCGCGTCGATGCCGGCAAGGATCCCAAGGGTCCCAACACCATGGGTCTTTCCGACGGTTCCAGCTCTACGATCGGCGACCTGAACAACAACACGTCTGACGACTACGCAAACGGTACCGCAACCTCATCGGTCAGCTCTGACGATTCCGATGACTCAAGCGATTCGAGCGATTCGGACTACTACGAAGAGCCCACCGGCGACGGCAACGGCTACGAAGCTAACTACTAGAGTTACGCGGTTTTACCAAACCGCGTAACCAGTTGACGCTGCAAACCCGCCAGAGCGGCAATCTGCCTTTCAACTTCGGCGGCATGATCAGAAGGTCAATGCCACCTCGTTTCAAGGCACCTTGCTCGCTCTGGCGGGTTTTCGCTCATATGACCCAATCCTCTGTCAAGAGCCACAATGGCCCCGCCGACCGCTTGCAATCGGTCGGCGGGGCCTGCCGTTAACCCGTCCCGGTCCGCCCCCGGCATGTCATCGACGCCTTCGGCTCAGTCTCATATCCGCGGATACCGTTCTGTCGGCCCGCACTCCATTCCTTCGGCGGGGTTCCCCAAGTCTGTCGAGGCGCATGCGGAGGGCTCCGCGCGCACAGCGAAATAGGGGGTATCCCCGAAGGCCGCCCGGCTCGCCGGGACGGGGGCTATGTCTATTCCGCGCCCTCCCGGCACATCATGCCGAGGGCCCAAAGCCACCTCACGAGCTCGGCCGCGGTGGCCGCGTTGGCCTTCGCCGCGGGCATGCCGCGGGCGAGCATCTCCTCGCGCCGCCGCAGGAGCCGCTCGGACCCCTTCCTCCCTGTTAGCGCTAATCTAAAATTGACCACTTTCGCAAACGCATCTCGCCGAATGCGC
>UQYA01000012.1 GCA_900545165.1 uncultured Collinsella sp.
CGCGGCGTCGTAGTCCTGCGTGATGAGCGTGCGGGCCTTTTGCGCGGCGTAGTAGTACTTGTCGTACACGCCCGAGCTCAGCAGGTAGGCGCCGAGCATCTGACGGCGCTTGGCCTCGGCGCCAAAGCCGTGGGCGCGCGAGAGCGAGCTCTGGTCGGACAGGTTGGCGCAGCCCTCCTCCTGATAGCCGTAGCGAATGCCGTCGAAACGTGCCAGGTTGGAGAACGCCTCGGCAGGGCCGATGACGTAGTAGGCGGCGATGGCGGCGTCCAGGTGCGGCAGGTCGACCTCGACCAACTCGGCGCCCTGGTTCTGCAGCTCCTGGGCGGCGCGCTGAACAGCAGTCTTGACCTCGGGCGTCAGGCCCTCGGCCTCCATAAACGCAGGGATAATGCCCACGCGTTCGCCCTCGATGCTGTCGTTGAGATGCTCGGTAAAGTCGACGGCGCAATCCTGGCTAGTGCAGTCGTACGGATCGTGGCCCGCGCCGGTAAGCGCATTCATGGCCAGCGCGACATCCTCGACCGTGCGGCCAAAGGGTCCCACTTGGTCGAGCGACGAGCCAAAGGCAACCACGCCGTAACGGCTCACGGCACCGTACGTGGGCTTAAAGCCCACCACGCCGCACAGCGACGCCGGCTGGCGAATGGAGCCGCCGGTGTCCGAGCCCAGCGAGAGCGCGACTTCGCCCGCGGCGACGGCTGCAGCGGAGCCGCCCGAGGAGCCGCCGGGCACGCGCTCGGTATCCCAGGGGTTGTTGGTGCGGTGGAACGCCGAGCTCTCGGTGGAGCTACCAAAGGCAAATTCGTCCATGTTGGCCTTGCCCATGGGCAGGCAGCCGGCATCGAGCATGCGCTGGACGCAGGTGGCGGTGTAGACGCTCTGGTAGTTCTCGAGCATGCGAGAAGCGCAGGTGGTGCGCGTGCCCACGAGGTTCATGTTGTCCTTGATGGCCAGCGGCACGCCCGCAAGCGGGGGCAGCGGCTTGCCCGCGGCACGGTCGGCATCCACGCGCGCGGCGGCCTCGAGCGCAAGCTCGGGCGCCACCTGCAGGAATGCCTGGACCCCGCCCTCGCGCGCCTCGATGGCGGCAAGGGAGGCCTGGGCCACCTCGGTAGCGGTAAAGTCGCCGGCGGCAACGCCTGCGGCGATCTGGGCGGCGGTAAGGGAATCGAAGCTTAGCGCCATTACTCGCTCTCCCCCTCTCCCAAAATGGACGGCACGCGGAAGTAGCGGTCGCGCGCGCTGCCGGCGTTTTCGAGCGCGACGTCGAGCGGCAGGTCGCGCTCGGGCTCGCGCAGGTCATCGCCCATCACGTTGGACAGGCTTCCGATAGGATGGAACGTGGGCTCCACGTCGGGTAAGTCATATTGCAGGACGGGCTCGAGCATCTGGACGGCGTCGTTCATGTAGGACGTCATCTGGGTGAGCTCGTCATCGGTCAGTGCGATCTTTGCGTACTCGGCGATGCCGCGCACGTCTTTCTCGCTGAGTGCCATAGGCGCTCCCTTCCGCATAACAGATAAACCGCTCTAGTATACAAGGCAACGCCGCTTGGAGCAGGTGCTTTACCCAAATGCAGCGAAAACGTAACGAGGGCGGCGGACTGGCAGGCGGCGGGCTGGCGGTTCTGCAACGAAACCGCACCGTCCATAGCGAAAACCGTCCCGCCCACAACGAAGACCATCACAACATTCGACGCTTTTCGCCAAAATCGCGATTTTCATCGAATGTTGTGATGGTTTGGAAGTCACGACCACCACAAAGGTGCCTGTCCCCATTGTGGTGGTTCTGAACGACGTCTTATGCCGAGGCCTTGGCCTTGCGGCGCTTGCGGACCGCGTGGATCACGATGTCCAGCAGCAACAGCACAATGGCTACGACCACGATGAGCACGGCAAACTCGCGCTTGCCCCAGTGGCGGCCGGCCAGCGACTTTTGCTTGTCGACGTCCTTCTTGCTGTACTTGGTGCGCACGCAATGCACCAGCAGGCGATGGTCGTTCACGCCGTAGGGTGTGCAGGTGACGAGCGTCACCTTGTCGGCGCCGGGCTCGATGGTCAGCGACTCCATCTCCTCGGGCAGCACCACCTCGGAGTCCACCATCTTGTAGGCAAGCGTCTTGTTCATGGTGTGCAGCAGCACCAGGTCGCCGGGCTCCAGCGAATGGATGTCGTCGAACATGCTCAGGTTGCGCATGCCCGAGTGCGCGGTGAGCACGCAATGCGTCGAGGTGCCGCCCACCGGCAGGCTCGTGCCCTCCAGGTGGCCGACGCCCGCCATAAGGACTTCTTCGCTCGTGCCGTGGTAGATGGGCATGCTCACGTCGATGGAAGGGATCTCGACCCAGCTCATCATGGGGTCGCGGTCAAAGATGAGCTGCTGGGCGTAGGGCTCGATCTGGTCGGCGGGAAGCTCGGTGGCCTCGCCCGCCAGCTGCTCGTTAAAGGAGCGCGCCTGGAGCAGGATGCGCTCGCGCTCCTCGGCAGACAGCGCGTCCACGGTGCTGGACACGGTGCTGATCTGGTTGAACACGCCCGAGGCCTCGAGCCGGTCCAAGATCCACGGCCAGGTCATAAGGCCCACGCCAATAAGGATGATGACGATGGTGATGAGACGGTCGGCCCAGCGCGGCAGCCGCTTGCGACGGCGCTTGGCCTTGGGCTTGGACTGAGGTTTGGACTGAGGGCTTGAGCCACCGTTGTCCGCGGCGTTATTGCTCTTCATATGTTTGGCGCCCTGCACCATCGCCGGTCACTCCTCTACAGCTCAGGTTGTCTAAACAAATAATAGCCGATTAGCGAGCTCATGCGCCGGACAACGCAGCTTGGCTGCACCGTCCGGGCCACGTAACCCCACTCAACCAATCAAGCCATATGTTGCTTTCATCGTCTCGAGCAACTGCGCCATCGTTACGCCCGCAACCCCAATCTGTTTCAGATTGACGTCGCCCACCTCACAATCTTTAACAAACGCAAGCATATCGTCCTTCAGTTCTCCGCCTAGGTCGACACCTTCCGACTCGCCAAGCAATTGAGCAAGCCTCAGCGCATCGCGTTTATGCTTTTTTACCTTCCTCGAATCAACGTTCTCCCCCGCTTCCCTTCTAGCTTTTAGGTCGAGATACGCCTTCGCTTTGAACGGGACAATGTATTCCGTACCCAGGACCGAAACGCCGCCTACGGTCCGAATTCCCTGAAGGAACAAGCTGTAGTAAGCATCGTCCAACAAAATTGCCGAAAGACTGCTTATGTTTTCATCAACGTGAATTGGCGCCACATCAATCCCCTCACGACCCTTTATAAAGTCAGGGCACTTCGCGAAGAGTTCGATCATATGGGGGTAACCCGGCCTCTTAGGCTCTGTAAACCGATAAAAACATGAACCTTTGCCTTCGCCCCAGCCGCAGCGGTAACCGCCATCACGTACCAAAGTCCATATAGCTTCTGCCGTCTGAGGCAACCGGTCATCGGCGACAATTACCACATCAAAATCGTGAGTCGCCCTAAACGGAAGTCCCGCCTCCGCGAGCAAAATGTCGCATGCCGTGCCGCCGATAAGGGCATACGATCCTGCAGCTTCTTGCATATGCTGCTGAAATTCTTGGAGACCTTCTACAGCGCTTCTTGCCATGGATATTCCTTTCCAAACATGCGATCGACTTCGAGCTGAATTCGCTCATCGTCGATTGCCGCCAAAGATAGCGCAAGCGAAATGTCATCGACGCGGGAGGAGTCGGCAAACACGGGCGCATAGCGCCACACTTGGATCATCGCCGTTTCGTTATCCGGCAACTCCCCGTCTGCGACTTCGAGGTCGCTCAGTTGACGCCATGCACTTCTTAAGACGGCCTTTTGTTCCATGCCCGGCGCAGCGAGCATCGAACGCGCAGCGAGCGCCGTCTCCCCGGCGTCAACAAGATAGTCGATCAGCGGCGTCTTCCTTGCAAAAAAGACCTTCGAGACAGGCGAGGAGAGCTCGGCCATGTGCTCGCTAAGCAGAAAATCAACGGCAACAGGGAGCACGACGACACGTCGCTCGCGACGCTCGCGCCTCGCGAGTCCCCTGTCAACAAGCTCAGTTATGGCCTCACTCGCGCGGCTTGCCGAAATCCCAAGCGCACGACAAAGGTCATAGGGGCGATATGGCTCCTGGGCTGCTCCCCAGATTGCGGCAGCCTGCGCGTTGGGCGACATCTTGATCGCGTGATTGTGAAACCGGGCACCGCCCCTCTCCGTGCAGGCTGTACCCATAAATGGAAGAAAAGCCTGTCTACCAGGGCAGACAAAGGGAATCCCTTGTGCAACCAATGCCTTGCGCTGACGTGCATCGGCATCAGGAAACGAAACGACAACAGGAGTCTCCGCGCGCAAGGCTAGCTGACTATAGACCCTCTTAGCCTCGGGAAGCCCGACGCCAGTAGGCAAACTTGCAAGCAAAAACGAAAAACCGTTTGCGTCAACAGCGCGAACCTCAATCGCCCGCAGATGCAGCGGCAAGCGTGCGGATCCAGGCCAATTTTTGGTCTTGGCAGAGAGGCCTAGTGCTTCTTGTAAGTAGATTAGCGCTTCGTTCATTTCCATCGTTTTCGTTTGATTCCATTTTTAATTGGAATTATACATAATTTTCGGAATTAACGAGATTCCTTTCGTGCCTAAGCCCGCATTTGAGTTTTCGAAATGTCCCGGATCGGCGGGGCGATTCGGGATACAATATCAATAGAAAACGACGCAACCCGCGTAAATGTTTGGGAGCGCGGGCGGCCTAGTTTTCAGCTTTTGTTAAATGCCCGGGATCCGACCCCCGGGCATTCTTATTTGCGCTTGTTGCGGCGCAAATGCCTTCTACCGTCCGCACCGCGCGTGCGCCTACGGACCTTAAACCGAACCTCATACGAGTCAAGAAACGCGATGACGGATGAGTCCGCATCGGACGGTGGAGGCTGCCTGTGTTGTCCAAAAAAAACGGGGCAGACTCCAGTGCGGAGTCTGCCCCGAAAAGAGAATGGCAAAGCAAGAACGTGGATGGACGAGAAAAGTGTCCGCAAGTCTCATGGCCATCACATCCCACCTGCCAAAGGGATGGGTGAGCGAGCGCTACTCCTGCTCGGACTCCTCAGCCTGCTTACGGCTGCGGATGAGGTGAGCCACGCCGATGCACAGCACCGCGCCACCAGCGATCCAAGTGAAGGTCACACCGTTAAGACCGGTGAGGGGGAGGCCGGAGCCCTTCTTGTTCTCGACGGTAAGGGTGACGGTACCATCAGTCCGAGTAGCGTCATCAAGGATAACGAGGTCGGAAGTCTCCGCCGTCCTGGTGACTGTCACGGTCTGTGCCTCTTCCTCGGTTTTATGAAGACTGTCTGCACCAGACGCCTGAGTCGAGATCGTGAAAGTGAAGTCCTTCAGCGAATTGTAGTTGCCGAGGGCAGTCTGCTCATGAACGGTGTAAGTACCAGCGTCAAGTCCCTTGATGTAAATTTCGCCATTTTCATCAGTGAAGAACTCATGCGGCGTTTCACCAAGGTTGCCAAGTTCCTGAACGTATTTGCCCTTGGAAGCGCTGCCGTCCGCATTGTCATCAGGATCGGTAGCCTGAATGGTAAATCCGACATTCTCGAGCTTGTTCTTGCTTTGGTGATCTTTCTTGACAAGCTTGAGCGCATAGGTGTAGTCGCGAACAACGTCGGGCACAGACTCGCCTTTGTCGGCACTCATGGGATTGTTGGAATAGATGAGCCTGACGGTGTTGAGGTTACCCTCGCCGCCGACCGCGACATTCTCTACCTTGTTGGGGTCGAGCTTGGCATTATAGGTGACGACGACCTCAGATTGCTCGTTGAGCGTGACGCCGGCCTGCTCAGCAGCAGCCTTGAGGTTGGCGAACTTGACCGTCAGGGTATTGGTTTCGCCGTCTATAGCCGCATCGTAACCAGTCACAGCGTTAACGGTCGTGTTCTTTGAAACTGTCACGTTGTTGACCTTGACATTAACGCTATCGAGATCGGCCGTCAGCCCAGCGGAGAGTTCGTCGTGGAACTCGTAGTAATAGGTATCGAACGTGGCGATATTGTCAGCGACGGTACCAGTCAGCTGATATTGGACATCCTGGCCCATCTGAGAGTCAGCCTTATCGGCCCATACACTGGTAGACTTGTCATCCCTGACCTTCTTCGTAACCGTGGGGATGCTGGTCTTCTCGGTGACCGTCACGGGATTACCGCCAACGAGAGCGAAAATCGGAGAGGTACCAGTGCTCGGCTTGTCCGGATCCGTAAGACTATCAGACACGAAGAGATAATAGCCATCGCCATTAGTGCTCGGGCGCGTCCACGGCTCGCCTGCCTTAAAGGAGCCGCCCGCAGCCTCCCCGTCTTCAGCTACAGCTTTAGCAATCGAATACAGCACGCCGCCAGGAGCGACACGCGTACCTTTGTTGTTTGCCGTGCTAGCGGTGGTACCCGTTACATTTTGAGAAAGCCACTCAGCCACAACAGAAGCTGAAGCATTATTCTCGAGCTTCTCGGCGCCTTTATTATTCACGAGATCCTTGTACTCAGCAGACCCCTGAATGGCGGTAATCACCTTGTGACCGATAGTTTGATTCGCCCATTCAATATCGGAAGCAACCTTGCCATTGACCTCCTCGTCAACGACTTTGGCCTTGAAGATCTGATAGGCCTTGAACGTATTGTCCTTGTTGGCCTCGTCGACCTTTTTGATCGTGATGCTGTTGTCCGGAGCCACCGGATCCGCAGCAAACGCCATGGTCACCGGTGCCATAACCCCACCGAAGCTCAGCGCTGCTGTGAGGCCGGCGGTTACTGCCAGGCGTGCGATGTTCTTGTTCATGCTCATCTTCTTTTCCTCCGTTTTCCGGTTGGTTCTCATTCGATCGATCATCATCTGTCTGTGTCTTAGCATCTACTTCGCTACGTCTCGCCCCGCTCTCTGTGGGGCTGCCAGCTACTCTTTATGGCTGCCACCTCCCCGCTTGACCAGGAGCGCGACCACGATGAGCGCGGCTCCGGCGACCGCTGCGGCGGCCGCGGCGTACATTGCCATATCGCCAGTCGAGGGCATAAAGCCTCCGGTGGTAATGCTAGGGGGTGTGCCGGTAGGCGTGTTGATGAGCGACGCCTCCAGGCTGCCCGTCGACCCGTCCGCGCTGTCGGCGCGCAGGGGCGACTCGGCCGTGATGGTGAGCTTGGGCTTGGCGGCGGCCACCTGGTCGACGTCCAGGCCCTCGGCCTTGACCGTCACGGAGCGCGTGCCCTCAAAGGCGGTGTAGCCCTTGGGCGCCTTGAGCTCGCGGACCTCCAGCTTGCCCGAGTCCACGCCCGAGACGGTCACGCGGCCGTCCTCGCCCGTGGTGACGGTGGCCTTGCCCTCCGCATCCCACGTGCCGTCGGCCGCCAGTGTGCGGCCGCGGTCGTCGGCGATGCTCAGGACCGCCCCGGCAAGCGGCTTGTCGCCGTCGCTACTGCGCTTGGTGAGCGCGAGATCCCAGGTGTAGGCGCACGCATCGTCGCTCGGCGTGCGAGTGAAGCCGGCGTCGCCGGACTGGTCGGCAAAGGGAGAGCGCGGATAGCGCAGGTAGACCTCGTTGGGGTTGCCCTTCGCGATACCGTGGTTGCACGCGCTGTTGAGCGGCGCGTTGTACACGGCGACCACGCGGGCGCCCGCGATGAAGGCATCGGTCCCGCCGAGCGCGGCGATGAGGTCGCCGGTGCGCACGGTGAAGGTCTTACCGTCGGCCGCTACCTTGGTGGCGCACTGGGCCGTGATATCGGTCCAGCCCTTCGCGGGCTCGGTGCCGACGCGCCCGTCCTTGCCGGCCGAGACGGCGTCAAAGCCGCCGTCCGCGCCCGCCGCCGCGTACACGCGCATACTCGCGGCCACCTTGGAGGGTTCGAGCCCCGCGCTCATGGTGTCGACAAACCGCACCGTATAGGTGTCGTAGGCGGTGAGCCCGGCCGGGACCGTGGCAGAGAGGCGCCAGTACAGGTCGTCGGTGACCGTGGCGTCGGCGGCCTTCTGCCAGGCGGCGGCGCTGTCCTCCAACACATGCTTGGCGACCTTGGGGGTCGCGGCCTTGGGCTTGACGGTGACGGCGCTGCCGCCCACCAGGGCCATGATCGGCGCGGTGCCGGCCTCGCCCTGGGCGATGGCGTCGTCGTCGGCGACGATGAGCCAGTAGCCGCAGGGCAGCTCGGCCGTCGTGCCCGCGTTAAGGGCCACGGGCACGGCGCCAGAGCTCTGGAGGGAACGAGCGAGCTGTGCGCTCAGCGCGCTCGTAAGGTGAGAATCGGTGTTGAGCCACTCGGCAGCTTCCTGCGCGGTGGTCTGGGAATTGGGCATGCCGGCGCTGTGCAGCACGGGCAGCGCGGCGTCGCGCGCGGTGGCGCTTGCCCAGGCGAGGTCGGTGGCGATCTTGGCGTCGCTGTCGCCGTCGACGACGTTGGCGCTAAAGATCCGGTAGGCGTCGTAGCTGCGCGCCACGGTGCCGCTCACCGTGATGGAACCGGTCGAGGTCGGCGCGGCCTGCGCGGAAGCGGGGAACACAACCGCGCAGGTGCCGATCAGGAGGGCAAGCAGCGCAAACAAGATCGGGAAGGAGCAAACTTTCTTATTCACGACGCTTACCTCCCTTCGCATTCGCCTTTCGACGAATGTGCATCCAGGCCGCAGCAGCGCAAAGCACCGCCGCGCCGGCAAGGTACGTCAGAGTGACGCCCGACATACCAGAAAGGGGCAAAGAGGTGGAGTAGGTGTTGGTGAAGGTGGAGGCGGGAATGGCGTTGGGCGCGGCGTCCTTGCCGATGGTGTTACTCACGGTGTTGCCCATGTCGTCCTTCACCTGCGTGACCGTGGTGGAGGTGGTGAGGCCGGAGTACTTGCCAGTGGTCTCATCCATGACGGCCTTCACCGTGACGGCCACCTGGTACTCGGCCTCGGAGTAGCGAAGCTTGTCGATGGCATCGGCGTCGGGCGCGACCTCCTTCACCGTGTAGGTGTAAGTCTTGGCGCCCGTCGGGTTCGAAGCGTCGTTCGTGGCGAGGTACTCTTTGGAGAACGAGATTTCGCCAAAAGATGCCTCGATGTCGTTGACCTTGGTGGAGTCTGCGGGAGCGACGGAAATAGTCTTCGAGTCAGGCATAGGAGCGCTATCCTTATTTGGCCCCGTAGCCTCGATGCTGAAGTCGAACGCAACGTATTTACCGCTGGAATCCTTCGGCCAGTCCGTATTACGGACGGATTTAATCACCGGGATTTTCACGGACGTAACGGAGCACGAGTCGGAGATGTACGTAATGCCATCAACGATGTTCGGCCGCTCGTTCTCGATCCACGTAATGGAGCCGCTTGTGCTGTCCACCGTGAACTTGTAGGTGTTCTTGTTCAGTTCGTAGCCAAACGGAGCCTGGGTCTCCGTGAGCGTGTACGTGCCCGGCAGCAAATCGGCCAATGTGAACTTGCCATCCTTGGCGTCGGTATCGGCCCAAGTGGTTTCGCTCGGAGTCGATTGGTCACTCACGGTCCAGGACTGCGCCTCAGTCAAGCCGCCGGCACCCAGTTTCGCAAGCTTCCACTCGGAACCAGCCAAAGGAGTGTATCCCTTGTCTCCTTCCTCAACCTTGGTCCAAGACACCGTACCGGTGATCTTGGTGTTGGAGATGGCGCCCGTGGTGTTGGAATCATCGAATGAAACGAGCTTATTTCCGTTCACCGTATCCACATAACCCTGAACATAGTTCACCTGCTCGCCGGTATTGTTCATGGTTGCGTAGTAGATGGTGTCCGACTTCTGATAACCAGCCGGCGCCTTGACCTCGCGAATGTAGTACTTGAAGTAGTCTTTATCGTTGGAATCGCCAATTTTGGCCTTCTGATTCAAATAGTTGAACTGAAGCTCGCCATCATCCGAATCGTAATCGTTGGCATCGCCGTCAGTCACCGTCACGATAGCGTTATTGCTATTGCCCGCGACAGCGTCCTCGACAGAACCATAGATAGCCCACGAGGAACCGGGGAGCAGCGTAGTGCCGTCCGCAGCGTCGACCTTGCTCCACGCAATGGCAGAGCCGTCCGGTGTATACGACCCGGACCACGGGAAGTTGTGACGCTCCTGATCCATATCGATGACGGAAGCCGAGTTACCCTCACCAAATGCTGCGGCAACCTTCGGGCTGTTCATTGAGAAATCGACGCCCACATAAACGCGACCGTTGGTAGTCACATGGTCGTCGAAACTTCCGTTGGGAACGAGAATCGATCCGATCATAGCCGCCGCAGGATCGTCGTCAGTCCACTTAGCACCGCTGACTGTGCCACTGTATCCCCAGTCCGCGCGGTCCTCTCCCGCGATGCCGCCTCGAATGGTAAGGCTGGTGGTATCGACGAAGTTCCACATGATGGACTGGGAGGCCAGCGAGTATTTCGCGTCAAGGTCTTTCTTGGCGTACTGACTCTCGTAACCGCGAGATATTTCTGTATCTCCCCACCAGAAGCGCCAGCCGTTGTGGAACTCGACAGGATTAGTACCTGTAACGTTCACGACAATGGATGCGCCTTCGGGGATATTGGTGAACTTAAAGTCGACGCCGCGGTAGTAGACGCCATCCTTCCAGTTGGAGAGCTCGGAACCGGCGATGGTGAAGACCTGTTGCACAGAAGTTCCATCGCCGGTAAAGGTGATGAGTCGCTCGGTGTTGCGAATCTTATTGTCCGGGATTCCGGTATCGAGCGCACCGGAAACAGACTTGCCGCTACCATCGTCGCTACCATCGAATTTGAGTGTATAGCTTGTTCCGTCGTTATTGTACTTGTTGATGACGTAGTTGCTATTAGGCTCTGCAAAGCCGTTGACATCCACGTCGCCGGTATCTTCAAACGAGTCGAGCTGTTTCGATAGCTTCGAGAGGTATCCATTTGTACCGTTATAGCTCGAATAATCGCTACCGTTGACATTAGTCAAATCAACAGCTTTATTGAACAGGGTGCTTTCCAGAGCAGACAAGCCCTCGTACCAATTACCCTGCATTGTCACCACAGACTGGCGTTTATAGTCGCTATCGCGCCAGTATGTGATGGGGCCTGCGATTTGCGCGGTGTAGGCAAAGCCGGAAGGAGTCGCGCCCTCAGAAGGTCTCTGCTGTCCGACCCAAGCGCCTTTGTTCCAAGCGCCAACGGTAGTCGCCCCCGGCAAGTTGCCGTTGTAACCAACGCTCATTTTGGTGATCGCACTGTCGATTCCGGCGACCGCAAGCACGGTGCTGCCGTAGACAGGACGGAACTGGGAACCAAAACCAACGGTGCCAAAGCGGAAACCAGCGCCGCCACTATTATTATAGGGCCAGCTCTCTTTGAGTGGATTCATGGCAAGCTTGCCACGGACCACGGTAAGGCCCTCCGCCTCAGCGGCATATGAGCCGGTGGGGGCGTTGTCCGCATCAAGATCGATAGTGCCGTCGCTCGGCTTATCGCTCGGCTTACCACCGATGTACATGTCGCGGCCGACGTAGGTGGCCACGCCGGGATCAGGGGTTGAGACATTGATATTCGTACCGATACCGATAGACGTGGGAACGTAAATTCCCGGCTTCACGGTGGCCGTCGCTCCCGCTGAAGCCGCATTCGCACTCTGAGCCTGCTCAACACTATTTGAAGAGCCAGACTCGCCGCCATCGGTCTCGTCGCTATTCTGGTTTTCGGCATCCTCGCTGGTGTTACCTACAGCAGCGGACTCACTTGAGGAACCCCCCCCCATTACAGTTTCCGCGGTAGAAACTGTCTGGGCATCGTTGGCGATGGCCTGCGAGATCGGGGGCATAACGAGCGACAGCACCAGGCTCAAAACCGAGGCTCCGCACAAAACGCCTGCCAGTACACGGCGCGTCGCTTTTTTACTCTGCTTAGTTTTTTCTGAATTCGCTTTCATCGATGTCTCCTCCCCAAGAGACCGCGATCTTGCTCTTTCACTATCAAACGTATCTGTGCAATCTGTAATTGCGCTCGTGTAGTAATACTATTGTAATTATTGTTTAAACATCTGAGCGGCTAAATCGACATTTTTGTAGCAAGTTCTCAATTCTCTTGACATTTACTCAGATTTGCCTTCGTTTATTCGCTATGAAATACCTATTTCTACTGGTAATTAAGCTAGTTATCAGTTTTTTAATAGCATTTTATTTATTTGCACAACATTTTGTTCAAGAGCATGCATCCTGTGAACGGTCGAAAATCGACCGTGAACGGTAGGTCATTAACCGGGAGGAATAGACTACTAAATTGATGGGAATATCTTTAACCCATCGGTAGTTAGAAGCGTAATGTTCAGACAACCATATCTGAATTTTCGCGCAGATCTTAGGCATCAACTCGCCCAAATCGCCTGAGGCCGCCACGAAGGCGCCTGTCCCCTTTGTGGCGGCTCTCCCCCGGCGCTACAACAGATGCTCCTCGATAAAGATCGCGATGCCGTCTTTGTCGTTGCTGGCGGTTACAAAATCGGCGGCGGCACGGGTGGCGTCGCTGCCATTTGCCATGGCCACGCCCACGCCGGCGTCAGCCACCATGCAGGTGTCGTTGTCCGCATCGCCAAACACGCAGATGTTCTGGAGCTCCATGTCGTTGAGCTCCGCCACGCGCACAAGGCCGCGCGTCTTGGACACGCGCGGATCCATGAACTCGTAGAGCCGCTGCGTGGTTTGCAGAGCCGCCGCCTTAACGGTGTCGTCGGCAAACGTCGATGCTCGCTCAATCACCCGCGGCATTACCTCGGGCACCATGGTAAACATCACCTTGGGCTGCGGCTCGCGCAAAAACTCGGCAAAGTCGACCACCTGGTAGGGCACGCCGTCGACACGCGACAGGTGTTCGACGCACGCATTGCTCTCGGGCACATAGAGCACGCCGTCCCGAGGGCAAACGGGCGTTGCCGGCAGGTCTGCCATGTGCTCGCAGATGCGCGCGATGGTCTCGCCCGGCAGCGGATAGCTCAGCTCGTTGATGTCGTGTGCGCGGTCGATGACCTCGGCGCCACCGCAGCCCACCAGCACGTCCACCAGGCCTTCGATGCCCCAGAGCTCGTACATGGCCTCGGTCGCGTGGGCGTCGCGCCCGGTGCACAGGCCAAAGAGCACGCCGCGCTCGCGCAGGGCGCGGATCGCCGCCACGGTGCGCGGGGACACCGTGTGCTGGCTCGTGAGCAGCGTGCCGTCGATATCGCAGAACACGGCTTTGATGTGGCTGAAGGTGGTGTCCATGGGGGCCTTTCTGGGTTGTGCGGCGGTGTGGGGTGTATTCGTGAACGGCGTACATGGTATACCAAGGCACGGGCCGTTGGGGCCCGATCACCACAAAGGTGCCTGGCCCCTCTGTGGTGGCCGGACCCGAAGGGTGGCCGGACCCGGGGCGCGAACCATCACAACATTCGACGTTTTTCGGCAAAATCGCGATTTTCGCTGAATGTTGTGATGGTTTTACTGCCTTGCGGCACGATCCAAATGCCGGCGTCCAAACAGCAGCAACGCCGCGGGAACCGCCGTCACGACCATGCCCGCCCCTACGAGTGTCCGTTGTACGCCAAATGTTGCCGCCAGCCACGGTGCAACCGCCAGAGGGGCCACGCCGGCGAACATATTGCCAAAGCCCATGACCGAGTTGACGCGGCCGAGCTGCTCGAGCGGGGCCGTCGTTTGCACGATAGTGTTGTGGAGCGGATTGACGACACCCCAGGCCACGCCCAGGGCAATCTGGCCGACAAGGGCCACACCAACGTACGGTGTTCCCACGTAGAGCAGGCTTCCCAGGCCTACGGACATAAGTGCCACGAGCAGCGATTTAAGGTTGACCAGGTGCGGTGGCAAGCGGAGCGCGACCACGGCGCCCAGCACCGCGCCCACACCGCTGGCCGACGAGAGCCAGCCCATCCACTCGACGCCGACATGCAGGACATCACGGTAGAAGAATGACTCCAGCGGATCGAAAGCTCCATAGCCAAAGTTTGAAAGGAAAATAATGCAGAACAGCAGGGCGAGGACGCTGTTGGTGAAGACTGTCTTGATGCTGGTCGCGAAGGTGACGCGGGAGGCCGTGCTGGGATTGGAGCTTCGTCCCGCACGCCCCCCTTCCTCTGCCGAATCGGCATCCGCATGCCCGGCGACATGGCTGGTCTGCGGCCTAAAGCCCCAACCGACGACGAGCGCCAGTACGGTAAAGATCATCATGAGCACGAACACCGCGCGTGACGATGCAGCCGCCGCGACAAAGCCGCCCAGCGTGGGGCCGACGATGATACTAACGTTTGAAAACATGGCGATGGCGGAGTTGATGTCTTTGAGCTCGACAGGATCGTCGGTGAGGTAGGCTGGATAGGATGTGGCGATGGGCTGGGCGAACCCCATCACAAAGCCCAGAAGCACCGCGCCAAGCAGGACGATGCCGGTCGCGCTGCCAAAGGCGAGGATTGCCGCGCCGGTTGCCAGCGTGCCCACGATGCTCAGCAAGAAATGCCGGCACGGACCCCAGACGTCGAGCGCCGCGCCACCCGCAAAGGATCCCAAGATCACGAATACGTTCATAAAAAGGACGGCCAGCGATGTCGCCACAACCGAGGCATCGTCTGCATAGGTGAGCGTTCCGATGACGCCGATAAAGTAGCTGGTCTGAAAACCGGTGTAGATGAGAAAGCGCATCGCAACCAGGCGCTTGGCCTGCACGGAAAGCGATGGTTGAGGCTTTGAGAAAAGAGAGGCGAGCATGGAGACTCCTTGTTTCATACGAATGCGGGCGGCGGGCATCCGCCACCGTCTGTCAAATCAATCTATCCGCATGAAACATTAAGGACGCATCAAGCCCCTTCTCTCCGTTTTTCGCCCGTCATGAACTACTTGGTAGATTGTAAGGCATGTCCCACACATCTACCAAAGCAAAAACCACCACAAAGGAGCCTGGCCCCTTTGTGGTGGAAATGGCGTTTGCCCAGATAAAACCTGCCAAAATAAACCTGTCCCTTTTTGGCAGGTTTTAGGCCAGATAATCTTGGATCAGATCGCAGATGGCTCGGGCGTCGTTGATGTTGATGGCTCGGGTCGCAAAGCCGGAATCGAAGGCCTGACGCGCCAGGGCTTCGTTGCAGGCAAGGGCCAGCGTGTGACCGTCGACCAGGTCGAGCGAGCTCTTGCCGCGCAAACGGTCGACACCGGAGCGCGCGACCACGATGTTGTCGAAGCCCTCGGTCTTGTAGCCCTCGATGATCACCACGTCGACATCGTTGTAGCGCGACAGCAGCTCGCGCGCGGGCATCTCGTCCTCCTCGCGCGTGTCGGCGTACTCCGCCCAGCGCGTGGCACAGATGAGGCCCACGTGCTTGGATCCGGCTTGGTGATGGCGCCAGGTGTCCTTAGCGGGCACGTCGATATCAAAGCCGTGATGCCCATGATGCTTGAGCGAGCCCACGCGCAGGCCGCGGCGGGTGAGCTCGGCGATAACCTTCTCGACGAGCGTGGTCTTGCCCGAGTTCTGGTAGCCGATAAACGCGATCGCGGGAACGGCCGGGGCCGGAGCTGCGGGCGCGACGGCGACGGGTGCGCTCGCGAGCGCGGCACCGTCAGCGGCCACGGCCTCAACAGCAGCGGCCTGACGCTCTGCACGATCCCACACGCCCGAGCGGCCACCCTCCTTGTGCAGCAGGCGCACGTCGACGATCTCCATGCCGCGATCGACCGCCTTGCACATGTCGTAGATCGTTAGGCACGCGGCACTCGCGCCGGTCAACGCCTCCATCTCGATACCCGTCTTGCCCGTCACGCCGGCCGTAACCAGTACGTGAAAGCCAACCTGCCCGTCCGCGCGCGCCGGCGCCCAGCCCTCGGGCACGTCCTCGGCCGGCGTCCCCGCCGGAGCGATGGGCGCAATGTCGCACTTGCTCTTGGTAATGAGCAACGGATGGCACATGGGGATGATGTCGCTCGTGCGTTTGATGGCCATAATGCCCGCCACGCGCGCGCAGGCAAGCACGTCGCCCTTTTTGGCGCGGTCCTGCAGCACCATGGCCTGCGTCTCGGAGTGCATGAGGATGGTGCCCTCGGCGATGGCGATGCGATGCGTCTCGGCCTTGTCGGACACGTCGACCATGCGCACCTCGCCCTTGGCGTCCACGTGTGTCAGCTCGTCGCGACGGGCGTCGCGGGCGGGCTCGGTGGCAGCGCTGGCAGTCGGCCGCGCGGACGCGTCGGCGTTGCCAGCATTAGCCGCGACTGAGGCTTTATGGGCAGACATTGCGGCCCTGCGAGCGGCCTTGGTGGCATCGGCGTACCTGCTCTTGGCCATATGATCATCCTCCGATTTGGGACATAAATCGTTGCGTGCCCTCAATTATCGCGTGTTCCTGCGGTTTGTGGGACACGGCATCGCGCCAAATCGAAAGTACCTGCATATCATCACCACGGCGCAGTGCCTCACGCACCGAATACTCGGCATCGCTGAACAGGCACGGACGCACGTTGCCATCGGCCGTCAGGCGCAGACGGTTGCAATTCGCACAAAAATGGTTGGACATGGCGCTAATGAAGCCGACCGTTCCCGCCGCGCCCGGAAAGTGCCAATAGCGCGCAGGGCCCGCGCCGGCAGGAGCGTCGTTAATGTCGAGCGGCTCGAGCTCGCCCAGGCCCGCCGCGGTGGCCCCGGCATTGATGCGCACCCGCAGCTCGCCGCTCGGCACGGTATCGCTCGCGTCCCACAGCTCGGGATTGAGTGCGGGCGCATGCGGGTCCACAGCGCAATGCGAGCTCGTGCGCTCGTCGCCAATGGGCATGTATTCGATAAAGCGCAGGTGGATGGGGCGGTCGACGGTCAAGCGCGCGAGGGCCGCCACGTCTTGGTTGAGCCGGCGCACAATAACGCAGTTGACCTTAACGGGCTCAAAGCCCCAAGCCAGCGCCGCATCGATGCCAGCCATGGTCTGCTCGAGCCGACCCAGGCGCGTGATCTTTCCAAAGAGCGTAGGGTCAAGCGTATCGAGCGAGATGTTGACGCGGTTAAGCCCGGCATCTTTGAGCTGCGGCGCCAACTTGGGCAGCAGGGCGCCGTTGGTGGTGAGCGAGATGTCCTCGATCTGCGGAATCGCGCGGATGTCGCGAATGAGCGGAATGATACGGCGGCTGACCAGCGGCTCGCCGCCCGTCAGGCGCACGCGGCGAATGCCCTCTCCCGCCACCAGGCGCACAAAGCGGGCGATTTCCTCGGCGCTGAGCAGCTCGTCGTGCGCGCGGGGCGCCACGCCATCGGCCGGCATGCAATAGATGCAGCGGAAATTGCACTTGTCGGTAACGGCAATGCGCAGGTAGTTGATATCACGGCCAAAGCCGTCATGTTGCACGCGCCCGTCCACGCAGCCCTCCCCTCACGCGGCGTTTTATTCTTCGGAAAACATAATACCCCACGAGAGAACCATGCCGACACCCGTACGACAGGACAGGTCGCTTCGAGCAAAACGGACTTTCCATGCCCATCCTCAGCACGCAAACCATCACAACATTCGATGCTTTTCTCGTTTTTGGCGAAAACCGTCGAATGTTGTGATGGTTTGCCTGCCCACAGCACCCTGTAGAGGGATCCAAGCGCCCCTAAAGGCCTCCGTCCCAGTGCCGAATCACGAATTCTCGCAGGTCGTTCTGGCGTTTCTGGAACGCTTCGCTTCGGTCGCACTTGAGACCCATAGCGAGCGCGATGGCGTTCATCGCCCGATGCAATTGCAGCTGATGGGCAAACTGAGTCCCGGTGAGGACGATCATCCTAAAGCCCAGCGCGCTCAGCACGGTCATACGCTCCGCATCCGACGCGCTGCGCTGTTTATCAAGATGGTCCGAGCCGTTGTATTCGATTCCCGTACCGCTCGCAGGCGCATATACGTCGATCTCGAAATACCCGGCCTTTGCGAGATACTTGAACTCGTTGGGAACATCGACCCGATGGTTAAGCTCGATTTTGGTGTATCCCAGCCCTCCCTGGGAACGTTTTGCTACGGCCATGATTGCGGTGGCCGTCTCCATGGGCGACCGCGCGCCATCGTGCACGCGCTTGAGCACGGCGGCCGCGCGTATAGCCCCCTGACGAGATCGGTTCTCATTGCAATAGGCAATCAAGTCGGCAACGGTATACCTCTGCCCCATCTCGATATAGTCGCCTGTCGACAGATGATTCAAATGATATCGGGCGCAGATTTCGTAGCCATATTCCAGCTGCTCGGGCTCGCTCATCCACGAACCCGCTTGGACAAAGCACATGAGCTCATCAACCACCAGAAGGCCCTCTGCCACCTCGATAAGATGGCCTGAAGGTATCGGCGCTCCAAACACGTGGCACCTAAATCCAGCCGGCGTCGAGCGCTCAAAATCGAAGTTGACGAGCGTGTCGATATGGTCGAGCTCTTCTCGTGGAATACCAAGCGAAACCAGATAGTCGGTAACAATCCCAACTGCCGTTGAAGCCCTCAGCCCCTTGGCATCGAGTCCCAATTTGGGCAGGCTCGCTGTCGGTTCCGCCTCGTTAGCAAGCGAGTCCTCATCGTATAGGCTACTTGCTCGCGAGAGCGGCTCGGACGGGCGCGCCACGTTGTGGTACAGCCAGGCAGTCTTATGGGACAGGACGATCGGCAGGTCCATGAGCCCTCCAATGGAGTCGGATAACCAACCTTATTCCCCTGCCCACGGGTCCGCACACCTTCGTGCGCAAGAAAGCGATTCCACCCGGTCGAGTGGCAGAAAAACCATCACAACATTCGATGCTTTTCCCGATTTTGGCAAAAAACGTCGAATGTTGTGATGGTTTGAGTCGAGGGGCACGGAGGGATCAAAGTATCGTGCTCGAACGGGTTAATCCAGCTCTTTTAAGCCATGCGCCAGCTGCCAGTACTCGCCGTGCTGGGCGAGTAGCTCTTCGTGCGTGCCGCGCTCGATGATGCGGCCGTGTTCGAGGACCATGATGGCGTCGGCGTCGCGGACAGTGGACAGGCGGTGCGCGATCATAAACGTGGTGCGACCGCGCATGATGCGGTCCATACCGCGCTCGATGAGCTTTTCGGTACGCGTGTCAATGGAGCTCGTGGCCTCGTCCAGGATGAGCACCGGCGGATCGGCGACGGCCACGCGCGCGATGGCGAGCAGCTGACGCTGACCCTGCGACAGGTTGGCGCCGTCGGCCGTGACCGGTGTGTCGTAGCCCCGCGGCAGGCGGCGGATAAACGAATCCGCGCAGGCGGCCTCAGCAGCGGCGCGCACCTCTTCGTCGGTCGCGTCGAGCTTGCCAAAGCGGATGTTCTGCGCAATGGTGCCGCTAAACAGGTGCGTATCCTGCAGCACAATGCCGAGCGACCCGCGCAGGCTGGCCTTGGCAATGTGCTTGACGTCGATGCCGTCGTACGTGATCTCGCCGTCATCGACCTCGTAGAAGCGGTTGATGAGGTTGGTAATGGTCGTCTTGCCGGCGCCCGTGGAGCCCACAAACGCGATCTTTTGCCCCGGCTTGGCAAACAGGTTGAGGTCCGTGAGCACGCGGGTGCCCGGCACGTAGGAAAAATCCACGGCATGGAAGCGCACGTCGCCGGCAAGCGGGACCAAGCCGCACGTGAGCTCGGTGCCGTCGGCAGCCACCGCGCGGCCCGACTCATCAACGGCTGCCATATCATGCAAATGCCCGTACGCGCCCACGCCCTGGCCCTCGGGAATCTTCCACGCCCACGCGGCGTCGCCCGTCTGCACCAGCTCCACGCAGCCCTCGTCCACCTCGGGTTCAAGGTCCATGGCGGCAAACAGGCGCTCGGCACCGGCCAACGCGTTGAGCAAGAAGTTGCCCAGCTGCGTAAACTGGTTGATGGGCATGGCCGCCTGGCGCACAAAGACCAGATAGCTTGCAAGCGCGCCCACGTCGGCGAGTCCCTTGATGCAGAGCATGCCGCCCGCCACGGCGACGATGGCATAGTTGACGTAGCCAATCACCACGGTCATGGGCACCATGGAGTTGGCATAGCTCACGGCGGCGGTGCCGGTGCGGCGAAGCTCGTCGTTGCGGCAGGTGAAGCCGGCGACATTCGCCGCCTCGCGGTTAAAGACCTTGATGACCTTTTGGCCCGAGACCATCTCTTCGATATATCCGTCCAGGTCGCCAAGCGATGCCTGCTGGGCGGCAAAGAAGCGCTTAGAGCGCGCGCCCGAGTAGCGCGCATACAGCACAATGGCCGCATCGCACACGAGCGTGATAATCGTGAGCTGCCAGTTAAGGATGATGAGCATGGCCGTGGTGCCCACAACCTGAATGGCGGCCTGAATCACGTTGGCAAAGCTGTTGTTGAGCGCCTCGGAGACGGTGTCGACGTCGTTGGTAAAGAAGCTCATGATGTCGCCCGAGCGCGTGCTGTCAAAATAACTGAGCGGCAGCGTCTGGATGTGCGCGAACAGGTCGCGGCGAATATCGGACACCACGCGTTGGGCCGCGCGCACCATGATCTGTGAGTAGCCCAGGGCCGAGAGCACGCCCGCGGCGTAGATGATCGCCGTCAGGACGACCTGCCTGGCGAGCAGTCCCTCCCCGCCCATGGCCAAACCGTTAACGATGGGGCGCACCATGTAGGTGCCGGCGAGGCTCGCGATGGCGGCGACGGAGGCGAACACGCCCACCGCGAGCAACGAGAACTTGGCATGCCCCATGTAGGAGAGCAAGCGGCGCACCGTGCGCTTGAGGTCGGCCGGGCGTGCTTGGGCTGCGGTCTTAGGCATGGCGCTCACCCCCTTCCAAGGGCGATCCGCCAGGGACGGAGGAAAACGGATCATTCGCGCAGCCATCGTCGCTGCCGGCGCCGGCGTCCACGTTCCCCGCAAACTCCATCTGCGAGGCGTAAATCTCCTGGTAGATGTTGTCGCCCGCCAGCAACTCCTCGTGCGTGCCCACGCCGTGGACACGACCGTCGTCCAACACCACAATGCGATCGGCATCCATGACGCTCGCGATACGCTGGGCGATGATGAGCACGGTCGTATCGGAAATCCGAGCGATGTGCTCGCGAATCTTAGCGTCGGTCGCCATATCGACCGCGCTGGTGGAGTCATCAAAAATGAGCACGCGCGAATGCTTGAGCAGCGTGCGCGCGATGCACAGGCGTTGCTTCTGGCCACCCGAAACACCAGCGCCGCCTTGGCCCAACTCGCCGTCCAGCCCGCCGATGCGATCAAGGAACTCGTCCACGCACGCCGCGCGGCAAGCCGCAAGGAGTTCATCGTCCGACGCCTGCGGATTGCCCCACTGCAGGTTCTCGCGCACGGTACCCGTAAACAGCACATTCTTTTGCAGCACAATGCCCACAGCGTCGCGTAGAGTCGCGAGGTCGTAGTCGCGCACGTCGCGTCCGCCCACAAGCACGGCGCCTTCGGTGGCGTCGTACAGGCGCGCAATCAGCTGCACAAGCGAGCTCTTGCCCGAGCCCGTGCCGCCGAGGATGCCCACCGTCGAGCCGCTCTCGATGCGAAGGTCGATATGCTCGAGCACATCCTCGGCTGCATCCGCGCGGAATTTAAAGGAAACGTCGCGAAACTCGATACTGCCGTCCGCTGGCGCCGCAATCGCGAGGTCTCCCGCGGGGTTGGCGATAAAGGGCTCCTCATCGAGCACCTCTGCGATACGGCCCACACTCGTAAGAGCGCGCGTGAGCAGCAAAAACACGTTGGAAATCATCATAAGCGAGTTCATGATCAGCAGCACGTAGCTCATAAAGCCCGTGAGCGAGCCCACGCCCAGCTTGCCGGCGAGAATCATGTGGCCGCCAATCCACAGGATGGAGAGCGCAGCCACGTACATCGACAGCTGAAACACCGGCAGGTTGAGCACCGCGTTGCCAAAGGTCTTCGTCGCAGTGCCGGCGAGCTCGGTATTGACGGTGTCGAACTTGGCCTCCTCGTGCTCGGTACGAACGTAGGCCTTGACGGCACGCACGGCGGTGAGGTCTTCCTGTACCACGCCGTTGAGGTGGTCCATCGAGGTCTGGAGTTGGCGGTAGAGCGGACTGACGCGATAGGTGATGACGCCCAGCACGATTGCCAGCACGGGCAAGATGATCGCAAAGACGGTGGCGAGCGGGCGCGACAGCATCAGCGCGTAGATAAGGCCGACGATAAGCGTCACCGGGCCGCGCACCATAGGGCGAAAGCCGTTGCCCACAGCATTTTGGATAACGGTGATGTCCGTGGTCATGCGGGTGACGAGTGAGCTGGCGTCGTAGTTGTCCAGGTTACCAAAAGCGAGCGTCTGAATCTTTTTGTACTCGGCCTCGCGCAGGTTAGCGCCTAGGCCCGAGGCAACGCGGGCGGACGTGCGGGCATAACCCAAGCCCAGTACCAGCGAAAGCGCAGCGCACACCAACATGTACGCGCCCTGCAGCAGCATGTAGTTGATATCACCCGCAGGCACGCCCACATCGATGATGTTGGCCATGATGACCGGGATAAACAGCTCGAGCACCGTCTCGACCGACACAAAGAACACGCCGAGGATGGCATCGCGACGGTATGCCCCTAGATAGGAAAACAGTATTTTGAGATTGCGCACGCAGGTTCAACCCCCATCAAACGTTGTTCGCAAACGCACGTATTATTGCGCGCCGAATAATGGTGTCAAGTATTCCGAAATCGTTTTCTGCAAGGTTAGCGCCGGCGGCGAGTTCTCGTGATGTGTGTCCATATTCACTCGGAATAATGATGCGCGAGACTTTTTCGCTCCGGCGTCATCACAAACCTTGACTCTACAATCGTTGTAGGGTTTTCACTACACTGGTACGTAAACAAACCCAGCCAGAAAGCCCCGCCCATGGAACACGACCTCACACGCGGCAATGTCCTTAAGACCATCGCGGTCTTTGCCCTGCCTTATATGCTCTCGTACTTTTTGCAGATGCTCTACGGCATGGCCGACCTGTACATGATGGGACAGTTTAGCGGTGCCGCCGGCATCACCGCCGTGGGCAATGGCGCGCAGACGCTCTATATCATTACCGTGACGCTCGTGGGCCTGGCCATGGGAACGACGGTCATCGTCGGCCACGCCGTGGGTTCGCGTCGCTTCGATCGCGCCGAGACCGCCATCGGCAACACCATCACGCTCTTTATGGGCGTCTCGGTGGTGCTGGCCGCTGTCCTGCTCGCACTGTGCCCGCAGATCGTGGCACTCATTGGCACGCCGGCCGAGGCGGTCGAAGGCACCTCCGCCTACCTGCGTATCTGCTTTGTCGGCATTCCCTTTATCGCCGCGTACAACATCCTTTCGGCTATCTTTCGCGGACTGGGCGATTCGCGCTCGCCTATGTACGTAATCGGCGTGGCATGCATCATCAACATCGCGCTCGATTTTCTGTTTATCGGCCACATGGGGCTCGGCCCCGTGGGCGCGGCGCTCGGCACGGTGACCGCGCAGACGGCCAGCGTTGCCCTCGCGCTCGTGTGGCTTAAGAGCCATCGCACGAACATCCACGTTAAGCGTAGCGACCTGCGCCCCCAGCCCGAGGTGCTCGGCAGCATTCTTAAGATCGGCGTGCCTGTGGCCGTGCAGGACGGCTGCATCCAGGTGGCGTTTATGTTTATCACCGTCATCGCCAACCACCGAGGGCTCGTCGACGCCGCCGCCGTGGGCCTGGTCGAGAAGATGATCAGCTTCTTGTTCATTGTGCCGAGCTCCATGGGCGCCACCGTCAGCGCGCTCACGGCGCAAAACGCCGGCGCGGGCAAGGGCGATCGCGCGCGTCAGGTGCTCAAGGACGCAATGACCATCTCGGTAGTGTACGGCTGCCTGATCACAGTGCTGATGTGGCTGGTGGCACCGGCGTTTATCGGCTTTTTTGCCAAGGACGCTGCAGTAGTCGCCGCCGGTACCGGTTATATGCGCAGCTACATTTTCGACGCGATTTTTGCCGGCATCCACATTTGCTTTAGTGGCTTTTTCGCTGCATACGGCAAGAGCTACATCGGCTTTGCGCACAACGTACTGGCCGTGGCGCTCATTCGCGTGCCGGGCGCGTGGCTGCTGTCGAACGCCTATTCCGATACGTTGTTTCCTATGGGCATCGCTTCGCCGTGCGGATCGATTTTGTCGGCAGTCATCTGTATTGTCGCGTTTACCGTGCTCAACCGGCGCGGGGCTTTTGACAAGTTGGTAGCGTAGCGGGGCAACGCGAGTCTGGCGCCCCTCCCCGACCCTATTGAAAGGAACGGTCCCATGACCGACTCGCCAGCTGAACATACAGAGGGCCTGCTCCGCATTGGCGAGGTGGCACGCCTGTTTAACCTGAGCGTGGGAACGCTACGTCATTACGAGCAGATCGGCTTGTTGGATCCGGCGCGCATCGATCCGGCAAGTGGGTACCGCTACTACGGATCGCGGCAGCTCTCCACCCTCAACACCATCAGCCACCTGCGAGTTCTCGACTTGCCGCTCGCGCAAATCCGCGAGTTTGTGACCACGCGCGATGTGGACCTCATGCAGCGGCAGCTGGCTCAGCAACAGGAAATCATCGAGCGCAAGCGCCGCGAGCTCGAACGCGTGTCGCGCAAGATTAACAGCCGGCTTGCCCTGCTGCACGATGCCTTGAACAACGAGCTCAATATCATTTGCACAATCGATGCGCCCGAACTTCGCTGCGCCGTGCTGCGCGAACGCGTCAACCCTACCGACGCCTATGCGCTGGAGTGGCAAATTCGTCAACTGCAGACGGGCCAGCACGAGACGTTTGTTTTTCTGGGCAACTTGGGCGTCGGGATCGCGCCCGAACGCCTTGCCACCGGCGACTTTGATGGCTACGACGAGGTCTTTCTGCTGCTGGATGGCACGGACGATTACCTGGGCGATGTCGAAGTACGTCCCGCCGCGCGGTATCTGACAGTCAGCTTCCGCGGCACGCACGGTCAGGCGACCCCGCGCTATGAGCGCTTACTCGATTACATGCACGAGTGCGACCTGTCCCCCGCCGGTCCCTCGCGCGAAATCGCCCCCATCGACGACATCATCAGCGACGACCCGGGGGCGTATGTGACGAGGATCGCGATACCGGTCCGCTAATCACTACCATTTATCGAGCAATTCCATCCATTTACCTTAATCCGAATTAGATTGTATTATGTAGCAAATAAAATGACAGCATATTGCCCCCCATAGGCAGGAGACATTATGCCCAGAGTTCAATCACGTCGCTCGTTTCTTCTCGGCCTAGCCTCGATCATCGGCTTATCCGCGTCACGCCCAACAAGAGTATTCGCTGCCGACTCAAACTCATCCGTCGCTTTTACATCAGACCTAGCACAAGACTACGCGCTTTCCCTGTTGCCCATCGTCGACGGATCCGCGAACTTAGAGATCGAGCAAATCGTTCCCGTATGCCAACAAATCGGCCTTATCTGTGGCTATGAAATCAGTGTCACAAGGGAAGGAAGCCCTTACGGTTATTTAGTACTTGACGCATCATATCCTGGGCTTCTGAAGGAGATAACCCTCGGCGATACCATTCTTCCGATTTCAGCTTCTCTATCAAACGCCATTTCAACTTATTCCGGCCAACAGGCCACAAACCCAACCGTACTAATTTCGTACAACGATATTGAATATGGAACTTTGGTGCCAGGAACTAGAGACTGTGTAACCAACTATAACAATATACGGTCTGTCCCGATTGTCACCGAAAAGGGTATAACACCTCAAAGCAATAACCCAACTTCATGGAATGCAGTCATTATCAATGAAGATGACTTGATGTTGCATTTCCAAATAGACGATTTAAACGGAATACCGTTCCGAGGAGTCTCGGAATCATTAGTTGAAGCCCGCACTAATAAGTATGCATGCGTCGTTTCTGCCTTGTACGCTGTATCAATGCATTACGGTCTCACCAGTTCAAACGCTAATCAATTTAATCCCGATTATTATAAAGAAATATGGAACGTCACTGGCACAACAACGTATAAGACCAATGATCAGGGCGTCGAGTACGGAAGCACGATCATCCCAGATGGAATTGTTCCGTTTAAAAGTCTTGCCGCTCAAAAGGGTAGAGCACTTAATACTCAATTTTTCGGTTATCAGCCTCAATTCGCTCAGTACAGAGCAACTATCGATCAAGGGAATATCGGCTTGTATCATATGTGGATCAACAGCCGAAACAGTGAAGGATCCGTCGAGCTATCAGGTCATACAGTCACAGTAACTGGCTATTTTACTGGGCATAATGGAAGCTCTGGCATCGAACTGCAGTGGCTCGAAGTATTCGACGGATGGAACACTTATCCCCGAGCGATTAACTATGCAACGCCCAATATGGTCAAATTGAACGGAACAGTCTTTTGGTAAACCGGATGGCACCATCAAAATGCTATGGCACCACGGCCTTTGCCCTGGTTACGATATTGGTGATTTTCGCTATGTTTGCATCCGTTTCTTCATGCACAGATAGAGCCCGCTATAGCGGAGGAGATGATTACCTTGTCTTTGGAGTCGGCAGCGTTCATTCTATTGAGGGAACGGAACTCGTAATCCAAACAGACAACAGTCCCCGCTACACCGACGCTGGAAAGCAAACCCGGATTACATTCCCCTCATCTGGCCGAATCAAAGACAAGCTTTCCCAAATCAAAGTTGGGACAAGAGTTTCCTACTCACGCTTTGAGTCGGTAGACGCATCTGGATCATACGAGGGAAACGATATCGAAATTGAACAGGCAAACACTATAAGGAGATGTTTAGGAACTGAGCCTCTGCGCAGTTCCTAAACAAATCATTATGCCTCCGGGACCCTACCCGTCGCCAAAATCTGTTCAAGTGCCGCCTCATCCAACACGGGCACGCCCAGCTGCTCGGCCTTGGTGAGCTTGGAGCCCGCTTTGGGACCGGCGACCAGGTAGCTCGTCTTCTTTGACACACTGCCCGAAACCTTGGCGCCGAGCACCTTGAGCGCCGCGCCCGCCTCGTCGCGCGTGCGGTTGACGAGCGTGCCGGTGAGCACGAAGGTCAGGCCTGCGAGTGGTTGTGCGTCGGCGAGCTCGCCCGCCACGCCAGCGGCGGCTGCGGCTTGCGCGTGCGCAGCGCCCAAGTCGACCTCGAGCGACAGACCCGCCTGACGCAGGCGCTCCAGCACGGCCAGGTTTTCGGGCACGGCCAGGAACTGCTTGACGCTCGCCGCAATCTTGGGACCGATGCCCTCGCACTCG
>UQYA01000013.1 GCA_900545165.1 uncultured Collinsella sp.
CATCATGCTGATCGTTGCCGCCGTCATCAGTGCGCTCACGGGCATGGTCAAGGGCGAGCCCGACTTTGCCGATGTCGTCATCATCATGTTCGTCGTTATCGTCAACTCGGTGCTGGGCGTGGTCCAGGAAGCCAAGAGCGAAGAAGCCCTCGAGGCCCTGCAGGAGATGAGCGCGGCGCAGTCCAAGGTACTGCGCGACGGCAAGCTCGTGCACCTGCCGAGCGCCGAGCTCGTGCCCGGTGACGTGATCATGCTCGAGGCGGGCGACTCCGTTCCGGCCGACTGCCGCGTGCTCGAGAGTGCCACGATGAAGATCGAAGAGGCTGCACTCACCGGCGAGTCCGTGCCCGTAGAGAAGCACGCCAACGTGATCGAGCTTGCCGCGGGCACCGATGACGTGCCGCTCGGCGACCGCAAGAACATGTGCTACATGGGCTCTACCGTGGTGTACGGCCGCGGCCGCGCCGTCGTGGTCGGTACCGGCATGGATACCGAGATGGGCAAGATCGCCGGCGCCCTGGCCGAGGCCAAGGAAGAGCTTACGCCGCTGCAGGTGAAGCTTGCCGAGCTCAGCCGCATCCTTACCATCATGGTGATCGTCATCTGCGTCGTCATCTTTGGCGTCGACATCATCCGTCACGGCGTGGGCAACGTCCTCACCGACCCGACTGCCCTGCTCGACACCTTTATGGTCGCCGTCTCGCTTGCCGTCGCCGCCATCCCCGAGGGCCTGGTCGCCGTCGTGACCATCGTGCTGTCGCTTGGCGTGACCAAGATGGCCAAGCGCCAGGCGATTATCCGCAAGCTTTCTGCCGTCGAGACCCTCGGCTGCACGCAGACCATCTGCTCCGACAAGACCGGCACCCTTACCCAGAACAAGATGACCGTCGTCAAGCACGAGCTCGCTGCGCCTAAGGAGAAGTTCCTGGCAGGTATGGCCCTTTGCTCCGATGCCCAGTGGGACGAGGAGCTGGGCGAGGCCGTGGGCGAGCCGACTGAGTGTGCGCTCGTCAACGACGCCGGCAAGGCTGGTCTCACCGGCCTGACTGCCGAGCACCCGCGCGTGGGCGAGGCCCCGTTCGACTCGGGCCGCAAGATGATGTCCGTGGTCGTCGAGACCCTGGATGGCGAGTACGAGCAGTACACCAAGGGCGCGCCAGACGTGGTGATCGGCCTGTGCACCCATATCTACGAGGGCGAAAAGGTCGTCCCGCTGACCGAGGAGCGTCGCGCCGAGCTCGTGGCAGCCAACAAGGCCATGGCAGACGAGGCCCTGCGCGTGCTGGCGCTGGCGAGCCGCACCTACACCGAGGTTCCCGCCGACTGCAGCCCCGCTGCGCTCGAGCATGACCTGGTCTTCTGCGGCCTGTCCGGCATGATCGACCCGGTCCGTCCCGAGGTGGCCGACGCTATCCGCGAGGCGCACGACGCCGGCATCCGCACCGTCATGATCACGGGCGACCACATCGACACCGCCGTGGCCATCGCCAAGCAGCTGGGCATCGTCGCCGACCGCAGCCAGGCCATTACCGGTGCCGACCTCGACCGCATGAGCGACGAGGAGCTCGACGCGCACATCGAGGACTACGGCGTGTACGCCCGCGTCCAGCCCGAGCACAAGACCCGCATCGTCGAGGCCTGGAAGTCGCGCGACCAGATCGTGGCCATGACGGGCGACGGCGTCAACGACGCCCCGTCCATCAAGCGCGCCGACATCGGCGTTGGCATGGGCATCACCGGTACCGATGTCACCAAGAACGTCGCCGACATGGTGCTTGCCGACGACAATTTCGCCACCATCATCGGTGCCTGCGAAGAGGGCCGTCGCATCTACGACAACATCCGCAAGGTCATTCAGTTCCTGCTTTCGGCCAACCTTGCCGAGGTCTTCTCGGTATTCATCGCCACGCTCATCGGCTTTACCATCTTCCAGCCGGTGCAGCTGCTGTGGGTGAACCTGGTCACCGACTGCTTCCCCGCGCTCGCGCTGGGCATGGAGGACGCCGAGGGCGACATCATGAAGCGCAAGCCGCGCAACGCCAAGGACGGTGTCTTTGCCGGACATATGGGTCTGGACTGCGTGGTCCAGGGCCTAATCATCACCGTGCTGGTGCTGGCGAGCTTCTTTGTGGGCGTGTACTTTGACATGGGCTACATCCACATCGCCGATATGATCGCCGGTAATGCCGACGAGGAAGGCGTGATGATGGCCTTCATCACGCTCAACATGGTCGAGATCTTCCACTGCTTTAATATGCGCAGCCGTCGTGCGTCGCTGTTTAGCATGAAGAAGCAGAACAAGTGGCTGTGGGCTTCGGCCGCGCTGGCGCTGGTGCTGACGGTGATCGTAACCGTGCAGCCGACGCTTGCCGAGATGTTCTTTGGCCCCGTGACGCTTGAGCTTAAGGGCGTTATCGCCGCGCTGGGCTTGGCCTTCCTGATCATCCCGCTGATGGAGATCTACAAGGCGATCATGCGCGCGGTCGAGAAGGAGTAAGTCGAAAGGTCATCCTTCCCACCGGCCCGACCGCCTGCGGGGTTTCTTCTTCGCTGGTCCTCGCGCTTCGCGCTGCGGGATCGCTCAGAAGAAAACACTCCCGGGGCGGGCCCTGTGGTATCCTTGCTGGCTTTCTCGCGCGCGGATGAAAAAGGGCTGAGGGAAAGTTTGTGAGCTGGTCGGGCTTTGCCCGGCCAGCTCTATTTTTAGAGCATTTGCTCGACCGACTCTTTTTGTGAGCTGGATTGTATGGGGTTGAATCGGCGACGCGTTAGGAGAAGCCGGGAACGTCGCTGAAGGGGATTTGGGGCATAAAGAGAACGATGACGGCCATAATTCCCCAGTAGATTTGCAGAGGTAGCGGAGCCGATATCAGGGCATTAAAGAAGGACAAACCCTTTTTGCTTCCATATAGCTGGACCGAGCTGAGAAGAGCAATTCCAAAAGAGATGGCGCTCGGCCAGCATGCTTTGACAATGAGGCTAAGGAAATAGCATATTAATGTTATCGCTATGCACCCAATGCCCCAGAGCCACTTCTTGTTGAGGAAATACTGGATACCCCATACACCAATTACGGGGGCAATGATGACTGGCAACATAGTCGTATCCTAACTATTTATACAACGAATGTATTCTCCGGAGTTGGGGGGATAGACGCTGCAAGGTAGACGGTACGTGTTGCCTGCGGGTACGGGGCGTCCAAGGAGTTGCTTTGCTGCATACTCAGTCCAATAACCTCCGGTTATGCTTATGAACTTCTTAATAAGTCCGTCGATTACAACCCCCGTTACATAGCCGATGAGTTCTTTTCCAATAAAAATGGCAATTTTGACGATCCATTCTTTAGCGCCGCGTGTGGCAGCTGCTAAATCATCCAAAGACAGGGTCTGGAATCGATCGATAATTTGGACATCTCCGTTTTCATCTAGTGCGTATGTCGTCCATCCTGTGCCGGACTCATTGACAGCTTCAATGTACTCTTCGGCAGAAGGGAACTCTACTTCAAGAGGTTGCGCCTTAGATTGCTTTGGTGAAATGGCAATTGAGCAAAGCGCAACTGCGCTTGCGATGAATGACTTACGGCTTACGGGAACGTTACGTAGCATGTGTATCCTCCTGACATTTAGCTTGACATTGCTGTGTTGTTCAGATTCAGCCTCCAATCCGTGAAACGCATTTCAAACGAATCAAGCGTGGAAAGGTCGAACTCGGACGCTATCTTTCCTTCAGAGATGGCAAAAATTGAAGGATAAAACTCGAATGACGGCAGAAGCGCCTTAAGTGTTTCCCTATCAACCTCCTTTTGGCTCTTAGGGACAACGAGGATCTCGATGTCGTTCTTGAGACTCGGCGAAAGCGAGCGTTCTGCCGCACGGAGCTCTTCACAGGCCGGGCAGCCCTCCAGCTCAATTTGCACGATAAAAGATTCGCCTTTGCTTAATTTCGATCGAAATTCGGGCAATGAGATATTGATTGGATCGGAATTGGTTCGTACTGCCGAGAAGAGGGCGAAAAGGGACAGCGATAAGATAAGGATAAGGACGGCTTGCTTTCTCATGGGTCCTCCAAACTCTATAAAGTTAAATTACTTTATATAAAACATTAAATAAAGATTCTTAAAAATGAACGGTATCGATTTGCTGGTAAACGGTTTTGAGCGAGAGCGGTTGGATTGAAAAGTACAATGAACGCAGGGAAATAAGGAAAAAAGGAGGAGAAATGAAAGATCGCGATATACATCTGCGGTTGACGACGAGTTTTCTGACAATCTTCTGTATCGCCCTGGCGGTTCAAGCGCTATGTTGCGTGGTGTTGTTCGTTCATCTTGCGAACCTGTTGCTCATCGAGGGTATCTCTGCGGTGAGCGGCGGATTTCTGCTCTTGTTTATGGTTAGCACGCTTTGCGACGCTGCAACGTTTCTTCTGTTTACGATTCTGACGGCGAAAGTCAGGCATGAGGGTCGTCCTTTTGGTAAGTGGCAGACCAGGATTTTGGTCGCGGCTGGCCTCCTGATGTCGGTAAAAGCCGTCATCAGCATCATATGGCCGACGATTCAATTACCATACAGCAATGTTCTTGGAACGGCTGAGCCCGTGTTTCCCGAGTTTGATTTTCAATCGCTTTCTTACGGACTCGTTTTCTTTGCGTTGGCGGGGGTCTTTGAATACGGTAGGGTATTGCAGGAAGATGCAGACGAGATTCTCTAGGGGGTGGCACGGTGCCGATTGTTATGCGTCTTGACCGCGTGATGGCGGACCGTAAAATCTCGTCGCAGGAACTTGCCGAAATCATTGGAATATCGCCTGTTAATCTGTCTCGAATTAAAACGGGAAGACTCAAGGGGATCCGCTTTTCTACACTTCAAGCAATGTGCGAGGCGCTTCATTGCAAGCCCGGCGACATCATCGATTGGATGGATGATGACGAGTACGCCGCAGCATTTGGTAAGTCGGACGGAACAATGCGTTAAAATACCTGCTCAGTTGTGTGGTTTTGTGCTGGGAGGCGCTTGTGGGCAAGGCTAAGGCTAAGGCGAAGAAAAAGACGACGGGGGCGCGGGCTAAGCGCGATCGTCGTCGGAAGCTCGCGACCGAAGCCCCTGCATCTGCTGAGGAGTTGCTGGCAAGCGTGCCGGGGCTTGACGCGTTGCAGGATGTTCCGGCGTTCGATGACCTGCCGGTCGATGCGGCTCAGCAGGCTGCATTTGACGACTTTTGCGCACAGGCTGAGGAACCCGAGCAGATGCAGCTCGGTGCCGTGGTGCGCCTGGACCGCGGATTTCCGCTGGTGGCAACTGCCGACGACACGTTTCGTGCCGAGCATGCCGTAGGGTTTGCCAAGTCGCGTGGCGAGGACGAGGTCTTGCTGCCCGCTGTGGGCGACCGCGTGGCGGTTCGCCGTGCTCCCGGGCACGACATGGGCGTGATCGAGTGCGTACTGCCGCGCCGTACGAGCTTTGAACGTTGGCGTGGCCGTGCCCGCGGTGAGCGCCAGGTGCTCTGCTCCAACGTTGACAGCGTGCTGATCGTGCAGGCGCTCGGCGCCGGCGAGGTGCTGCTCGATCGCGTCGCGCGCTCACTGGTGTTGGCGCTCGATTGCGATGCCGAGCCGGTGGTGGTGCTCACCAAGGCCGACCGCTGCGAGGCCGATGAGCTCGAGCGCGATCTGGACCGCGTGCGCCGCCTGGTGGGTCCGGACGTGCGCGTGATCGTGACGTCTTCTGCCGAGGGCCTCGGCCTGGACGAGGTGCGCGCCTGCGTGCCGGCTGGGGGCTGTGCCATGATCTTGGGCGAGTCGGGCGCCGGCAAGTCGACGCTGCTCAATGCGCTACTGGGCCACGATGCGCTGGCCACTGGTGGCGTGCGCGAGCGTGATGACCAAGGTCGCCACACCACGGTTGCGCGCGTGATGGTGGCGCTGCCGGGCGACGCCGGCGTGATCGCCGATGCCCCGGGCCTGCGCAGCCTGCCGCTCGTGGGACATGAGCGGGGTCTGGCGCGTGCCTTCCCCGAGATCGTCGAGGCGTCGCGTGCGTGCCGGTTTGGCGATTGCACGCACACTCATGAGCCGGGTTGTGCCGTTCGCGAGGCCGAGGACGCGGGGCAGATCGACAGCCTGCGCCTGGAGACGTTCCAAAACCTGGCGTCATCCATGCGCGTGAGTGCCCAAATGCTCGACCCCGATGTCCATCTGTAATTGATTTTTCCTATGACAGCCGCCTCCCAACTGCTTGGGAGGCGGCTTTTTTGCTGCCAAAGCGTCTCGAAATATGCGTTTTGCCGACGTTCTGACCAAAACCTTGCCACGAGCTTGACGGGCTGGTCAGCTTTTGGTCAGCAATTGGTTTGACACGTAAAACCAAGATTGCGATTGCACCGCTTTGCGCCCTGGCCGCCCAGACAATGGTGGTACGGGCATTTGCCCGGTGCTACCTTGAGAGGAGCGGCCGTGAACAAGAGCAAGCGCATCGCCATCAGTCTGGCCGCGGGCGTGCTTGCCGCGGCGCTCTGCATGGTTTACGGCTCGTCGATCCGTTCGCAAGCCGAGCAGGCTCAGGCCGAGACGTTGGCAAAATACGGCGGCGACCGCGTTGAGGTGTGCGTCGCGGCGCGCGATATCGATGCGGGTGAGACCCTCGACGAGACTAATGTCATAACTCAGGAATGGCTGGCGAGTCTGTTGCCGCGTGATGCGGCGACCGAGCTGCGTCAGGTGCGCGGCGACGTGACGACCTCGCGCATTCCCAAAAACGCCGTGATTTGCAATGTCTACACCAAGGCCGAAAGCCACAAGCTCGAGGTGCCTAAAGGCAAGGTTGCCGTTTCGGTGGCGGTCGATGCCGAGCACTCGGTCGGCGGTGCCACGGGCGTGGGCAGTTACGTGGATGTGTATGTGCAAAAAGACGGCGTAACCGATCGGCTGTGCGGCGCGTACGTGATCGATACCAGTGAAGATTCCGGTGCCACGCGCGAGGGCAAGATCGAATGGGTGACGCTGGCGGCTGACCCCGAAGATGTCAAGGAATTGCTGGGGGCCTCGGGAAAGGGAACGGTCAGCTTGACGATTCCCGCCACGGCGCGCGGCAAAAAGAGCGGAGGCGACGAGTGATGAAGGCGATCTGGCTTGCGTGCTGCGCGTGCGGCGATTACGGGCTGCTACAGCAGGAAGTCGAGGGTCGCGATGTGGGCGCACAGGTGCTTCGCGTGGGGGATCTGGACGGGCTGGTATCCATGGCGCGGGCGTTTCCCTCGCGCCGCGGTGCCGCCATCATCGCGGCATCTCTGTTCGATACCGAAGACGTGCGGAAGACCGTTGCGCGCCTGACGGCCGAGGGCCGTGTGAGTCGCGTCGTCGTGTTGATCGAGACGCTTGACCCGTCGGATATCGAAGGGCTGTTTCGCGCGGGGGCGACCGAGGTCATCGCTGCGCACAGTTTGTGCGGCAACGGGCGCGCGGGCGAGGGAACGGTTGATTCCGATCGGCGCATGACGATTGAGCCCGATGCTTTTGTTGATAGGGAACCCGGGGCGCCTCGCGCTACAAGAGGCCCGCGTGTTGATGAATATGGAAAAGCGGAAGCCGAGCATGGTCGGCGCCCCCGGGACCCCCTTGCATACGATGACGCTGGAGGGCCGGTACCGTATGGCGATGACGTTCTGGCTGAAGATATGGGATACGTGCACGGCATAAATCTGGCCGATGAGCTCGACGAGGTCGAGGGTTTTGCCGGGGTTGGCGAGCCGTGTGCCGCTGCGTCTTTGGCTTCGGAACCGCAGCCCGGGCAGCCTGCCATGCCGGCTTGGGCTCAGCGCGTGACCGCGGCGGGGGAGACGGGGATGTTGTCGCCCGCGTCCGTGTCGCCGGTTCCTGCACCGTCAGCCCCCGCGCTGTCGGCGGACGTTTCGGTTCCATCGCGTCGGGCACCGGTCGTCTGCGCCGTTTCGGGTTCGGGCGGTTGCGGCAAGTCGACGATCGTTGCCACCATGGCGCATGCGGCGTCGCTGTTGGGTTTGCGTGCCGCTGTGCTCGACTTGGACCTCATGTTTGGAAACCTATACGATCTGCTGGGCGTCGATGCCCCGCACGATATGGCGACGCTTATTGAGCCGTCGGCGGCGGGCGCATTTGCCGAGCCGGATATCGTGGCTGCATCGATGCGCGTCGCTCCGGGCGTCACGCTCTGGGGACCTGTCGCGGCCCCCGAGAAGGCCGAGCTCATGGCACGTCCGGTGGAGCTATTGCTCGATGTTTTGCGTCGCGAATCCGACGTGGTCTTTGTCGACACCTCGGTCTTTTGGGGTGATGCCGTGGCCGCCGCGGTGGCGGCGAGCGACCGTTGCCTGGTCGTAGGCGATGCGGCGGTATCGTCCGCGACATCCGCTTCGCGCGTCATTGAGCTGGCGAGCCGCGTGGGCGTGCCGCGCACGCGCATGAGCGCCGTGTTCAACCGGTTTGGTGCGCGCGGTGCCGACGAGGACGTCGCCATGCGCTTCGAGATTGCCTGCGCACTGAGCTCCAAGATCCGCATTGCCGATGGCGGTCAGGACTTGGCCGCGCTCATGGCATTCGGTCGCGCCGACGAGGCAGTGGGTCAGACGAGCGCTTTTGCGACCAGCGTGCGCGAGGCCACGCGCGAGATGCTCGTGGAGCTGGGCTGCGCCGTCGGTCCCTGGAGCGATATGGTCGCTGACCGCGCGACCCGCACCGAGCGCCCGCGCATCCGTCTTCCCTGGTCGCGTGAGGGTGATTCGCGATGAGTCTGCAGACGCGGATTAAAGCCGCTGGCGCGGCCGCCGCGGCTGCCCCCGTTGATGCGGGACGCCGCCGTGCCGTTAAACGCCGCACCAAGCGTGCGGTGATGGACCGCGTGGGCTACGACGAGGTGGCGCGCATCAGCGCCTACGTCGACCCTGCCCTTGCCCGCTCTGAGCTACGTCCGGCGGTGGAAGCGGCGCTCAACGTGGAAGAGCCAACCGACTTGGCGACGCCTGAGCGTGAGACCATCATCGACGAGATCCTAGATGACGTGGTGGGCCTGGGACCGCTGCAGCCGCTCATCGAGGACGACACCGTTACCGAAATCATGATCAACGGCTGTCGCTCTGCCTTTTTTGAGCGCAGTGGCGTTTTGTATCCCATCGAGCACGCGTTTGAGGACGACGAGCAGATCCGTGTGCTCATCGACCGTATCATCTCGCCGCTCGGCCGTCGTATCGACGAGCGTAGCCCCATCGTCAACGCCCGCCTCAAGACGGGTTATCGCGTCAACGCGGTGATTCCACCCGTGGCGATTGACGGGCCAATCCTCACCATTCGTAAGTTCTCGGACCGTATCTGTTCGCTGGACGAGCTTGTGGGGTTGGGGTCACTGCCGCTTTGGTATGCGCAGCTGCTGTCGTGCGCGGTGTCGTTGCGGCAGGACTTGGCGGTTGCGGGAGGCACGGGGTCGGGCAAGACCACGCTGCTCAACGCGCTGTCGTGCGAGATTTCCACCGGCGAGCGCATCGTGACGATCGAGGATTCCGCCGAGCTCAAGTTTGCACATCACCCACACGTTGTTCGTCTGGAAGCGCGTGAGGCGTCAATCGAGGGCGAGGGTGCGGTGACGATTCGCGACCTGGTGACCAATGCTCTGCGTATGCGCCCCGACCGCATCGTCGTGGGCGAGGTGCGCGGTGCCGAGTGCTGCGACATGCTGCAGGCCATGAACACAGGCCACGACGGCTCGCTCACCACGCTCCATGCGGGTACCGAGCAGGAGACCGTGGTTCGCCTGACGCTGCTTGCGCGCTACGGCATCGATTTGCCGAGCGAGCTTATCGAAGAGCAGATCGCCATGGCGCTCGACGGCATCGTGATGTCCGAGCGTCATGCAGATGGCAGGCGCTTTGTGGCCTCATATTCGGGGGTTCACCGCGGCGCGTCGGGCGGCGTTGAGCTCGAACGCTACGTGACGTTCGATGCCGCCGAACGCACCTGGACGCTCGACCGCGAGCCGCCGTTTATTGCGGAGGGCTTGCGGTCGGGAACGCTCACGCAAGAGGAGGTGGACGAATGGAGATCGCTATGCCCCTCGTCGTAGGGGGTTTGGCGGGGCTTTCTGTCGCGACGGCGTGTGGGGCAGAGCCTCGTGTGCGGCGGGTGCCGCCGGCGGAGTTGGCGCGCCAGACGCTCGAATCGATGGCGGAGAAACTGCCCCGTGAGTTGACGGAAAACGACCTGCTGACAAAGATTGCCCGCTCGTGGGCGTCGCTGATCCTCGCAGATCGCCTTGGGTTTGCTATTGAGGATAACGCGGCTCGTCTGGCATTTCTGCTGCTGTCGAGCGGTATCTGCAGCGTTTTGCTGGCCGTTGCGTCGTTGTCGCCCATCGGCTTTGTCTTGGGGCTGGTGGCGCCGTTTGGCGTGGGTGCCGCGCGTGACACCTTCGATCGCCGACGCGAACAGCATGATGTAGAAGAGGCCATGCCCGAGGCATTCACGGCGTTATCCATGTCGCTTGCCTCGGGGCATTCGCTGGCACAGGGCATGCGCTTTGTGGGCGCCCATGCGCAAGAGCCGGTGCATACCGAGTTTTTGCGGGTGGCGGCGGCAATCGATTGCGGTGTCTCGGCGACCGACGCACTCGATGACCTACTCGTTCGCATCGATGCCCCCGGCCTTTCGCTTGTCACCTTGGCGCTCAAAGTATCGCAGCGTACCGGGGCCCCGCTTGCCGGCTTGCTATCCGAGGCGTCGAGCATGGTAGGGGAGCGCATTGAGCTCAAGCGCCGCCTGGATGTTAAGACGTCACAGGCACGTATGTCGGCACACATGGTCGCGGCGATGCCGGCGGGCATGTGCGCGGTACTTGCTTTGCTTTCGGCAGACTTTCGCCGCGGTCTTGCGACGCCGGCTGGTGCGGGCGCCGTGGTGCTGGGACTTGCCCTCAACGTCGTTGCCCTGGTAGTTATCCGGCGCATTATGCGGGTGGAGTTATGAACGCCCTGGTCGGGGTCTCGGCTTGTCTGTGTGCCCTGAGCGTATTTGCCGCGACAGGTTTGGAGCGTGCGGATACTCGCAAGATTGCAGAGGCATGCAAACGTGAGGCGGTACTGGTCATTGCTGCGGGCTGTTCGGTGATTGATGTCCTGACCGCGCGAATGAAGGGCGCGATTGGGACGGGCGGCCCGGCACAGGTGTCGCTCGGTGAGGTGTCCGAGATGATCGATGTGGTGCGCCTGGGGCTTTCTGCCGGCCTTTCGTTTGACGCGGCGCTCGAGATTTTCTGTGCCAATCGTCGGTCGGCGCTGGCCGTCCGTCTTGAGCGAGCCTGCATGGCGTGGCAGGTGGGCGTGGGGACGCGCGAGGCCGAGCTGTTGGCTGCCGCGCGTGATTTGGACGTGAGGGCGCTCGAGACCTTTGCCATCACGGTGGGGCAGGCGCTTGCCCTGGGCGCTCCGCTGGCCGAGACGCTGGCTGCTCAAAGTCGCGAGATCCGTGCGGCCCATCGCGCCGCAGTCGAGCGCGAGATCGAGCGCGCACCGGTCAAGTTGCTGATTCCCACCGGCACGCTCATCTTGCCGGCGTTGCTTCTGTCCATATTGGGCCCGCTGCTGGGAGCAGGCGGGATGATGTAGGGAGGAATACATGAACACGATGACCGACATTGCCGGCAAGGCTTGGAGCTGGGCTTTTTGCCGGGCAATCCGCGCTCGCCAGCGTGCCAAGGCGCTGTTGCGGGAGGAGAGCGCGCAGGGCACTACCGAATACGCCATCTTGGTCGGCGTGCTCGTAGTGATCGCGATTATCGCCATCGTCGCGTTTAAGAGCAAAGTCGAAGAACTATGGAACGCGATCAAAGACGGCATCAACAGCCTGTAGGAGGCAGGCGGCCTGTTGGTTCGCCGCTGGTGCTCGTCTGTTTGCTCGTGGCAATAGCGGTGACGCTTTGGGGGCTGGGTGTTGCGCGGCAGCAGCGTCCAGGCGCTACTGCCGATTTGGGATCGGGCTCGGCGGCAGTGTCACAAGCGGAAGGCGCGCAAGATTTGGGCGGTCAGAATGCCGCCGTCACGGCTCGGACCTTTTTGCAGGCGCTCGACGAGCGGGCTGCCAGCGCGACGGAGCCGTCTGCAAGCAACGCGATCGCGGTTCGGCTCGCATGGTCCGAGGACCGGCCGATGACCGAGGCGGCGGCGGATATGTTACGCGCCTACCGCGAGGTGCCAACGGCCCAGCTCGCCCTGAGCGGCTATCTCGATATTAAGGGCAACGTATGGGGCGCCATCGTGCGCGATGGGCGCGGCTGGGTCGATATGGTGACGGTTGCCGCGGATGCTGGCGATGCTTCGTGTCGTCTGCGCGCCGTGCGTCTGGTCCCGCAAACAATAAGCGCAAAGGAGGGATCGTGAAATGCATGGCGTTCTGCGTGAGGAATCTGCCCAGGCGACGGTCGAATACGCCATCGTCACGGTGGCGCTGTTATCGATCGTGCTGGCGATTGTGGGACTTTGGCGTGCTGGCACCGATGGACGCTTGGCGGCGCTGGTTGAGCGGGCGGCATCCCATGGCGTTGCCTCGACGTCGGTTATCGACGCCGCTGCGGGCGCTAAGGACATCGCGTTGTATTGATATCGCGCGCGAGGACCGGGCGCAGTCTACGGTCGAGGCCGCTTTTTTGCTGCCGACGTTTCTGACGCTCATCCTTCTCGCACTGCAACCGGTGTGCCTGCTCTATACGCGCGCGGTCATGGAGTCTGCCGCTGCCGAGACCGCGCGGCTCATGACCACGACGACGGCGGAGGACGACGATCTTAAGGAGTTCACCCGCCGCCGGCTTGCCGCAGTGCCCAACGTTTCGATCTTTCATGCCGGCGGGCCGTTGTCGTGGGATATCGAGCTTGGCCGGGCCGGTGCGGGTGGTGTCTCGTCCGTGTCCGTTTCCGGCGAGGTCAAGCCGTTGCCTGTGATCGGTGCGTTTGCGCAGGCTATGGGTGGTACCGCCGAGGGCGGCTACGTTGAGCTCAAGGTCGATGTCTCGTATCAATCGCGTCCCGAATGGCTGGAGGGAGATTATGATTCGTGGATTGCTGCATGGGATTAAGCGTTTCTGGTCTAGATGCGTTTTGACGTGCCGTCCGAGCTGCCATCGCAAGCGAGGCGGCTTTATGGGCCGCGCCGGTATCGACCTGTTTATCGAAGACGGTGCCTACACCACGCTTTCTTCTGCCGTGGTCATCCTAGTGGTGCTCACGTTGTTGTTTTCGTCGACCGCGGCGATATGGAGCATGTCGCGTGCCGGGGATACCCAGGTGGCGGCCGATAGCGGCGCGCTGGCGGGTGCCAACGTGGTGTCGTCCTATCACACGGCTGCCACGGTGGTTGATGCGAGCATCTTGAGTCTGGGGCTAGCGGGGTTTGCCACAATCGGGACGGGCCTGGTTGCCATTCTCATCCCAGGTGCCGAACCAGTTGCCGGCAATATGGTCGACACCGGGATTGAGATCATTAAAACGCGCAACAAGTTTGCCAAAAGCGCATCGGAAGGCTTGCAGAAAATCGAGACGGCTCTGCCGTATCTGATTGCCGCGCGTGCCACGCAGGCGGTGTCGGCGCAGGATACCGATAGTGTGGCCTATACCGGTACGGCGCTTGCCGTGCCCAGGACATCCGAGTCGGATTTTGTTGCGCTCGAAGGGTCCGAGATCTCGACCGATGCCATTAAAGATGCATCGGAAGATTTGGAGCGCGCGGCCGAGGAGCTGCAAAAAGCATCGGAGGAGACGGCGAAGGCCAAAGAGCGCGCCTGGCTAGCGGATTGCGGTGGGTCGGATAAAGGTTCGGTCGGCAGCTGTTCGTGTATGTGGGAGCGCGCAAAAAGCCTAACGGATCTCTCCGGTGTTCAAAATCCGCATTACTCATCGAGCGTTACGTGGGAGCCCCAAGTGGCGCTCAATCGATCGAAGGACTACTACCATCGGCGTCTGGCAAGCGAGAAGCCCCAAGGCTCGAGTGTCGAGATGAAGGCAGAGTCTGCGGCGCGTAAGGCGTTTTATACCTATGCGAGTGCGGAGGTCGATCGGGCATATATAACTGAGAACGGAGACAGGGTTTCCTCCTATATTCCGCTGCTGCCGCGCAACTCTGATGAGGTTCGGGCGACGGAACTCTATACCGATGCGGTGTGGCCGACGAGTGTGAACGATGACAAGGCGTATCTGCATTACGGGACGACCTGCCCTAACTATAAGAAAGGAACGCCGAGCGGATTTGCTTCGGTTGCCGATTACGATGGGCAGGATAAATGCAGCAAATGCCATTTTGGCGTTTCGTCGCTTGGTGCTGTTGCGGCGCCTTCAACCTCTATCGAAAACGGCTTCGAGTATCACTTTGACAAGTTTAAAGACGCCCTGGAGGACTACGTTGACTGTCGCAACAAGGAGCTTGAGCTCGAGCGTCAGACCGAGGACGAAGCCGACCGTGCGGGCGATGCGTTCGATACCGCCATCAAAGAACTTTCCGGTGAGCGCCCGCGCATCGCTCCGCCCGGTCGCAACGGCGTGGTCGCCTTTGCGGTTTCGGGTGCCATCTCGAGCCCCGATGAGCTCGGCTCTTCGTTTAACGCGGCGGTCAGGCTTGGCGAGCGCGGTGCTATCTCTGCTGCGGTGCTGGCACCCGATGACGCGACGGCGCAGAACAACGTTCTCTCGCGGTTTTTCTCGACGTTGGAGGAGCGTTCGGGCGGTGTTGCCGGCGTACTCGATGGCGTCATGGATGTTTGGGGACGGCTGCTTGTGGGATACGGAGACATCCAAGGCTCGGCTGACGAGCTCATGGGCGAGATGATCGATGGCCTGGGAGGGGGCAGCGGTGCGTTGGGCTCCATTGCGTCGTGGCTCGGCGATACCGTTTCGGCGTCCGTGGCGGCGCTGGGCTTGGAGCCGTGCGACTTGCGCCTGCGAAAGCCGGTGCTGACCGACACCGCCAATGTCATCAAGAGCCCGGGGTCTGACATCACAGGTCTTTCTAAAGTGCAGGACAAGCTACGAAGTATTCCGCTGGGCGTGACCGACCCCAAGGCGCTTTGCGAGGCGTTGGAATATCAAGTCGAACGCACCATTAGCGGCACGGTGTTCACACTTGCGGAGATTCCTCTGCCCGGCGGCGGCTCCATCCCGCTCACCGTCGATGTCGCCACGCTGGTTGGCGCTCTGGGCGGTGGGTCGTAATGAGTATCCGCATGCGTCTGCGCGAGGAGCGCGCCCAAGCGACGGTTGAGATGGCAGTGGTTACGCCCGTTTTGCTGGTGCTGGCACTCATCGTGTACAACGTCATGGTCTTTGCCAGCGCTGTCGCGCGCTTCGACCGCGTGGTGCCCGACATCGTGTTGGCGCACGCTGTGGCACCGGGCGGGGAGGGTGACGAGAACTCTGCCGATGCCTCGGTGACGGTCCAGACTCAAATTCTGAATGCCATGGAAGGCTATGACTTGCAGATCGAAGTGTCGAGCGAGCAAGGCGCGAAGGCATCAGATGGTGGCCTGCTCTCCCTATCCGGTACGTTTAGGACCTACACCTGCACCATGCACTATGAGCCGTGGCCGACTTCTCTCAGCATCGCTGGCGTTCCGCTGGGGGCGCCGACAACGTTGTCGCACGAGCGCGCGGTGACGGTCGATCCATGGCATCCGGGGGTGGTCATGTGACCGCGGTCTCGTCCTACATCGCTTACGCGCGGGCACTCAACAGGCTGGGTTGGACGCCGGCCGAGTTTGTGGTGGCGGAGTCGTTTGTCGTGCGCCTGCGCGGCATGCTGGGACGGCGTCCGGTTGCCGCCAACGGCCTGTCGCTCGTCATGGCGTTTCCACGCTGCTCTTCGGTCCATACGTGTTTTATGGCCTATCCCATCGACATCGCCTTCATCGATCGTGACGGCAATATCCTCGCGCGCTACGAAAACGTTCGTCCTTGGCGCATGTGCTCCTGTCTCGGCGCCTGGGCCGTACTAGAGCGTCCTTCAATCATTGTTTCGACTCCTGCTCTCCAACGCGTGCCGGCTTAAGAATTGGCGACAGTGGACTTTCGTCATACGAAATTGGGTAAGATGGAGGAGAAGATGCATGGATGTTGAGATCCATCCCAACGCTAAAAAGCACCTGACGGAAAAGCAGGTGCTTAGCGCTTGGCTTGCGGTTACTGAATGCATTCGTCGCGAGCCGAAGGACGAGCCGCCGAGATGGCTTGCAATTGGATGGCTCTCAGACGGACGAAGCGTGGAGCTTGTCGCGGTCGAGCTTGTCCGTGGGTGGCTTATCATTCATGCCTTGTCTCCAGTCCAGAAGAAATTTTGGCAGGAGATTGAACAGGCTCGGCAAAGGGGTCGATGATGGGCAAGACGTATACGGCCGCTAATGGTCAGGTTGTAACGGATGAAATGATTGACGCGTGGTGCGAGTCGTACGAGCGCGGAGAGTTTCCGGATGGCGAACACACCGTTGGTGGGATCGTGCATGGACGGCCCCCGCTCTCAGGTGAGGGGACGGCAACGCTGTCGGTCAAGATTCCTCTGGGAATGAAGGAGGCCATTCGTCGACGGGCGGCTGCCGAGGGGATGACGCCAAGTGAGTTTGCCCGTGCGGCTCTGAGTGAAAAACTTCTTGCTGCCGGCTGATGCCTCTGACGTGCCGATTTATAGAACCGAGGCTGTGCTCAAAAACTTTTTTAAAATTCTCGGTTGACCGGAACGCGTCCTTGGTTATACTAATCAAGCCTTGAAACAAGGCACACCTCAAATGGCTGGGTAGCTCAGTTGGTAGAGCAGAGGACTGAAAATCCTCGTGTCAGGGGTTCGATTCCCTTCCCCGCCACCTTGAATTGACTAGGACCTCTGCAAAGGGGTCCTTTTCTTTTATCGAGGGCTCTGCGGAAATTGCGTCCCGGAATTTGGCTTCAGAGTGGGATGCGTTTTCCGCTTTGAGGCCGCTTGGGAAAGCGCGACCCGGAATCCGGCGTCAGAATGGGATGTGCTTTCCTTTTGCGGTCTTTGGCGGAAACTGCGTCCCAGATCCCGCGCTCAGAACGGGATGCATTTTCCGATTGAGGCCTCGAGCGGAAAATGCATCCCAGTCTTTTGCGAAAAACGGGATGCGCTTTCCGGCCGCCTACTTCCGGCGCATATGTACATCTCGGCGCACCATCTCGGGCCCGCCCAGACATTCCTCCCGCTTTTGCGCCACTTTACAGACCGCTCGGTCGTCTGTCCGCACGCGCGGGTATACTCAAAACGATACTTTTCCTATGCAATACGATGCAGGCTCGGCCTGCACGATCCGAAGGGGGCAGTGATGGAGAGGATACTCGGCGTTAATCTCTCTGGCTGGTTTATTCCCGAGCCTTGGGTGACCCCGTCGCTATACGCGGCGACCGGTGCATCCAACGCGGCCGAGCTGCAGGAGGCCATGGGCACCGCCGCCTATAACGAGCGCATGCGCCGTCATTACGAGACGTTTGTGAGCGAGGACGATTTCCGTCGCATGGCGCAGATCGGTCTCAATGCCGTGCGTCTGCCGGTGCCCTGGTATGCCTTTGGCTCGCAGGAGTCCGATGCGTCCTACATCTCGGTTGTCGACTACATCGACCGTGCAATTGAGTGGGCTGCCAAGTACGACATCCGCGTGCTGCTTGATCTGGCAACTGTGCCCGGTGGCCAGGGCGATTCCAATGATTCGCCCACTACGCCGGAGGCTGTTGCCGAGTGGCATTCGTCCACCAACGGCCGTCATGTCGCACTCGACGTGCTCGAGCGCCTGGCCGATCGCTACGGCGAGGCCGAGAGCCTGCTGGGCATTGAGCTGCTGGACACGCCGCAGATGAGCGTCCGCAAGAGCCTCTTTACCATGACGGATGGCATTCCGGCCCACTACCTGCGCAATTTCTATCGCGATGCCTACGAGCTCGTCCGTTCGTATATGCCCGAGGATAAGATCGTCGTCTTCTCGTCTTCGGGGCATCCCAGCGAGTGGAAGCATTTTATGCGCGGCGCCAAGTATAAGAACGTCTACATGGACCTTCACCTGTACCATTACCGCGACGAGTATGCGCTCGACATCACGAGCCCCCGCGGGCTGACGACGGCGATTTCGCGTAACAAGCGCGAGCTTAAAGAAGCGATTTCGACTGGGTTCCCCGTGCTGGTGGGCGAATGGTCGGGCGCGGCGATCTTTGCCAACTCGTCGGTCACGCCCGAGGGCCGCAATGCCTACGAGCGCGTGTTTATCGCCAACCAGCTGGCTTCGTTTGCGCCGGCTGCCGGTTGGTTCTTCCAAACGTGGAAGACCGAGAAGCGCATTGCAGCATGGGACGCCCGCGCGGCGCTCGGTACGCTCGAGCGCGGCATGATTGAATAGGTTGATATGACGCAAAACAGCGCCCATACGGGCAAACTCTATGTGGTCGGCACGCCCATCGGCAACCTGGGTGACCTGTCCCCACGCGTTGGCGAGGCGTTTGCCGCCGCCGATGCCATCTGCTGCGAAGACACGCGTGTGACGTCAAAGCTGCTGATGCACCTGGGCATTTCCAAGCCGCTTGTCCGTTGCGACGAGAATGTGATTGCCAGCCGCGCCGTCGGCCTGGTCGACCGTCTGCTGGCGGGGGAGACCCTCGCCTTTGCCTCGGACGCCGGCATGCCGAGCGTGTCCGATCCCGGCCAGGCGTTGGTCGAGGCGGCACGTGAGGCCGATGTGCCCGTCGAAGTTATTCCCGGGCCCTCTGCTTGCGTCACGGCACTCGTTTCGTCCGGCATTCCCTGCGAGCATTTTTTCTTCGAGGGCTTTTTGGGCCGAAAGCACGGCGACCGCGTGCGCCGTTTACAGCGCCTTGCCGTAGTGCCCGGCGCGCTCATCTTCTACGAGTCTCCACATCGCATCGTGGCGACGCTCGAGGCCGTGGCGGAGGTCTTTCCCCAGCGTGAGGTTGCCGTCTGCCGCGAACTTACCAAGCTGCACGAGGAGGTCTTGCGCGCGCCCGCCGCCCAGCTTGTCGAGGAGCTGCGTGCTCGCGGCGAGGTAAAGGGCGAGATTGCGCTGGTCATCGCGCCGCCGAGCGAGGATGAGGAGGCCGGTATCGTGCCGGTTGGCGCCGCGGCAGTGGATCCCGACGAGGCCTTGCGCGAGGATATCCGCGCCGCGCTCGAGGAGGGGGAGCCCGCCTCTGCGGTGGCCAAGCGCCTGTCTCAGAAGTATTCGCGCCGCAAGCGCGATGTCTATGCCATGGTGCTCGATATGCAATAGATGGAGGATATCCAGCCCTTGCGCTAGAATCATCCCCTGTATGCAACGTTTTTCTGGAGGACAAACCCCATGGATCAAAGCAAGCCTTCGTTCTTTATCACGACGCCCATCTACTACGTCAACGCCGATCCGCACCTGGGCACGGCTTATTCCACCATCATCGCCGACGTTCAGGCTCGCTATCGCCGCTCCGCCGGCTATAACGTCAAGTTCCTGACCGGTATGGACGAGCACGGCGAGAAGGTCGCCGAGGCCGCAGCCAAGCACAACATGACGCCGCAGGAGTGGACCGACAGCCAGGCCCCGCACTTCAAGGAGCTTTGGAGCAAACTCGAGATCTCCAACGACGACTTCATCCGCACCACCGAGCCGCGCCAGCATCATGCCGTGCAGTACCTGTGGGAGCGCATGAAGGAGTCCGGTTACCTGTATAAGGGCAGCTACGACGGCTGGTATTGCGTGCCTGACGAGACCTACTTCACCGATACCCAGGTCCAGAAGGGCGACGAGGAGTACGGCAGCGTCGGCCAGCACCTGTGCCCCGACTGCCACCGTCCGCTTGAGCGCGTGCAGGAGGAGTCCTACTTCTTTAAGCTTTCCGCCTTCCAGGACAAGCTGCTCAAGCTTTATGACGAGCACCCCGACTTTGTCGAGCCCGCGTTTCGCATGAACGAGGTGCGCAGCTTTGTCGAGGGCGGCCTTAACGACCTTTCCGTGAGCCGCACGAGCTTTGACTGGGGCATTCAGGTCCCGTTTGACGAGGGTCACGTGACCTACGTGTGGTTCGATGCGCTGCTCAACTATATGACGGCCGTCGGCTACGGTGTCGACACCGACGAGGCGCGTGCCGAGCTGGCCTATCGCTGGCCCGCGCAGTTCCACATCGTGGGTAAGGACATCATCCGCTTCCACTGCGTCATTTGGCCCGCCATGCTCATGGCCATCGGCGAGGCCCTGCCCGAGCATGTCTTTGCCCACGGCTTCCTGACCGTGCGCAATGCCGAGACCGGCAAGGCCGAGAAGATGTCCAAGAGCCGTGGCAACGCTATCGCTCCGCAGGACGTTATCGACATGTTGGGCGTTGAGGGCTATCGCTACTACTTTATGACCGACGTCGTCCCCGGCACCGACGGCGCCATCAGCTTCGATCGCATGGAGCAGGTCTACAACGCCGACCTGGCCAACAGCTGGGGCAACCTTATCTCGCGTTCGCTCAACATGAGCGGCAAGTACTTTGACGGTTGCGCGCCCGCCAAGCCCGCGTCGTTCGACGCGTTCGACAACCCGCTGGCAAAGATCGCCGATGGTCTGGTCGAGCGCTATATGGCCAAGATGGACGTGCTCGATTACGGTGGAGCTAAAGACGAGGTCATGGAGCTCATCCACGCCGCTAACCACTACATCGAGGACTCTGAGCCTTGGGCGCTTGCCAAGGACGAGGCCAAGGCTGACGAGCTGGCATTTGTGATCTACAACCTGCTCGAGGCCATCCGCATCGCCGCTCACCTGCTGATGCCGCTCATGCCTCAGACCTCTGCCGAGGCCCTGCGCCGCCTGTCCTGCGAGGACGAGGCCGCGAGCGACGACCTCAAGGGCATTTGCGCTTGGGGCTTGCTTGCCGGTGGTCAGCCCGTCGAGAAGGGCGAGCCGCTGTTCCCGCGTCTGGGCTAAGACGCCGCGCGCCATATCGGCAATTCGCTGTTTAGATGTAAGGGCATGGTCGCAACGGTCCATGCCCTTTTGTTTCAAGACGCCGCCACCATGCTGAGGAGGCAACTATGACAACTTCGCCTTTGGCAAACCCCACGGCAACAAGGGAGCTGCTGGAGGAGTTTGGCCTTGCGACCAAGCATCGCCTGGGCCAGAACTTCCTGATCGACAACCATGTAATTGAGCGCATTTGCGAGCTTTCCGAGCTTGCGGGCGATGAGCGCGTGCTCGAGGTTGGCCCGGGCGTTGGTACGCTTACACTTGCGCTGCTGCAGGAGGCGGCGTGTGTCACGTCGATCGAGGCCGATCCCGAGCTCGAGCCGGTGCTCGATGCCCACGCCGCCGACTATGCCAACTTCCGCTTTATCATGGGCGACGCGCTCAAGGTGACGCCGGGGCAGATTGAGCAGGCTGCGGGCGGTGAGCCAACGGTATTTGTTGCGAACCTGCCCTATAACGTGGCGGCGACGATCATCCTGCAGTTCTTCCAGACGATGCCCGCGTTCAAGCGCGCCGTCGTCATGGTTCAAAAGGAGGTTGCCGATCGCATTGCCGCAACGCCGGGCAACAAGACCTATGGCGGCTATACGGCAAAGCTCGGCCTGTATGCGCAGGTGACGGGTCGTTTTGAGGTGCCGCCGCGCTGCTTTATGCCGGCGCCGCATGTGGACTCGGCCGTCGTGCGCATCGACCGTGTTGACGGCGTGGTGCCCGAGGGGCTCGATCGCGAGTTTGTGGCTCGCGTGATTGACGCCGCATTTGCTCAGCGTCGCAAGACCATCCGTAATTCCATGAGCGCCAACGGCTTTGCCAAGGACGTGCTCGATGCCGCCTTTGAGACTTGCGGTATCGCACCCACCGCGCGCGCCGAGACGCTTGATGTTGCCGACTTTGTCCGTCTGGCCCGGGAGCTAATCCATGATGCCTAATGCCGCACGCGTGACGTTTACCAAGAAAAAGAAGACGGTTGCCTGCCCCGTGCCCTTGGCACCGCTTGCCGACACGCATGCGCATCTGCTTTCGTTTTGGGGCAAGGAGGTGCCCGAGACGCTCGTGCGCGCCAAAGCCGTGGGCGTCGACCTGTTGGTGACGATGTTCGACCCCATCGCTGACAAACGCAGCGTGACGGACTATAGCGACTGGCTGGTGCGCGAAATTCTGCCGATGCGGGATATTCCGCAGATCAAGTATCTCGCCGGCGTGCACCCCTATGGCGCGCCGGACTATACCGACGACATTCACGCACAGGTCGTTGCCGCGCTCGATGACCCTTTGTGCGTCGGTATCGGCGAGATCGGTCTGGACTACCACATGGATTACGACGACGACATCGCGCCGGCGCCCCACAGCGTGCAGATTGATTGCATGGCACGTCAGCTCGAAGTTGCCGTGCGCCGCAATGTGCCGGTGGAGCTGCATCTACGGCACGAGGACTCGGATGGGGAGCGCACCTCGCACGTTGATGCGTACAACGTGCTTCGCGAGGTAGGTGTGCCTCAGGCCGGTTGCGTGCTGCACTGCTTTGGCGAGGATCGAGCCACGATGGAGCGCTTTGTGGGTTTGGACTGCTATATCGCCTATGGCGGCGCGGCCACCTTTAAGCGCAACGACGACGTGCGCGAGGCATTTGCGGCGACCCCGCTCGACCGTATTTTGTTCGAGACGGATTGTCCCTATATGGCGCCGGAGCCCATTCGCGGTCTTGAGTGCGAGCCGGCAATGATTTCCATCACAGCAAACGTGCTGGTCAACGACCGCGTCGATCGTACCGGCGAGGACGCTGAGGCAATCGCTCGAGCCGCCTGGGAAAATGCCTGCAAACTTTTTCAAAAATAGTTCTTGCGTTCGCGGTGGCGCTCCGTTATTCTAATTCCTGCACGCGGGCGTGGCGGAATTGGCAGACGCGTACGGTTCAGGTCCGTATGGGGGCAACCCCATGAAGGTTCAAGTCCTTTCGCCCGCACCATTAAATGAAAGAGCTCCCAGCAATGGGGGCTTTTTTGTTATGGGCCCATCGCGGGGACTTGAACCTGCGAAGGAGCGAGCGTAAAGAAAACGCGGAGCGTTTTTAGCGAGCTGGCGAGTCCGCCGGCAGGCGGGCGAAGCCGGTGCGGATCCGCGAAGCGGATGCGCGGACGTCCTTTCGCCCGCACCATTAAATGAAAGAGCTCCCAGCAATGGGAGCTTTTTTGTTATGGGCCTCCTGTTGATGTCACGTGGCTGCTTCGTGCGGGTATCCTAGTGCCAACGTGAGCCTATCAGAGGAGAGACCATGCTGTTGTCCGGAATCATTGCCGCCCTTACGAGTCTTCTGCTTCCCATCATCATTTTGTTGCTGCTGCTCCCCAACGCCTGCTATGTCGTTGAACAACAGCATGCCGTGATCATCGAGCGTCTGGGCAAGTTTAACCGCATCGTCAACGCGGGCTTCCACATGAAGGTGCCCGTGATCGACCGTAAGGCCGCCACGGTGAGTCTACGCACCATGAAAAACGGTTTTGGCATCGACGTTAAGACCCAGGACAACGTGACCATCGGCCTTGAAGTCTCTGCTCAGTACCACGTGAGCTATGACATGGGCGCTGGCCCGGCAGATTCGGGCATCTACAAGAGCTACTACATGCTGCAGGAGCCCGTCGACCAGATGCGCGATTTCATCACCGATGCCCTGCGCTCTTCCATCCCTGTCTACACGCTCGATGAGGTCTTTGCCAAGAAGGATGACATCGCCAAGGACGTCAATGCCACCGTGTCCGGGCAGATGGCTGCCTACGGCTTCACCCTCGTGTCGACACTCATCACCAAGATCGCGCTGCCGACCGAGGTCGAGAACTCCATGAACGACATCAACGCCGCCCAGCGCAAGCGCGCTGCTGCGCAGGAGCTCGCCGAGGCCGACCGCATCAAGCGCGTCACCGAGGCGACCGCTGAGGCCGAGGCGATGGAAAAGGCGGGCGAGGGCATCGCCAACCAGCGCAAGGCCATCGCGTTGGGCATCAAGGATTCGCTCGAGATTATCCAGGAGACGGGCGTCGGCAACGACGAGGCCAACCAGCTGTTCATGTTTACGCAGTGGTCCGAGATGATGACAGAGTTCGCTCGCACGGGTAAAACCTCGACGGTCGTGCTGCCGAGCGATTTCTCGCAGTCGGCCTCGATGTTCGAGCAGATGCTGACCGCCGGCAAAGTGCAAAACAATTCGAAGGAGTAGACGCGCGTGAAATACACCGTCGTTTGCGTCGGTAAGCTCAAGGAGCGCTTTTGGAAGGACGCATGCGCTGAGTACACCAAGCGCCTAGGTGCCTATGCCAAGGTGGATATCCGCGAGGTGGCCGATATCGATCCGGCTAAGGCGGGCGGCGTGGATGCCGCGCGCGACAAGGAGGGGGCGGCGATTCTTGCAGTCCTGCCGCCTCGAGCGCATGTGATCTTGCTGGCCATTGAGGGCAAAGAGCGCTCGAGCGAGGAGCTTTCGGCGCGGCTCGATGATCTTATGCTGCGTGGTAACAGCGACATCGCCTTTGTGATTGGCGGATCGGACGGCGTGAGCGATGATGTACGCGCACGAGCCGACGAGATGCTCAGCTTTGGACGCATTACCTTGCCGCATAACTTGGCGCGCGTGGTGCTGCTGGAGCAAATCTATCGCGCCTGCAAGATCAGCCGTGGCGAGCCGTATCACAAATAGGTCGGCAATAGGAAACAATGGCGTGGGACAATACCTTTCGTTTTGAGGAATGTGTCTGAAAGGACTATGAGATATGAAGATTGGATTTGTCGGTTTTGGCAATATGGCGAGCGCCATGGCCGATGGCTGGATTGCTGCCGGTGTAGCTGCGAGCGACATGTGCGCCTGCGCGGGTCGCTACGACGCACTGGTTGAGCGCTGCGAGGCGCGCGGCATGGTCGCCTGCCACGATGCCGCCGAGGTTGTCGCCGCATCCGATATCGTGGTCGCTGCGGTCAAACCGTACATGATCGAGAAGGTGTTCGCCCCGCTCAAGGATGCTCTTGCCAAAAAGGTCGTTCTGTCGGTTGCCTGGACCTGGGACAGTGCCAAGTGGGAGCAGGTCCTGCCGGGCGTCGCACATGTCTCGACGGTTCCCAACACACCGGTTTCGGTGGGCGAGGGCGTCATCGCTTGCGAGAAGGCTTCCACGCTTAGTGATGAGCAGAGCGCAGTGGTGCTTGATCTGCTTGGCAAGCTCGGTGCGGTGGTCGAGCTCGATACGAGCCTGCTGTTTGTGGGCGGCACGGTGGGTGGTTGCGCTCCGGCATTTGTCGCCATGGCAATCGAGGCCCTGGGCGATGCGGCGGTCAAGCACGGTATTCCGCGTGCCGATGCCTATCGCATTGTGAGCCAGATGGTGCTGGGTACGGCAAAGCTGCAGCTTGCAACTGGCCAGCATCCTGCGGCGATGAAGGATGCCGTATGCTCGCCCGGTGGCGCCACCATCAAGGGCGTCGTTGCGCTCGAGGACGCCGGCATGCGCAGCGCCCTGGTCAAGGCAATTGACGCAACTCTCCAATAAAACCGACCAAAAAAGACAGGTTTATTTTGGCAGGTTTTTCCTGCGGTTTTGTCACATGTACGAAAAGCGCCCCGCAACTGGCTCAATTCCAGTTGCGGGGCGCTTGCATTTGCCCAGATAAAACCGACCAAAATAAACCTGGCCCTTTTTGGCAGGTTAGTCCCAGAAGCTGTCTTCCTCATCCTCGGACTTGGGTCCGCGGTCGACGTACATCTTATGGGTGCGCTTCTCCATTACAAAGGCAAGAATCGCAAATAACAGGATGCCGCCGGCGAAAAGGATGGCAAAACCGGTGCGGGTGCCAAACAAAAAGGAAAAAACTGCGTCCATTGGGTGCCTTCTTGCGTAGTTGAGTTGGGTCGTAAACGCTCATAAGTATATACTTGCCCATACATGTACAAGGTTGCAACCTAAATGGAATGTATATCGCCGGAGGATCTAATGCTTGATATCAAGTTTGTTCGCGAGAACCCCGATGCCATCGATGTCGCCATGGCTAACCGCCAGACGTCTTGGGATCGCGAGAAGTTCTTTGAGCTCGACGACGAGCGTCGTGCCGTCATCACCGAGGTCGAGGAGCTCCAGGCTACGCGCAATGCCGAGTCCAAGAAGATCGGCGCCCTGATGAAGGAGGGCAAGAAGGAGGAGGCCGAGGCCGCCAAGGAGGCCGTGCGCGCCGTCAACGAGAAGATTGACGGTCTGGCCGAGCGTCGCACCGCCCTCGAGCAGGAGCAGTACGACTTCATGGCTCACCTGCCCAACATTCCGTGCGATGCCACGCCGTACGGTAAGGACGAGGACGAGAACATTGAGCGCCGTCGTTGGGGCACCCCGCGCGAGTTCGACTTCGACTTTAAGCCGCACTGGGATCTGGGCACCGACCTCGACATCCTCGACTTCGAGCGTGGCAACAAGCTCTCCGGCAGCCGCTTCACCGTTCTCGGTGGCGCCGGCGCCCGCCTGGAGCGCGCCCTTATCAACTTCTTCCTGGACACGCACACGAGCCGTGGCTTCAAGGAGTGGTGGCCGCCCATCGTCGTCAAGCGTCAGACCATGTTTGGCACGGGTCAGCTGCCCAAGTTCGAGGACGACGCCTATCACGTCTCGGGTGACAACTTCCTGATCCCCACCGCCGAGGTCGTGCTCACCAACCTGCACGCCGGCGAGGTCCTCGATGCCGACACCCTGCCGCGCCGCTACACCGCCTTCACCCCCTGCTTCCGTGAGGAGGCCGGTTCCGCCGGTCGCGACACCCGCGGCATCATCCGTCAGCACGAGTTCGACAAGGTCGAGATGGTCAAGTTCGCTAAGCCGGAGGAGTCCGACGAGGAGCTCGAGAGCATGACCGCCGAGGCCGAGTATCTGCTGCAGCAGCTGGGCCTTCCGTATCGCGTGATTAGCCTGTGCACCGGCGACTTGGGCTTCTCTGCCCGTCAGACCTACGACGTCGAGGTCTGGCTGCCGAGCTACAACGCCTACAAGGAGATCAGCTCCTGCTCCAACTGCGGTGACTTCCAGGCTCGCCGCGCCAACATCAAGTATCGCGACCCCGAGACTGTCTCTTATACACATCTGACGCTGCCGACGATAAGGC
>UQYA01000014.1 GCA_900545165.1 uncultured Collinsella sp.
AACTGCGGGAACGGCCTATCCGCTCAAAGTGTTCGGCTGAGATCGGAAATCAACCAAGCGCCGAACATCAACATGCGAGGAACAACAGCGTCGTAAAGGGGCTATAGTAGTTGAGTTCGTGTCAATCGGCCTAAACTCGGGGCCGAACAAGGAAAGGGTATGCATGGACGAACTTTTTCACGTCAGTGAGCGCAAGTCCACAATCGGGACCGAACTCCGCGCTGGACTGACAACATTCCTGGCGATGGCCTACATCATCGCCGTCAACCCCGCGGTGCTCTCGGGCGCTGGCATCGATGCGGGAGCGCTCGCCTGCGCCACCTGCCTGGGCGCCGGCATCATGACCATCTGCATGGGCATCTTCGCCAACCGCCCGCTCGCCTGCGCGTCGGGCTTAGGCGTCAACGCGATGATCGCCGGAATCACCACCACCGTCTGCGGCGGTGACTGGCACGTGGCCATGAGCGTCATCTTCCTCGAGGGTATCGTCATCTTGCTGCTCGTGCTTTGTGGCCTGCGCGAGGCCATCATGGACGCCATCCCGGTTGTCCTGCGTCACGCCATCTCGGTGGGTCTGGGCCTGTTCATCGCCATGATTGGCCTGTGCGATGCCGGCATTATCACCGCTGGCGCCGGTACACTCGTCGGTCTGGGCGACATCACCTCCCCCACCTTCATCGTCGGCATCATCTCCATCCTGGTGACGGTCGCCCTCGCCTGCCGCAACGTCCCCGGCTCGCTGCTCATCGGCATCGTCGTCGCCGTCATCGCCGGTATCCCCCTAGGTGTGACCCAGGCTCCGACCGGTATCATCGCCCCGCTCGACTTCTCGAGCATCGGTGGCCCCATCGCCGACGCCGGCGGCGCGCCCGCCATCGTCAAGGTCCTTACAGACCCCGCGCTCCTCGTCATCTCGTTCTCGCTGCTCATGAGTGACTTCTTCGACACCATGGGCACCGCGATGGCCGTGGCCAAGCAGGGCGAGTTCCTCACCGACGACGGCAACGTCGAGAATATCAAGGAGATCCTGATCGTCGACTCCGCCGCCGCTGCTGTGGGCGGTTTCATGGGCGTCTCCTCCATCACCACCTTCGTCGAGTCCACCTCTGGCGCTGCCGACGGTGGCCGCACGGGCCTCACCTCCGTCACCACCGGCGTGCTGTTCATTCTCGCCGCGTTCTTCTCCCCCATCGTCACCATCGTTTCCAGCGCCGCCACCTGTGGTGCTCTGGTCTACGTCGGCTACCTCATGATGAGCGAGGCCTCCGAGATCGACTGGTCCGACGTGTCGCAGGGTTTCCCGGCGTTCATGATTGTCGCCGGCGTGCCCTTCACCTACTCCATCTCTGCCGGCATTGGTCTGGGCTTTATCGCCTACGTGATCGTCGCACTCTTTAAGGGCGAGGCCTCCAAGATCAAGCCGCTCATGTGGATCGCAGCCCTCGCCTTCCTCGTCTACTTCTTCGTGGCGTAACGGCATAGTCTGCTAAAACAAAACAACAAGGCGCGGAGTCGCATCGAGCGGCTCTGCGCCTTTCTTTTAGCGTCTGCCCCCGTGCCAGCGTGCGACAATTGAGACTGTCGATATCACAACACCGAGAGAAGCCTGCCTTGGAAGCGCATCATAAGCAGATAACCGTTTATTCAGAGTGCACGGAAGGCGCGCCCGTCATCTACCTCCCCGTGGTTATGGGCGACGGTAGTGAAGTCTACGAGCGCTGCCGAGAGCTCGACTGCCCGCCGTTCAACCTTGTCGCCATTGGAGGGCTCGATTGGAATCGCGAGCTGAGCCCCTGGGAATGCGACGGAACTATACGAGATGCCGAGCCCTTTGGCGGACAGGCGTCTGAGTTTCTCGATGAACTGCTGAATCAGATAATCCCAGAGGCCGAATCATCACTTCCCTGCCCGCCCACCTGGCGCGGCATTGCCGGCTACTCGTTGGCGGGTCTTTTTTCACTGTGGGCACTTTGGCAAACAGATGTCTTTGAGCGCGCAGCGAGTGCATCGGGGTCGTTGTGGTTCCCCGGCTTTATCGACTACGCGCGCGAGCGCACGATAACAGCTACGCCCGACGCCGCCTATCTGTCGCTCGGTAAAAAGGAAACCAAGACGCCCAACCGCATGATGCGGCACGTACTCGACGATACGCGCGCGATGGAAGAGCTGTTTATCGAGCGCGACATCCCAACAACGCTGGAGCTCAACCCCGGCAATCATTTTGCCCAAACTGACCTGCGCATGGCGCGCGGCATCCACTGGATACTGACGCATTAAAAATGGCGTCCACGCGTACATGCGCATGGACGCCATTTTTTGATTTAGCTGAACACAACTACTATTCGACAGTCTCCTCGAGTTTAGATACGGCGGGCGTCGAGGATTGGGACATGGAAGTCCTTTCATGATGGAAGGGCGATCAGGCATATCGGATAACCTGCCCGAACGATACGATCCGGACCATTGTACGTGATACGTCATGTCTCGCGCGCGCCGTCACCTGCAAGCGGTAGCGTTACTTCCAAACGCGCTCGGCAATACGCTTGACCAGCGCGATCTTTGCCCATTGCTCGTCCTCGGTCAGCTTGTTGCCAATCTCGCAGCTGGCAAAGCCGCACTGGGGCGACAGATACAGGTTCTCGAGCGGAACATACTTTGCAGCCTCGTGAATACGCTCGACGATGGCATCCTCGTCCTCAAGCTCAGCGGCCTTGGTGGTCACCAGGCCCAACACGACCTTCTTGCCGGGAGCAACGTACTTGAGCGGCTCAAAACCACCGGCGCGCGGCGTATCGAACTCCAGATAGAACGCATCGACGTCCTCGCGCGTAAACAGGTACGGCGCGATGGGGTCGTAGCCACCCTCAAAAGCATAGGTGGAGTGGTAGTTGCCGCGGCATACGTGCGTGTTGATAACCAAATCGTCGGGCTTGCCCGCGATGGCGGCATTGTTGAGCGCCACGCCCAGCTCGCTTACCTTTTGCAGGTCGACCGGGCTCATGCCGGTTTTGGCGACAAAATCGGCATCGCAGTAGATGCCCCAGGTGCAGTCATCAAACTGGATGTTGCGGCAGCCCGCGGCATACAGGTCGGCGATCACCGTGCGATATGCCGCGGCGATGGCATCGGCGAGATCTTCGTCGGTCTTGTAGACGGCGCGCAGGCTTTCCTGCTGGCCGTCGCAGCGATCGAGCGTGACCTCGGAGAACGTCTGGATCGGCGCCGGAATGGTTTGCCGCGCGACCTGGCCCTCCTCCTCGAGCGCCTTGACGAACTTAAAATGCTCGACGAACGGGTGGTTTTCGCCGCTAATGGGACCAGTAGCCACGGCGGTGTCGGCCGTCGTCTCCTCATCATGGAACATATAACCCGTGCGTGAGGTGCGGCGCTCAATGCCGTTAAGGCCCCACATAAAATCGAGGTGCCAGTAGCTGCGGCGGAACTCGCCATCGGTGATCACCTGCAGGCCGGCGGCCTTCTGCTTGGCCACCAAATCGCGAATGGCATCGTCCTCGACGGCCTTAAGGCCGGAAGCGTCGAGTTTACCCGCGACATAGGAGGCGCGGGCGTCCTTTACAGCCTGCGGACGAAGAAAGCTGCCGACGATATCGGCGCGAAACGGCGCGTTCGGTTGAATCGAAGTGCTCATAGATATCTCCCTTTGCATTGGTTGCTTTATCGAGACAGAGTATGAGCGCTCATGTGGTTATCGTAAAATATATGTTTATATAGGTTTGTTATTAGTTTTTTCTATACCGAGCAACAGCGGGACTCAGCCTCACATGGATATCTCGAAGTGAGCTAAATATGCTGACGAATCGCGTCGATATAGGCCTGCCCATAGCGCGTGAGCGTCGTATTTTTGCGCGTGATAATGCCGATCTCCATATACTCGTCCACATCGAGCGGAATCGAGATAATACCGGGGCCGTTAAGTTCATGGCTGATCACGCCCGAACACACCGTGTAACCGTTAAGGCCCATGGCCAAATTGAACAACGTCGCACGGTCACGCACGCGGATATTCTTGCGACGCTCAAAGGTCGAGGTCAGCTCCTCGGAATAATAAAACGAGTTATAGCTGCCCTGCTCATAGGACAGGAACGGGTAGTCTTCCAAGTCCTCGAGCGTCACACTCGAGCGACCCGCCAGCGGATGGTCGGCGCACACGAAGACATGCGGCGCGGCGCAGAAGAGTCCTTCGAACACGAGCTCGTTGGCCGCCAGCATGCGCTCGATGACCTCGCGGTTATGCTCGGATAAGTACAGGATGCCCAGTTCGCTTTTCATATGCGCGACATCCTCGATAATCTCGTGGGTCTGCTCCTCGCGCAGGGTAAAGTCGTAACGCGCGGCATCGAACTCGCGGATCACGTCTACAAACGCGTTAACGGCAAAGGAATAATGCTGGCAGCTCACACTAAAGTGCGGCACCTGCTCGGACGTGCCTTTGTACTTGCCCTCGAGTAGGTCGGCCTGGTCGAGCACCTGACGCGCGTAGCCCAAGAAGGTTTCGCCTTCCTCGGACACAATGACGCCCTTGTTGGTGCGCTCAAAGATGTGCACACCCATCTCGTTTTCGAGATCGCGAATCGACGCGGTAATCGAAGGCTGCGACACAAAGAGCCGGCGCGAGGCCTCGGTGATGCTGCCGCATTCGGCAACTTTGACGACATACCTGAGCTGCTGAAGCTTCATGGCTGTCTCCTTAGCTGTTCGTGAGATTCGCGTCGGCAGCACCCGGCAGGCGCATAAACGGCGGCATCTCCCCCGTCGCGGCGCAGGCGGCAATCTGATGCAGGACTCCGGCGACCGCATCGTCTGCCGCAGCGCCGATATGCCAGCGCGCGGCAGCCGTGACGGCCTCATTGGCATTGGCGACTGCAACGGAGTTGGGAACGGCATCGATCATGGGCAGATCGTTATCGGAATCGCCAAATACAGCCACCTCATCGGGCGTCAGGCCCAAAGCGCGCGCCAGCTCCAGCGCAGCGCAGCCCTTGTCCCAACCGGCCGGAAGGATGTCAAACAGGCGCACACGGTTGTTGGGAAACACAAGCGAGAGTTCCGGCACCTCAGCGGCAACGCGCTCGCGTAGCTCCGCGAGCTCCTCACGTGAACGGGCACTCCAGATATTCGCCTTAAACACCGGCGTTTCATCGACGACGGGGCGGCACGGGGCCTCTTCGCCTTTGAGCCACGCGTTGCCGCCCGACTCCATGGCGCGACGCACGCGCTCGGGATCGCTCGTCACGCAATAGGCATCGTTGTCCAAAAAATCATCACCCAGACTGTAGACCTTCAGGTACGTATCGTCGGTCTCTTGCTCCAAGTAGTCAGCCAAACGCATAAGGGCGGCGTTGCCGGTCGCATGCGAGGCTACCACCTCGCCGTCCACAAACATCACCTGGCCGTTACAGAACGCACCGGTCGAAAAACACTCGGAACGGTTTTTGAACATCCAGCCCATCGCGGACGGCTGACGACCCGAAACCGGCCCAAAGTGCAGACCCGCCGCCTGCATGGCATGAATACCCTCAATGGCGTAGTCGCTGGCGCCGTCATGCCCGGCTGGAATCAGCGTATCGTCCATATCGGTCAGCACAAGTTTGATCATAGAGTCCCCCAGTCATTTTCATCGTAACCATTGTAACGGTGCGCTAGTATAGGGAACAACAGATTCGATGCGGGAGTGCCGGCGGTGCAAACCACAAGGCTGAGAGGGCATGGGGCCCAATCCTTTGAACCTGTCAGTTAATGCTGGCGTAGGGAGCATGCCGCCTTTACAGGGGCGCTGTCTATGCACAGCGCCCCTTTTCTATGCCAAGGAGGCATGTGCAGTGATTGATTCGGAACAGCTTAAGCAACATATGGTCAAGGCCGTAGAGGAAATTCGCGCCACCAATCCGATGGCCGGCTCCATCACCAACACGGTGACGATCGACTTTGTCGCCAACGCGCAGCTCGCCGTGGGCGGATCGGCCGCCATGGTCTATCTGCCCGACGAGGGCGAAGCGCTCGTTGCCGGCGGCGGCGCCATCTATCTCAACATGGGCACGCTCTTCCCTATCTACGAGCAGACGATTCCCCGCGCGGCGAAGGCGGCACACGACGCCGGCAAGCCCTGGGTGCTCGATCCGGTGGGCCTGGGTATCGGCAGCCTGCGCACCCAGCTGGTAAACGAGCTCAAGCAGTACAAGCCCGCCATCGTACGCGGCAACGCCTCCGAGATTATCGCGCTCGCCGGCCTGTGGGGTCTTGAGGGCGAGGCGGCCGATCTGAGCCGCGTACGCGGTGTCGATACCACCGACACGGTAGACGCCGCCCGCGATGCCGCGGTGGCGCTCGCCCGCTACACCGGTGGCGCCGTAGTCGTCTCGGGCGAAGTCGACCTGATCACCGACGGCACGACCGTGGCCAAGTCCCACGGCGGCAGCCCGCTCATGTCCAAGATCACCGGCTGCGGCTGCTCGCAGGGCGGCGTGCTGGCCGTGTACGCCTGCGCCGCCGATCCGTTTACGGCGGCAGTCTGCGGCACCGCCGTCTACAACGTCGCTGGCACGCGTGCTGCCGCCGTCGCCGATGCCCCGGCAAGCTTTAAGGTCGCCTTTATCGATGAGCTCTACCGCGCGAGCGCCCAGGACATCGCCGATAACCGACTCGAGCTCGAGGAGGCATAAGCCATGTCCGAGCCCGCAACCAATGCCGGCATGAACACGCTCGTCGCTGTGGCCATCGCCCCATGCGGCACCGGCGATGAGCTATCCGCCGAGGTCGCCGAGGTCGTGCGCGTCATTCGCGAGAGCGGCCTTCCCAACCGCACCACCTCGATGTTCACCGAGATCGAGGGCGACTGGGACGAGGTCATGCAGGTCGTGCGCGACGCAACCTTTGTGTTGGCGAGCAAGGGCATCCGCACCGAAGTCGTGCTCAAAGCCGATATTCGGCCCGGATTTACCGACACCATGACCGGCAAGCTTGAACGCATGGAAGCGCAGATCAAAAAGCAGGAGGAAGCACGATGAGCATCCGCGACAACCTTGATATCTCGGCCTATCTGGTACTCGGCCCCGAAAACACGCTCGGGCGCCCCGTGGGCGATGTGGTGGCCCAGGCGCTCGACGCCGGCTTTACCTGCATCCAGGTGCGCTCCAAGGTGGCAAGCGCCCGCGAGATCATCGCGCTGACCGGCGACGCCGCGCAGGCAATCGCACAGGCTGGCAAGACCGGTCAGGTTGCCTTGCTCATCGACGACCGTCTGGACTGTGTACTCGCCGCGCGCGAGCAGGGTATTGCCGTCGACGGCGTGCACGTGGGCCAAAGCGATATTCCCGTCGAGGTCTGTCGCAAGCTGCTGGGCCCCGACGCCATCGTGGGCCTTTCGGCCCGTTGTGAGGAGATGCTCGAGTACGTCAAGACCGCCGACATGAGCCTGGTCGACTACCTGGGCATCGGCCCGCTCCACGAGACCGAGACCAAGCGCGACTGCGGACGCGCGGCCGACGGCTCTATCATCACCAAGAGCTTTGAGGACCTGGCCGCACTCCACGCGGCAAGCCCCGTGCCCATCGTGGTGGGCGGCGGCGTCAAGACGGCCGATCTGCCGCAGCTCAAGGCCACCGGCGTCGACGGCTTCTTTGTGGTGAGTGCCGTCTGCAGCGCCGATGACCCCTACGCCGCGGCCAAGGAGCTCGTCGACACCTGGCAGCAGGCATAGGCTGAGTAGCCGCTCTGCAGCCTCATATCTTCAATAGCGGAAAGCGCATCCCAGAATGGACGTCCAAACTGGGATGCGCTTTCCGCCGAGATGGCGGCAGCAGCCTCTACCCTGCCAGATATGCCTCCAGTGCCGGCAAGGTCGCCTCCGCATCGCGGCGACCAATCTGGTAGATGCGCTCAAGTTCATCGGGCTCGCGACACAGCGACGGCACCTTCACCGATTCGCTCGGACGCACCACAAAGATATCGCCGGCGGCCTCACGACGCGCCAAATCATCGAGCGTGGCATTGTAGACCTCATGCCGATGCTCGAGCGCTGCGACAAACTCCGGATAGTGATGGAACACGCGACGCAGCATGGGCATCACGCTGTTGGGCTGCTTCACAAAGCCCGCCGGTTGCGTGAGCACCACGATATTGCGGTCATACCCCTGCGCAAACAACCAAGCGCTGGGAATGGAATCAGCCACGCCACCATCCAGGTACTTGCGGCCCTCAATGGCGACAGGACGCGTCGCCACAGGAATCGCTGACGATGCCCGAATCCACTCGATATCCCTCTCATCGCCATAGGGCAGGTCGTGGTAGACGGCCTTGCCCGTCTCGATATCGGTACACACGCACGTAAACCGCATGGGGCAGGCGCGATATGTCTCCAGGTCGATGGGATCGCGCTCGATGGGCACCTCGTGATAAGCAAAGTCGGCATTGAACATATCGCCGGTTCGCAGCCAGCTGGTCACGCTTGCGTAGCGCTTGTCGGCACAATAGGCCTTGTTGTAGCGAATGGCGCGGCCGATCTGGCGCGATTTAAAGTTGTAGCCAAACGCCGCGCCCGCCGAGACACCCACCATATGGTCGCAAGTTAAGCCGTGCTCCATCCAAACGTCGAGCACGCCCGCCGTATACATACCGCGGTAGCCGCCTCCCTCGAGTGCCAGCCCCACCGTGCGCGTCGTATTTGACTGTGCCATGCGACCATCTCCGTCCCCACAAATTCAAACGGGACAAGTATACCCGTCAACATATATCGTCCCAGTCGCATTTTTATCGAACATCGCATCGTCGCGCTACCGCTTGTCGAATAATAGCCGCCCACAGCATGTGCACCCATATATAATTGTGCACTATTGTTTACACTACTCAGCTGTTATCAACAGCGAACATTAGCCGGCAAATTAACTCAACAACGCGGCAAGGCGGGGCCTGGATACATGCAAAGCGCTGAGCAACGATGCATGTACACAACGAGCTCGCCCGACGCAATCCGCCCCGACCTCAGAAAGCCGCTTAGAACATGGATACTGTCAGCAATTACACCGAAACGCTCGAAAAGACCATCCGTGACCTTCTCGAGCGGCAGGAAGATCTGATCAGGGCTGCCTTTACCGACCAGCTTACTGGGCTTGGCAACCGCGGCGGCTTTGCCCGTTCCCTCGAGGAGCTCTGGGAGCAGGACGCCCCCGTTACCATGGCGTTCATCGATATCGACAATCTCAAGCACTGCAACGACGTCTTTGGACATGACGAGGGCAACCGCTATATCTTGCAGGTAAGTCTCTATCTTAATCTGTATATGAAGGTGGGCGAAGCGGCGTTTCGCATAGGCGGCGACGAGTTTGCCATCCTATCTACGATTGCAACCGAGGACGACCTCGCCGAACGTCTGAAACACTGCCGAACGGTTCTGCTCAAAAACAACGATTCCGAGATGCCCCACTCGTTTAGCTACGGAGTGTCACATGCCGACCCCGCCCTGGGCGAAGCTTCCAATCGCATGACGCTCGATGCCGACCATCGCATGTACGACTACAAGCTACGTCATGCCATGCACCTCGATCGACGCAATATCACGCAAGTTCACGCCGACGACTTCGAAATAAGCGATCGAATTTTTGACGCCTTTTCGATGCTCAATGAGGGCCGATATTTCTTTATCGAGAACTTGGACAAACATCGCACCCTTTGGTCACAAGGTGCCTTGCGCGATCTTGGCCTTCCCTCGGAGCACATAGACAACTGTCGCGATTACTGGAAAACGCGCGTCCATCCCGACGACCTTGAGGCCTGCATCAACGACATCGACCAAGTCTACAACGGCACCAAGCACCGTCGCGTCATGCAGTATCGTGTGCGCAACGCCACAGGCGACTACGTCCTTTGCCGTGCTCGCGGGTTTCGTATCGACGGCGACGGAAATGTCCCCTCGCTCTATGTCGGCGAGCTCGTCAACCACTCACTTGCCGAAACCGTCGACGCCGCCACAGGCCTCGGAACGCAGCGCATGCTGGCCAACGCCATCGACGCCTGCCGCCGCGATCGTTGCGAGACAGGGCTTATAGCGGTGCGCGTTCGTGGCACGACAAAGCTCAACGAGCTCTACGGGGCCGAGGCCGTCGACAACATGCTTGCCGAATACGCAGGCCGTATGCTGTCGATCACTCGCGGCAGGAGCCGGGTCTACCGTTCACGAAGCGTTCAGTTCGTCGTGCTCAGCAACGACCTAGACCACGAGGCATTCGAGCAACTGACCCGCCACCTTAAAGAGGCCGTTTTCGCTCCTGTTCGAATCGCAGGCGACACCATTACTCCCGTCTGCCTTGTCGTCCCGGCCTTTTACGAGCACTTAACCCATCAAGCGACCGCCGTTTTAGGCGAACTCAACCGTCGCCTTCGCACGGCCGGCGGACTTGTTCCCAACGACAGCCTCCCCATACCCGAGGCTGAGCGCAAAAGCGCCATCGCCGAACGTATCGACTCGCTCACGGGTCTCTATCGACCCAGCGAGTTTATGCGGCGCGCCAACGCTTTTCTCGAGGCAAGACGCGACGGCGCCTGGTGCATCGCCACGGTCGACATGGGCCACATGCGCCTGTTTAACGAATGGTATGGACAGGCCGAAGGCGACCGCCTGCTTGCCGATGTGGGCACGGTCCTCAAGGACATCGAGAATGCCGACATGGGCGTCGCAGGGTACTGGGGCCAAGATGACTTTTGCGTACTCATCCCCTTTAAGCACATCACCGTCCATCAAATCTACAACCGCGTTCGCGAGGCAGTAGCCAGGTATGATGGCGGCGTAGGTTTTTGGCCGTCCATGGGCGTTTACCCCATCGATTCCAATGAGGAGATCACCATCGATGCGCAGGCAAAGGCCATGTTTACCAATCGGCGCGCAAAAAACGACTTTAAGGAGCGCATTGCCATTTTTTGCCCCGAGGAGTACAAGCGCGAAATCGTGTTCAACCGCACGCTGACCGAATTCCAGTACGCGCTGTCAAATGGTCGCATCACGTACTATCTTCAGCCCCAGGTCGATATGGAAACCGGCGAGATTATTGGCGCCGAAGCACTCACCCGCTGGATTAACAAGGACGGCTCTCTCATTTCGCCCGCAACGTTTATCCCCGCACTCGAGGAAAGCGGCTTTGTAGTGACGCTCGACAAATATGTTTGGCAGGGCGTCGCCATGTGGCTCCGCGAGCGCCTCAATCGAGGACTTCGCGTGGTTCCGATTTCCCTCAATGTGTCGCGCGTAGACATTCTTGCCTGCGATGTCGCCGAGCATATGGGGTCGCTCGCCGCCCAGTACAACCTGCCGCCCGAACTCATGCACATCGAGATCACCGAGACCGCCTATACCGGAGAGTCCGAGGCCGTGGATAAGCTGACCGCGGATCTGCACACCCGTGGCTTCTCGACCTACATGGACGATTTTGGCACCGGCCAGTCCACGCTCGCGATGCTCAAGAACGTCAACGTCGACGTCATCAAGCTCGACCGCACCTTTGTGCCCACCGACCGCGATCAAGGCCGCAGCACGCAAATCATTTCATCGATGCTCGAAATGGCGCAGTCGCTCCATCTGCCCGTCGTGGTCGAAGGCGTCGAGACAAATGAGCAGGCGAACATGCTACGACAAATGGGCGCCCGCTACGCTCAGGGCTTCCTCTACTACCGCCCCATGCAGGCGAAGGATTTTGAGGCATTGCTCGATGGCGGCAATAACAACTGATACGCTCGCGCGCAAAACGCCACCGTCGAAGGGGATATTTGTCTCCATTAGCTAACTTATATCCCCAATTCAAACCGAATTGGGGATATGATACAAACCGTTGTTCCGCCCAAGGAGGTTATCCATCATGAACGAGTCGTATCGCCTGGGCGAGCAATCGATTATTGCCTATCTTCAGCGACTTGCGAACGGCGTCTCGACCGCCGAACTCGATGTTGCCGCGCTGCCTGCTGGGCTACGCGCCGTTGGCGAGCAACTGCAAAAGACGCATGCCATCCTGCAACAAGAGCGCCAGCTGCTTGAGCGCAACGCCTATATCGATCCGCTCACCAACTTGGGCAACCGCAACGGATTCGACCGTCACGTCGAGCAACTCTGGCGCAAAGGCGACCCCTTCACCTGCGCCTATATTGACATCGACCATCTCAAGCATTGCAATGATAGGTTTGGCCACGCCGAAGGCAATCGCTATATTCTGAGCATCTGCCGCACGCTCTCCGAAACCATGGAGCACGATGAGATGCTGTTCCGTATCGGTGGAGACGAGTTTGTGCTCATCTCGCTCTCCGCAAACGAGATTGAACTCGAGCAGCGCTTGGAGCAGGTACGTACCAGGCTGATCGAGGCGAGCTCAGGTGGCAAGGCGCCCATGATCGGCAGCTTTAGCTTTGGCTGCTCGCGCGTCGATCCACTTGCTGGCGACACGCGTCGCCAGATGACAATGGATGCCGATCGCAAGATGTATCGCTATAAGCTTATGCATCGTGTGCAGCAACCGAAAGACGATGACGCGCCGCAACGCCCAATCGTCGATCAGCTTCCCTGCAACGACCGGGTGTTCCAAGCGATCTCCATGAGCTCCGAGACGCGCTATCCGTTTATCCTCAATCTCGATACGGGAGAATCGCAATGGTCGGTTAACGCCGTGCGCGATTTTGACCTGCCCTCCCAGCACCCTTTTAACTCACTCGACATGTGGCTCGCCCGCGTTCATCCCGAGGACCGCGACAACGTACGTGTCGAGCTCGACATGGTGATAAACGGCACGTGGCACTTCCACTACATGCAGTATCGCGTAATGGATGCCACCGGAAAATACGTGCTTTGCGACTGCACGGGCTACCGCTTGGACGGCACCGATACCGAGCCCGGCATGTATGTGGGCATTATCATCAACCGAAGCTTGGCAGATACGACCGATTCCGTGACCGGCTTGGGCGATATTCACGCCCTGGTCAACGCCATTGGCGAAATGCGTCGCGTGGCGCGCAAGGCAGGCTTTATTGCCATTAAGGTCGACGATATCGCCGAAGTCAATGCCCGCTTTGGATTCGATGCAGGCGACCGCGTGCTCGCCGAAAGCGCCGCCTGCCTCATGGATTGTTCGCGCGGCAAGGGTCGCCTGTTCCGCTCGACGGGACCAATGTTCGTGGCGCTTTTCGATGAGCTCGGCCCCGAGGCAATCGACGAGCTCGCAAACGAAATCGAACGATTCCTGGGTTCTCCCGTGCTCATCGGCTCGCTTGAATATCAGCCGCCCATTCGCGTGGCCACGCTCCATCTGAACAGCGTTGACCGACAGCCCGTTTCCATTTTGAACGAGCTCAAAGCGTTGCTCGGGAAAGCCGTGCAGGTGCCAGGTACCAAACTGGATTAGCACCGCGCCCGCGCCGCCTCCCCCATCGTGCGATAATCCTCTGCAGAAGTCACCAAAAGCAGAGGGAGTTTGTGATGAAGGTTCTTTTGGTCAATGGCAGCCCCAAGGCAAACGGCAACACCGCCCGCGCACTCGCCGAGGTCGCCGAGCAGCTCAATGCCGAAGGCATTGATACCGAGGTGTTTCAGCTGGGCGCCAAGCCCATTCGCGATTGCATCGGTTGCGGCCAGTGCGGCAAGCTTGGCGGTCGCTGCACCTTTGACGATGACGTAGTGAACGAGCTCATCGCTGCCGCCGAGCAGGCAGATGGCTTTGTTTTTGGCTCACCTGTCTACTATGCGCACCCCAGCGGCCGCATCCTTTCGGCCCTCGATCGCGCCTTCTATGCCGGCAGCAAGGCCTTTGCGCACAAGCCGGGCGCTGCCATCGCCGTCGCCCGTCGCGGCGGCACGTCGACGACCTTCGACGTACTCAACAAGTACTTCACCATCAACCAGATGCCCGTGGTTGCCTCCACGTACTGGAACAACGTGTTTGGTCGCGTGCCCGGCGACGCCAATGGGGACGCCGAGGGCCTTGCCACCATGCGCAACATCGGCAAAAACATGGCCTGGCTCCTTCGCTGTATCGAGGCAGGACAGGCCGCCGGCATCAACGCACCCGAGGCAGATCGAGCAACGACCAACTTCATCAGGTAGAACGGCGGAACAAATACATGAACGTGCAGATTTTTGGCACCAAAAAGTCCTTCGATACCAAGAAGGCGCAGCGCTTTTTTAAGGAGCGCCGCATTAAGGTGCAGTTTATTGACCTTAAGGAAAAGGAGATGAGCAAGGGCGAGCTCACGAGCGTGATGCAGGCGGTCGGCGGCATCGACAAGCTGCTCAATCCCAAAACCAAGGACGAGGAGACGCTCGCGCTCATCCAGCACCTTACCCCCAGTCAGCGCTTCGACAAGCTGCTCGAGAACCAGCAGGTTCTAGCCGAGCCCATCGTGCGCAACGGCAAAAAGGCCACCGTCGGTTATTGCCCCGATGTATGGGGAGCCTGGGAGTAGCTTGTGTTATTTGCCGGCGCGTGGGTATAAGAGCAGGCGTTTGGCATAAGATTCAACTGTAAGCCATGTCTAACAAAGGAGGGCACATGCCCAACAAACCCGTGAAGATCATCATGCTTACCGGATACCTCGGTGCCGGCAAGACCACGCTGCTCAACCACATCCTCGCTAACGACGGCGGCATCCGCGCCGCCGTGATCGTCAACGACATCGGCGAGATCAACGTCGACGCCAGCCTTATCGCCGACGGTGGCCTTTCCGAGACCGACGACCTCATCCCGCTCACCAACGGCTGCATCTGCTGCACGCTTTCGGACGACCTTGCCAACCAGCTGCAGGGCATCGCCGATTCGGGCAACTTCGACTACATCATCATCGAGGCATCGGGTATTTGCGAGCCTATCCCCATCGCCTACACCATCTCGAGCTTCTGCGACGAGGCCAAGGTGGGCGGCGAGCCCAAGCTCGCGCTCGACAACATCGTGGCCGTGGTCGACTGCGCCCGCATGTACGACGAGTTCAACGGCGGTCGCGACCTGCTGGCAGAGGATATCGACGAGGACGACATCGAGAGCCTGCTCATCCAGCAGATCGAGTTCTGCTCCACGCTGATTCTCAACAAGACCGATACCGTGAGCCCTGAGCAGATCGCCGAGCTCAAGGCCATCGTGCGCAGCCTGCAGAAAGATGCCGTGATCGTCGAGGCCCAAAACGGCGAGGTCCCCATGGAGGAGCTGCTCGACACCGACCGCTTCGACTTTATGCGCGCCTACAATTCCGCCGCCTGGATCGATGCCATGGAGCATCCCGAGGAGCACGATGACCCTGAGGTGCTCGAGTACGACATCGAGACCTTTGTTTACTCGCGCCGCAAGCCGTTTGACCTGCAGAAGTTCACCGATTTTGTTGAGCAGGAGTGGCCCGACGAGGTCATTCGCGTCAAGGGTCCGCTGTGGCAGACCGGCAATCCGGACATGTGCTACATGTTTGAGCAGGCCGGCCACCAGATGCGCCTGATGGAGAACGGTCTGTTCGTTGACTCCGCGCCCGAGGGCGAGAAGCAGAAGATCATCGACGAGAACCCCGAGATCATGCAAATTTGGGACGACGAGACGGGCGACCGCATGACGAGCCTGTGCATCATCGGCCGTCACATGGACAAGGATGCGCTCATCGCCTCCCTCGATGCCTGCCTGTCCGACTGGCACCGCGCCTAGGTTTATCCAAGCGGGCATTTTTCCGCCTACGTAGCCGCTAAACCACCACGAAGGTGCCCTTCGTGGTGGTTTTTCGTTCTGAGCCAAGGAGATTCATGTTCAACATCGTGCTGTATGCGCCCGAGATTCCGGCCAATACGGGCAATATCGGCCGCACCTGCGTGGTTGCCGGCGCCCGCCTGCATCTGGTAGAGCCGCTGGGGTTTTCGCTCGATGACAAGACGGTGCGTCGCGCCGGACTGGGCTACTGGCAAAACTTGGACGTGACGACCTATGCCGGCTGGGAGGATTTCCTTGCGCGCAACGGCCTCTCCCCTGCCGACGAACGTCTGCATCTGCTGTCCAAAAAGGCACGCCGCACCTATGCGCAGAGTACCTACCGCGATGGCGACTACTTGGTCTTTGGCAGCGAGAGCTCGGGCATTCCCGAGCCACTGCTTGCCGCGGCGCCCGAGCGCTGCGAGCGCATCCCCATGTTGCGCGATTGTGACTCACTCGACAACGCCGAGGCCTGGGAAGCCCACGAGGAATCGCTGGGACATACCGAGGACAGCCACGAGGCCATCCTTCAACAGGACATCTGCGGCAACTTCGTCAATCCGGACGACTACCGCATCAGTGCACTCAACCTCTCCAACAGCGCCGCCATCGTCCTCTACGAGGCCCTACGCCAAACAGGCTTCGCCAACATGTGACAAAGGGACAGTCCCTTTGTCACATTGCCTATAGGTAGCGACCGGTAATGCTCTTGGAGCAAGCTGCGATATCCGCCGGCGTTCCGGCGCAGACGATTTGCCCGCCCGCGTCGCCACCGCCCGGGCCCATGTCGATCACGTAATCGGCATTGCGGATAAGGTCGAGATCGTGTTCGATCACGATAACCGTGGCGCCCTTGGCAACGAGGCCGTCGAACACACTCAGCAACACCTGAACATCGAGCGGATGCAAGCCAATCGTGGGCTCATCGAACACGAATACGGCATCGTCCTGCACGCGGCCCATCTCGCTCGCAAGCTTAAGACGCTGCGCCTCGCCGCCCGAAAGCGCCGGTGTGGGCTCACCGAGCGTGAGATAGCCCAAGCCAAGGTCGTGCAAGGTCTGCAAGCGCGCCTGAACCTTCTTGAGTCCTACCGTGGCGTCGATAGCCTCGTCCACATTCATGTCCATGAGCTGCGGCAACGTAAGCAAGCTCCCGTCCTTGCCCTCACGATGGATACGCGAAGCCGTGTCCGCATAACGCGAACCGCGACATGCCGGGCAGACGATCTCGACGTCGGGCAAAAACTGCACATCGAGCGATATCGAGCCCGTGCCATCGCACGTAGGGCAGCGCAAGGCGCCGGTGTTGTAGCTAAAGGCACCCGCCTTGTAGCCGGCTGCCTTGGCCTCGGGCGTACGGGCGAAGGCGCGACGCAGCTCGTCATGGATGTCGGCATAAGTCGCCACCGTCGAGCGCACGTTGGCGCCGATAGGCGTAGCGTCAATCAGATTTGCGCGGGCAATACCCTCGGCATCGACCCAACGCACGTGTCTTGGCAGACGCTCGCCAGCTGCCTGTGCCTTAAGTGCCGGGATGAGTGTCTCGAGCACCAACGTCGTCTTGCCCGAGCCCGAAACGCCCGTCACCGCGACGAGACGGCCGCGCGGGATATCGACTTCGAGCGGTTTTACGGTATGAATGGCATCGGTTGCCATGCGGATATGTCCCTGGTCGAACATTTCCTCGTCAGTCACCTGCGGACGCATGCGCTTGGACTCTGCGCGCAAAAACGGGGCGATGCGGCTGCCCCGCGATTGTTCGACCTCGTCCACCGTACCTGCAGCGATCACGTTACCGCCACCTGCTCCGGCAACGGGGCCCATCTCGACCAGATAGTCAGCTTCCGCCAGTACGCGCGTATCGTGGTCGACAACAACCACGGTGTTGCCGTCGCCTACCAGGTCGCGCATCACGCCAACCAGGCCGTCGACATTTGCCGGATGCAAGCCGATCGAGGGCTCGTCCAGCACATAAAGCACGCCCGTCGATCGATTGCGTACCACGCGGGCGAGCTGCACACGCTGGCGCTCACCCGTGGAGAGCGTGGCACCGGCGCGATCGAGCGAAAGGTAATCGAGACCCAGGTCGACCAGACGACGAGCCGTGCTCAAAAACGAATCGCAGATATCCGTCGCCATGGGCCGCATCTCGGCCGGCAAGGATGCGGGCACCCCGCGCACCCACTCGATCGCATCACCAAGCGTCATGGCCGCGGCCTGCGCCAGATTGATACCACGCACCTGGGGCTGGCGTGCGGCCTCGGAGAGACGCGTGCCGCCGCAGTCACGGCATGGCCCCTCGCGCAAAAAGCGTGCAACGCGTTTGAGACCCTTGTCGTCCTTAACCTTGGCGAGCGCATTCTCAACGGTATAGACGGCGTTGTAATAGGTAAAGTCGAGCGGCGTGGCGCCCTCGCCGTTTTTGGGAACGTAGAGAATGTGCTTTTTAACCGCCGGACCATGGAACACGATGTCGCGCTCTAGAGGCGTGAGCTGGTTAAACGGCACGTCGGTGCGCACGCCCATCTCACCGGCAACTTGCTTCATCAGGTCCCACATGAGCGTGCCCCAAGGAAGCACCGCGCCTTCGTTGATGGTTTTGGACTCGTCGGGCACCAGGCTCGCCTCGTCCACCTCGCGCATGACACCGGTGCCGCCGCAGGTAGGGCACGCACCACCACTATTGAAAGCCAAATCCTCGGCACTCGGCGCGTAGAACTCGCGGCCGCACGCAGGGCACGTGAGCGACAGGCCCGCAGCAACGTTAAGGCTCGGATCCACGCGCGCGCCGCAGTGCGGGCACACGTGATGGGCGCAGCGACTAAAGAGCAGTCGCAGGCTGTTGTTGAGCTCGGTCATGGTGCCAAAGGTCGAGCGCACACCTGGCACGCTGGGACGTTGATGCAACGCGAGCGCCGCCGGCACATGCAGTACCTCGTCTACCTGGGCATGCTCAGCCTGCGTCAGGCGACGACGAGTATAGGTGCTAAGTGCTTCCAGGTAACGGCGCGAGCCCTCGGCATAGAGGACGCCCAACGCCAGCGAACTCTTGCCCGAGCCCGACACGCCGGCAATACCCACGAGCTTTCCCAGCGGAATATCGATATCGATGTCCTTGAGGTTGTGGACGCGCGCGCCACGCACCTCGATAGCCTGCGGGCTCATCTTCTGTTCCGTCACCTTTATCACCCTACTCGTGCCATAAAATGCGGTCGCGGATATACTCGCCCAGCATGGGCACGGTAAACCGGACGAGGCCATATCCGGCAGCCTCGATGACGCGCTCGCGAATCAGGCTTGCGCGATATTTACTCGCCCAGCTCTGGGTGCGATCACAGCGCTCAATGATATCCGCCATGCGCGTCGGTTTACCCTCATCAGCAGCCATAGTCTCGATAAAGAGGCGTTGCGGACTGCGCAGCCCGTAATACAGGGGCGCGTCAACCGCTTCGTAGAACTCGGAGACGGCATCCGCATGACCATCCTCGACATCGCGCTCTTCAATGACCTGCGAGCCACGCCGGACAGCAGACCGCCACATGTAATAGCCCACCAGCTGAACCATGTAGGGATGCCCCATGCTCTTGCGCGCCGCAAGGTCCGCTGTCTCCGCGTCAACGTAAAGACCAGCGTCTTTGACCGTCTGGACATATGAATCGCGCACCTTGGGCAAAGATATCGCCCCCAGCGTACGCTGCTGGGCACGCCGCAAAAACGTCACGCTCGGCTCTTCGAGCAGGTCGTCAACCATACTGGGTAAGCCGGCGAACACCAGCGCAAGACCGCGCTGGTCGCTATCGGGCAAGCCCGTGGCATCCTGGTCTCCGAGCACCTGCTGATAGAGAACGGCAAGAGCCGCCAGTTCCTCGATAGACGCCGATTGCGCCTCGTCAATCGCAAACAGTATGCCCTTGCCTGGACCGAGCTTCTTGAGGCGCTCGTTGACCAGCCCTCGTAACGTTTCACCCTTTGCTCGCGCCGCCTCGACCGACATCCGGCCAAACGACGGACCGAACTCCATTGACGTCACAACGGGTTTATTCGAGCGAAGCGCATCGGCCAGGCGGTCGCATAAGCCAAGCGAAGCGGAATCGGAGATAACCGCCCATCCACGCTCGCTGGCTAGACGTTGCAGCTCCCGCAGGAGAACTGTCTTGCCGCAGCCGCGGTTCCCCGTAATGAGCATGAGCCTGCCCGGCGCTCCGGCGCCGTTAGCGAGCCCTTCCTCGAAATTTTCGATGACCGACTCGCGACCGATGAGTATCGGAGGCCGCTTGCCAGCCGTGGGCTTAAAGGGATTTGGATTCATGTCGGCCTCCTCGGATTGGCAAACCCTGGTAATAGTTATACCAACTTATACCGAGTTATACCAATAGCATGTGACAAAGGAACTGTCCCTTTGTCACATGTGGCCGAAAAACTCGGCGTCTGCTGCTCGCCAGGGGCGGAAGGTGGAGGGGTCGATCTTTACGTGCGCCGCGGCGGGCACGTCGTACCATTTGACCGTGTAGCCGGCGCCGTGAAAGCAAAAGGCCGAGTCGGGCGTGTTGGGCAGATCGGCCTCGGGCTCATAGGCGGCCGCCTCGATGACGCGCTCGGCATCATGGCAAGCCGCATAGCCGGCGAACTCTAGATACAGATGCCCACGACCACTCGTGTAGGCAGCCACCTCCAGCGCATAATCCTGCACCTCGGATGCCGGTACGCGACCCACAAGCTTTGCCCGGTCGCCCGCCATCGTCGGTGGCTCGTACTCGGCACCCATGCGCGTGGCATCCGAGAGCGCCCGGCCCACGCACTCCCCCGGCACCTCAAGCTCAAAGTGGTACCACGGCTCCAGCAGCACCGCCGCGCCGGCCTCACGCGCCTGCATGAGCCCCTGGCGAATCGCGCGGTACGTGGCCTGGCGAAAATCGCCGCCCTCGGTGTGTTTGGCATGCGCGCGGCCGCCCGTGAGCGTAATGCACACATCGGTGATGGGCGAGCCGGTCAGCACGCCCAAGTGGTCGCGCTCCATGGCGTTGGTGAGTGCCAAACGCTGCCAGTTAAGATCGAGCTCGTCGGTCGAGGTCACGGTGCCAAACTGCACGCCCGAGCCCGCCGGCAACGGCTCCAGACGCAGATGCACCTCGGCATAGTGGCGCAGTGGCTCAAAGTGGCCCACGCCCTCGACCGGCTGCGAAATAGTCTCCTTATAGAGAATGCCGCCGGGCTCAAACTCGACCGCAAGGCCAAAACGATCGGCCAGCACGCGCTGCACGACCTCGAGTTGCACGGCGCCCATCAACTGCAGGTGAATCTGTTCCAGATGAGTATTCCAGCTTACGCCGAGCATGGGATCTTCGTCCGCCAGCTCAGTCAGCGCTTTGAACACCGCGTGGACATCGTGTTCGCCCGGAAGCACCGTATAGGTGAGGACCGGCGCAATGACAGGCGCATCGCCCGCGGGCTCCGCGCCCAGGGCGTCCCCCGGGCGAACGTGCGCAAGACCCGTCACGGCGCAAATACCGCCAGCAGCAACTTCTTGGGCAAGCTCATACTTCTCGCCGTTATAGATGCGTACCTGATCGACCTTCTGCTCCCATGCCTCGGCACCGGAACGTCCGGCAATCATCTGCTTGGCATGCAGCGTGCCGCCGGTCACCTTAACCCATGCCAAGCGCTCGCCGCGATCCCCGCGGCTGACACGATAGACGCGCGCGGCAAACTCCGGGAGCCACGCCTGTTCGCGCATCAGCGCGCATATACCATCCAACAGCTCGTCCACACCTTGGTCCTTGAGCGCCGAGCCGGCAAAGCAGGGAAAGAGCTTGCGCTCAGCAACCATGCGCGACAGCGTCGCGGAGGAAAGCTCACCCGCCTCAAGAAACTCCTCGAGCGCCGCCTCGTCTAACGCAGCAGCATCCTCCTGAACGGTGCCGCCCGCCAGCAGTTCGTTGGCATCCAGGCAGCCCTCGGAAAGACGCTGCCCGAGCTGTGCCAGCAAAACATCGCGGCCGGGATTCTCCAAATCGATCTTGTTGATGAAGATGAACGTCGGGATGTCATAGCGCGCAAGCAGGCGCCACAGGGTTTCGGTGTGCCCCTGTACGCCATCGTTGGCGCCTACCACCAGAATCGCGTAGTCCAGGGCACGCAGCGTGCGCTCCGCCTCGGCAGAAAAATCGACATGGCCGGGAGCGTCCACGAGCATAACGTGGGTGTCACCATGGTCGAGCACAGCCTGCGACGAGAAGATCGTGATACCGCGCTCACGCTCAATCTCGTTCGTATCCAGATGCGAGTCGCCATCGTCAACACGGCCGCGCTTGCGAATGCGGCCCGCGTTAAACAGCATGGCCTCGGCCAGCGTGGTCTTGCCGGCATCGACATGCGCCAAGATTCCAACGACCGCTTGCTTCGACATGGCTCTCCTCTTATTGCAAGCCCATCGCACGCGGCAACGGGCACCCTCGTTCCACACTGGATGATACAATTTACGGGCCGGCGGGCGAAGCGGGCCCTATCCCCCGACCGAGCTCATCGCCCCGCGTTGCCGCGCGGCGATTTTCGTAGGTTCGCGCCTTGCGAAAGCCGGCTTTCAAAACAGCACAGCGAACGAAAATGACCCCGCCCAGGGCCATTTTCGTTCGCGCGAATTGTTGATACGCATCCCCACTCTTATGCCTCGCGCAGCCAATCAAACGCGACGCGCGGCGTACCGTCCGACACATATACGATACCGGCGCGCTTAAACCCGGCCTTGGCGATGGCGCCCTGCATGGGCAGGTTGTCCTGATGTGTGTCGATGCGCAGGTGATCGGCACGCTCCTTGGCAAAGGCAAACATCGCAGCCGCGATACCGTGCACGGTGCCGTCGGATGCCACACGGTGCAGCACGGCGTACGGAGTGTCGCTACGCCATTGACCGTCCTCAATTACGTCATAGCACTCGTCCGGGCCCGGTAAAAAGGCAAACGTCGCCACCACGCGGCCGTCGACTTCGCACACATAGCTGCCACCGGCGGCGATATCGGCAGCCAGCTGCTCGGCAGAAGGCGTGCCCTCGGGCCACTGCGTGGCGTTGCCATGCGCACGCATAAAGGCGCGGGCCGCGTCATAGATAGCCATGACGGCGGGAATGTCGGTATCGAGGGTTTTTCTGATCATCACGCGGCGACCTCACGTTTATTGGTATCACTTTGATTGAGCAATGATACCAACGTTTGGAGAGGGGCGCGAAGCAGATGGGGAGCAAAAAGCGAGCCGCCTGGTCAAAAGCCAAAAGCGAGTTTTTGGGCGCTGCCACGGGCGGCGATATGAGCGACCTGTTTGCACGCGAAGACGAGCGCCGCGACGCACTAGACGCCGAGCGCGATGAAGCCTGGCGCTACAAGTCGTGCGAGCGCAAAAACCGTTACGACACGCGCGCCGAGGCCGAGGCAGTTATGGCCGACTGCGAAAACCGCGGACGGCGCGGTTTGGCCTGCTACAAATGCGAATACTGCGGCGGATGGCATCTGACGTCGCACCCCTGGAAATAGGCCCCGCATCGGCACGGCGCTGACGGAGTGCCAGCCATCGCACGCAAGCTACGGGCGCGGCGGCACCAAAACATCGTAGCGGACGGCCTTGCCCGCAAGCTGATAGCTCGGCTTAACGCCGGCAAGCAGCGGCCCCTTCACCGGCCGCTTGATAACCACCTTGCGCGGCCGCACCGCAAGCGCAGCTTCGACCAGCGAATCCTCATCGGCGCACGGCTGTTCCAGATGGTGCAAGAGTTGGAACTTCTTTTTAACCGCCGCGCTCTTGGTGCGCCCGGGAAACATGGGATCCAGATACACCACGTCGGGAGCAGCAAGCTCGCCCTGACCGATCAGCTCAGCTACATGGCGAAGGCCGGCAATACTGTCCTCGCCCGCATGTAAACGCATGCGTGACACGGCAGCCGCAAGCGCCGGATCATCTGCCGCACGATCCAAGGCATCCTTGAGGAGCGCCGCGATCACGCAATCCTGCTCATACAGATCGACGGTAAAGCCCGCGGCCGCCAGCAGCAGCGAGTCCTCGCCAAAGCCTGCCGTGGCGTCAATCGCCCATGGGCGCTCGATGCCTTTTGTGCGCGCAGCCTTTACCAACAGCTCTTGCTGCAGACGGCCCTGCTTGAGCCGCGGAAGCATACGGGTAAAATCGGCACGCAGTTCCATCGAGCCGTCGGTGAGCGTGAGTCCCTCGGACTTCCCGGTCAGCTCAAGCCCCGCGGCTCGAGCAACAGAAAAGGGATCGACGATGCCCATGGGTACTCCTTAGCAAGCAAAACGAATACGCGAGCGCCGTTTATGTCGGCACCCAACCGTCCGCTATTGTCCCACATGCGACATGGCCCACAGCATCCCAACGCAAAGCACCGCCATCAATCCCGTGCACACGGCAGCGATCACAGAATCACCCATGCGCCTTCCCAACGACCGCGGCTCACGCACTTGACCTGTTCCGTACATCATGGCTCCTCCTTGAGACCAGCTCTTACCATGGCCCCATCATCGCAGCGCCGCACATGAACTGCCATCGATTTGCCTTACAGCTGGCTTTCCTTTTTGAAAGATTGCCCTGCACAGACGAGAAGCGCTTTCTGACACACACGCCGTCACGTTGAACTACAATGTGCTTCACGTTATGTGCAGCATATGGGACGCGCCAGACTGGCAGCGCCCGCATCGAAAGGACTACCTATGAGCGCCGCGCGCAAGACACTCAAAATCCTTGCCCTCATCTATTTTGTTCTGGGCATCGCCAGCCTCGTCATCGGAATCGCCGGCATCGCGACCGGCAAATTTGAATCCGTCTACGGATCGAACGCCATGCTCGCTGCTGTCGTTGTGATTATTAAAGGCCTTGTCGACTTTGCGGCAGGCGTCGCCGGTATCAAGGGCGCCAACAAGCCCTCGCAGGTAGACGGCGCATTTAAGCTCGGTATCGTTGCCGCGGCAGCTACGCTCCTCCAAGCCGTGCTCACGCTTCCCGCGCTCGGCGGCAGCTCCGTCAATATCGTCGCCTTTGTCATCGTGGTGTACGACCTGTTCTTTGTTCAGCAGGCGCACGCCGTTAAGGCCGAGAACAAGGACCGCCTATAAGCGCTCGCTTCTCATAACCTCTGCAGCCAAGCAACTAAAAAGGGCCGATCGCGCATCTCCGCGGTCGGCCCTTTACGTTTGCCTAGATAAAACCTGCCAAAATAAACCTGTCCCTTTTTGGTAGGTTGTTAGCTGTGGCGGTACTCAGCGATGATGAAGTCGATGTCGGTTTGAAGGGTGTCCAAATTTGCCAGGCGCTCTTTGTCGGCAGGGCGCGTGCGGTAGTAATACGGCGTCATCTGGAACACCGCCTCGATGTCGGCCTGGGTCTGAAGCGTAATGTTCGCAGACACCCGCTGCGTTCCGACTAACTCGAGCTCGGTGGTCTTCGGCAGCTTCTCATCGTTAAGGTACGGCGTGTCGTAGAGTACCTCCTTGAGCCCAAACAGATGACGGGCGCCCGGCACCACGGTGTAGAGCGAGCCCTCGGGCGCCAACACGCGGGCAAACTCGCGCTCGTTAAAGGGAGCAAAGAGCTCGGTCACCATATCGAAGGCGCTATCGGCCACGGGGATGTCCTTCATGTTGGCTACGAAGTAGGTCGCATCGCCGCGCTTGGCGGCAAGGCGCACCATCTCTTTGCCCAGGTCGAAACCGTAAGCATCCACGCCCGGCACCGCGCCCATGGCACTGGTGTAGTAGCCCTCGCCGCAGCAAATATCGAGCAGCGTCATGGAGCCGTTCGCAGACGCTGCACGCCCAGGCACCCGCTCGCGCACCAGCTCAACCATCGTATCGCGCAACGGCGCATAGTATCCGCGGTTCAGAAAGTCACGACGGCTGCGCGCCTGTGACTTGGGATCGCCCATAGAGTCGCCGCTCTTGGACGAGCGCAGTAGGTACAGATAGCCCTCGCGCGCACGATCAAACCGGTGTCCGCCCGCGCATGCAGCACCGCGCTCGTTATCCACCAGTGGCTCATGGCAAACGGGACACAACAACATGGCAACTCCTTAGCGCGAACAACACAACGCCCACCATTGTCGCACGCCTTCCCCACCTAGTCATTGGGGACGTTCTTGAAGGACTAGTCGTTTAAGAACGTCCCCAATGACTAGTCGATTAGGAGTATCATCATCTGCGCAAATAAGCACGAAAGAGCATATTAGAGATTGAGAGCGTATGGCTGACACCGTATCTAAGCACATCGACATGACCACCGGCTCGCTGTGGCGCAATATTCCCCTGTTCGCCTTCCCCGTGGCCGCCACGAGCATCTTGGAGCAGCTGTCGAACCTCATCGCCACGGTCATCATCGGTAACTTCTCGGGCGACCAGGGAACCCTCGCCATGGCGGCGGTCGGCTCCAATGTTCCGCTTACCAGCCTTATGCTCAACCTGTTTATTGGCATGTCGCTTGGCTCCAACGTGGTCATCGCCAACGCTATCGGCCGCAACGATCAAAACATGGTCAAACGCGCCGTCCATACCTCGATTTTAATGGCGCTCGTGGGCTTTGTCGTCATCGCGCTGGGCGAGATCTTTGCCGAGCCCATGCTCGCCGCGCTCAACGTTCCCGCCGAAACCATGCCGCTCGCCTCACTCTATCTACGCGTCTTTTTGCTCAGCATGCCCTCAATCTTGCTCTACAACTTTGAGGCCGCGATCTTCCGCTCCGTCGGCATCACCCGCATGCCGCTGCAGGCGCTTGCCGTGTCCACCGTCCTCAACATTGGCCTGGACCTCATCTTTGTCCCCGTACTCCACTGGGGCGTCGCGGGCGTCGCCATCGCCACCGCCATCGCCTACACCGTCAGCGCCGCCACACTCTTTATCCGCCTGCTCAAGACCGACTCCGTCGTCCGCGTCACCCTACGCGATCTGGCTATCGACCCCGTCGCCCTCAAGCGCATCGTCAAGATCGGACTGCCCGCCGGCATCCAAAGCGCCGTCTTTGCCGTCGCCAATATCATCATCCAGTCCGCCATCAACAGCCTGGGCACCGAGGTCATGGCGGCATCGAGCGCCGCCATGAGCTTGGAGTACGTGTGCTACAACCTGCTCAACAGCTTTAGCCAGGCTTGCACCACCTTTGTGGGACAAAACCACGGTGCCCGCCAGATCGACCGCTGTACCAAAACGCTCAAGGTCTGCCTGGTCGAAGGCGGCATCGTTGCACTCACCACGATCATCGTTATTGTCGGCCTGGGGCGCGAGATTTTGTCGCTGTTCAACAGCGATCCCAATATCGTCTCGATCGGCTATATCCGCGTGTGTTCGATCTTCCCGGCGTACGCCTTTAGCATGTTCTACG
>UQYA01000015.1 GCA_900545165.1 uncultured Collinsella sp.
GCGCAGGCGACCCTTCTGGGGACGCTCGCCACGGAACATGGCCTCGGCATAGTACGCCTTAAACGGCGTGGAGCCCTGGGGCACTAGGTTGTTCTCCACGACGGCGCGCACCACACCGGCCGTGCCCTCGGGACGAAGGGCCAGGCGCTGCTTGGGCTTAAGCTTGGTATCGGTGCCCTCGGTAAAGACGCGCTCCAGGTTGGCGCCGCTAAACACGCGGAACATCTCCTTGCGAACGACGTCGGTCGACTGGCCGATGCCGTGGACAAACACGTCCACCTGCTCGATGGCGGGCGTCTCGATGGGTTTAAAACCAAACGGCTCGAACACGCCGGCCGCAATCTGCTGCATCTTTTGCCAGGCGCGCATCTCGGCGCCGATAAGGTCGCGGGTTCCCTCCGCCTTCTGTGCCTGCATGGGCAAACACCTTTCTTTTGTATCGCGTCATAGGTAACGGTCATTATACGGCACAAACACAAACCGCGGCGGCGCGTCTGACCGAACGAGGGTATGGGGACTCGTTCGGCCAGACGCGCCGCCGCTGTTTGTGATCCCTTTTCCTCCGTCCCCTTCGGATCACGTGATCCCTTGGGGACGGAAGAAAAGGGATCATTTCGTAGGCCCGTGGCCGCCTTGGAAACCGAATGATGGTACGAGCATCCATTCGGCTTCCAAGGCGGCCACGGACAGAACGGGGCGAACAGAAAAGAGCGACGGACGCCTACTCCCCCGCCACGCTTGCGCGCAGCTTGGAGGTGATGGTGCCCGTGACCTTGCCGAGGTCGGCCATGCCAAACTGCTTGGACGCGGCTGGGCAGCGCCGCCACCATGCAGATAGCCGCGAGCACCAGGAAAGCGGAACGCCAGCCCACACTCACGATAAGCGAGCTCACGATCGGCGAGAGAATGGCTCCGCCAAAGCCCGAACCCGAAAGTGCGATGGAAACGGCAAGGAGCACGTAGACCTGCCACAGCTCACCCACAAAGCTCATGCCAGCAAGCACCGCCGAGGTAGCGATAACGGTGAGCGAGCCCAACACGTGGCCATGATCACGAAGCCGGAGGCCACCACGAGCCAGCCGGGGAAGAACTTACGCTGCTGGGGCATACTGCTCCTTATTTAACAAACGAATAGCCGGCGCCGGGCGCCGGTAGTGCCCAAGATTGCCTTGAAAGACAAGGGCATAGGCCTTATGGCCATGCCCGCAGGCTTGAAAGGCAAGGTTGGATGCTACCGGCGGTCGGCGATATAGCCCAAAGCGACGGCGGTATAGGCCGCAGCACCGAGCGGCAGCTCGGCATCGTTAAAACGTGCCTTGGGATGGTGCTGGGCAAAATGCTCGTCCGTATCGGTCACAGCTGCGCCCACGGTAAAGTACGCACTCGGGATCTCGCTCGAGATCAGCGCGAAGTCCTCGCTCGCCATGGCGTGGAACAGCGGCAGGAAGGCGGCCTTGGGCAGCACCACGCCCACGTAGCCAAGCGACGCCTGGGTCATGTCGTCATCGAGTACGAGCGGGGGAACATCCGAAAGCGTCTCGATGGTCGCCGACGTACGATATGTTGCAGCAACGCCGTTTACGACCTCCGCGATGCGGGTCTTTAGGTGAGCCATGAGCTCAACATCAAAGCCGCGCAGCGTTCCCTCGAGCACGCAGGTGTCAGGGATGACGTTGGCCGCCAAGCCGCCAGCAAACTTACCAACGGTAAGCGCGACCTCCTTAGCCGCCGGCACTTCGCGAGCGATAAGCTCCTGAAGCGCCAGATGCACATGCACGCCGGCCGTGATGGGGTCGATGCAAATCTCGGGGCTCGAGCCATGGCCGCCCTTGCCCTGAAGCGTGATACGAAAACCGTACACGCCCGAGAGCGCCGGGCTGCCGTAGAGCACCAGGCCGAGCGGCGACTGGCTATTGACATGCATGGCAAAGGCGACCTGAGGACGCGGGTTCTGCAGCAGACCGTCGGCGATGGCGGCGCGGGCACCCTCAAAGGTTTCCTCGCCCGGCTGGAACAGCAGTTTGACGGTGGCATTGGCGTCGACGAGCTCGGCCTCGCGGGCCTTGAGCAGGCGAGCCGCACCAAGCAGCGCCGTCGCGTGCATATCGTGACCGCAAGCGTGCATGCAGCCGTTGGTGGATGCAAAGGGCTCGCCGGATTCCTCGGCAACGGGCAGGGCGTCCATGTCGCCACGAAGCATGATGACCGTACCGGCCTGCTCATTCGTGCAGATGCCATTGCCTTGGGCCGCGGCGGCACCGGCGCCGACAAGGCCCACAACGCAGGAACCATCGACGAGCGTAGCAAATGGGATGTCCATCTCGGTCAGGCGCGCTTGGATATATGTAGAGGTCTGCGGGAGGCTATTACCCAGCTCGGGCATCTGATGTAAATCGTGTCGCCACGCAGCGAGCTCGTCTGCAAAAGCCTGAGCTTCTGCAACAAGACCGTCACCGATAGCGGTCTGCGCCGCCGCGGTGGCCTTGGGCGCTGATTGCGGTTGAAGATCGGACAGTGCTGGTGCCATAGATGCCCTCCAGTAACGTTTTTGCAGCAAGCACTTTGATAGCGTAAAGTGCAAGGTACTACTTTAAGGGCGACGCATAAAAAATGCCGCCCCGGGAGGCGGCGCAACAAATTGTTTACAATTGCGGACGCGGCTTTCGACGCAAAAAATCGAAATGCGTCTCGCTCAAGATAATCGAAAGAAAGATGAGCGCGAAGCCGGCGAGCAGGCGCGAGGTGAGCGCCTCCCCCATCAGCAGCACCGAGAACAGCACACCCGAAGGCGACTCCATCGAAAGGAGCAGCGAGCCCGTTGAGGCCGGGACATGCGCCAGGCCGACGTTTTGGATGAGCAGAGCCACACACGTACAGCCCACCGATAGAAAGGCCATCACGCCGATAAAGCTCGGCGTCCACACGGACAGCGGCGCTTGGGTCTCGAATAACAGCGACGAGATCAGGCTCAGCACGCCGTTGCCCACAAACATCCAAAACGTGATGACGTTGATGTCCATCTTGCGGCCGTACTTGGCGGTCACCGCCATCTGGATGGCAAAGAAGACCGCGCCGCCCAGTGTGATGACATCGCCGACATTGAACTCGACGCTATCGAGCGCCACCAGGCCAATGCCCGCCAGGCACAGCAACGCGGCGCCCAAGTTGTAACGGGTAAGCTTTTCGCCGCTTAGGACGTAGCTCGCAAACGGCACGAGGATGCAATAGGTACCCGTCAAAAATGCACTCTTGCCTGCCGTGGTCTGTGCCAGGCCAATCGTCTGCAAACCGTAGGCACCCCACATGAGCGCGCCCATGCCAAGCCCGACGATTAGGTTGCGGGCATTGAAATGAGCGATGATGCGTTTGTGGAAGATGACGAACATAACCAGCGAAGCCGGAAGGAAGCGAACGTAGAGCAGCTCGAACACCGGAATGGTATCGAGCGCATCCTTCATGGTGGTGAAGGAATAGCCCCAGATGACCGCTATCGAAAGCAGCAAGACCTTCCAGAACAGCGGCGAGCGTGCGCCGGCACCGCGAGAGGCGCCGCCGGCACCCAAGTCTTCGCGGGCCACAGGGCTGTCGGGCAAGTTTTCGATTTCGTTGGCAGCGTATTGGGCCATGGAACGTCCTCACACTCAATCTGGGCGTGGTGTCCGCACGCGTATGGCTGCGTGCCGCCTCATGGTCAAATACAAACAGGGCGCACCGGACCCCCGGCACGCCCCGCTACTGTATCAACAACCAAGCGGCACACGCAATTCACTGCGCTAAAGCATCGGCAGAGTACACCTCGATGTTCCGGTAACGCCACGCTGTTGCGCTAGATTAATTTAGTACTCTCCAGCTTTTCGATGATCCAGTCGTTGGCTTTGATGACTGGGCGGCGGAAGACGACGCCCAGGGCTAGCGACGGAACCAGATAGCTCGCCAGAATACCCAGCTCAACCCAGTACTCCATATGGTAGGCGCCAGCCATGGCGGCATGCATGGCGTTGATACCGTGAGTGAACGGCAAGAACGGATAGATCGCCTGGAACACAGGGCCGGTCATCTCGATGGGGAATGTGCCGCCCGAACCACCGACCTGCATGACCAACAGCACGACAGCGAGCGCCTTGCCGATATCGCCAAACGACACCGTAAGCGTGTAGACGATATTGGAGAACACGAGACTCGCGACCCAGCCCGCCAACACAAACTGCAGCGGGTTGTCGCACTGAATGCCAAAGAACAGGATGTCGCCCGCGCACACGAGCGTCGCCTGTAGCAGGGCCAAACCGCCAAAGAACAGGTAACGACCCAGGTAGATCTCGTGCAGGCGCACGGGGATGAGCTCGTTGATGAGCTCATCGTCAACCGAGACCTTCATCATGGCCGCCAGTACGATCGAGCCGACCCAGAGCGACAGAATCGTGTAGAACGGCGCCATGGCCGAACCGTAATTGCGAATCGGATAGACCGGCTTGCGGTCGAGCGCGACGGGGCCGGAAAGCGACACGGCAAGGCCCTCGGGGTCGTTGCCAATCATCGTCTTGATCGTAGCGAGGTCATCCGACATCAAGGCGCCGTCGAGCTCGTCCTTAAACGCGCTGATCTTGTCCGACGCCTCGCCCAGCTGATCGGAAGCCTTGTTGACCAGCTTTGCAGCCTTAGAGAGGCCCTTTGCCAGCGAACCGGATGCGTCGGTCAGGTCGTCTACGGCACTATCCAGATCGCCCGAAATACCATTCAGTGAATCCAGAACCCCCGAGACGGTCTTCTTGAGCTCCTTGGCCTTAACCGAGAACGTGGAATCGTAATCGGATTTGGCACCCGCGATACCGGCCTTGGCATCGGCGATGGCCTGATCGACCTCGGCACGCGAGTTGTTGACCTCGGCCATGCTATCGGAGAGAGATTTCGCGGTGGCCGCCAGATCCTCGGCATTGTTGCGATACTCCACCGCGATCCTGTTCAGCGATGTTGCCACAGACTTGAGGCTCTCCTGGAGCTTTTCGTCACTGACCTGCTCGGCAAAGCCGCGGAGCTGGTCGGCCGTGGCGTCGATATCGTCGGCACGTGTATTGAGCGCCGCCGCGGCATCGTTGAGCTGAGACACCGTAAGGTCAGCATGCTGATTCGCGGCATCGAATGCCTTCGCAAGCTCGGCGGACACGTTGTCGAACGAGCCAGCGCTTCCGTCAATCGCGGCGTTGATGGCGTCGTTGGCGGCCTTCAGCGCTTCTTTGGAATCATCGATGCCGCTTTTGGCATGTTCCATGAGCTGCTTTGTCGACTCATCGACGGCACCGGTCTGCTTGAGCATGCCGCTCGCCGACGTCAGCGAATCGGACGTGGAGCTCAAAATGCCCGCCAGCGACGAAGCATTTGCCTGAACGTCTCGCAGGTCCTCAATCGAATCGCCAAGCGTCGAGGACAGGTTGGCGATAAAGTTGCTGACCTGGTCGGTGCTCATGTAATCGAGCAGGCTGGACACCGTCTTAAGACCGATGCTCGTAATGGTCTCGGTAAAAGTTTCGTTAACCTGGCTCTGAACGGCACTCGAACCCTTCTCGGTCACGATCTGCGCAATGGCGTTGGCCTTCTGGTTCTCGTAAAACTCGATATCGGCGTGTTTCACGTCGGTCGAGAAAAGCGTCATCATGTCAGCGCTAAACGTTTTGGGGATAACGACGGCAGCATAGTACGCGCCCGACTTAACGCCCTCGATAGCCTTTTCGCGATTGTTGAGCACAACCCAATCGAAGCTCTCGTTGCCGCGTAGGGTGGCGGTCACGTTTTCGCCCACGTTAACCTCGACGGGGATCAAATCGCTCTCGTAACCCTCATCGGTGTTGACCACGGCGATCTTAAGATTGCCGGTGTTGCCGTACGGATCCCAGCTGCCGGCGATGTTAAACCACGCGTACAGACACGGTACGATAATGAGGCCCATCACGACAACCAAGCCGATCACGGAGCGAGACACGTTTTGGACATCGCGCTTAAACAGATGCAGGATGTTCTTCATTTATGCCTCACCTCCTTTGGAGTGCTTGCCAAGCGCGGTGGTATCTCCATCATTTGTGGCTGTGCTGTCGCTGCCCTGAGATTTATGGTGCGAGCCGATATGCGGCAAGCGGCCCGTGGACTGATCGCCGCCCTTGGCACCACGCTCGCTGGCGTTGAGGCCAAACATGTGGCGGGCGGCAGGAATGGCGGCCGTGTGTTCGCGCATCTCGCGACGCAGGTCCTCATCCGAAAGCGCCGAGATGCGCATCTGGGTATTGAGGCTCGCTCGGATATATTCGATATTGATCAGCCAGCCGCAGATGGCAATAACCGAGATGATCCAAATGACAAGCAGGATGATCTTGCCGTTATTGTCGATATCGAGAACCGTCGACAGGACAAAGAGCAGGACCTGAACGCCCACCACGGCGGCAAAACCGCCCTTGATGTAGTACGGGTAGCGATGTTCAAAGGCGACCGCATGATCGAGCAGTTCGCGACGGTACGAATCGGAATCGAGCATGACGCGCATGGCCGTGCGCAGCGAGTAGCGCTGGCGCGGCAGGTCGTTGGACTCGCAAATCATCATACCGGTCGTGGAGAGCTGTTTATCAAAGAGCAGGTTAAGGTTGAGCAGCAGCGGACGCAGCTGCAGGCCGATAAAGAGCGCCACGATCAAGAACACGCCCAGAATGCACAGGTTAAACAGGTAGTTAAACGAGTACATGCCGCCGACCGTCTCGCGCAGCAGATTGATGCCGTAGGTAAAGGGCAGCAGTGGGTGCAGCCACCGGAAGAAGCCAGGCATCATCTCGATGGGGTACATGCCCGATGAACCCGGAATCTGCACGATGACGAGAATGACGCCGATAGCCTTGCCGATATGCTTAAACGTGGTGGACAGCGCATAGATGATATTGACGTAGGTGAACGAGATGGCGATGCCGCCCAGCACGAACAGCAACGGGTTGGCGCACTGTACGCCAATCACCAGATCACCCACCGTAACGATGATGGCCTGCAACGCGCCCAGGATCACCAGGAGCAACCAGCGGCCAAAGTAGCCCTGACGCGCGGTAAAGCTGCCGATGCCTTCGCGGTCGACCTCGAGCTTGTAGATGGCGATAAGCACGTAGCCGCCCACCCACAGCGCCAGATTGGTATAGAACGGGGCAATGCCCGAACCAAAGCTCTTGACCGGGTAAATTGACTTTGAGGTCAGCTCGACCGGAGATGCCATGAAGTCTGCAACATCATCGACGTCGACGCCCATCAGGCCGGCCAGCTCGCCCATGGACTCGGAGGTCTGTAGCGCCGCGATGTCGTTGGCGGCGGTTGCGAGCTTGTCCTGGACCTTGGCAAGCGAGGCATCGGTCTGGGACAGCGTGGTCTTGGCCTGACCGAGCGTGGCGTTGAGTTGCGAAAGTGTACCGCGCGCACTTGCAATAGTAGGCGTGAGGCCAGACACGATTCCCGTCAGATCACCCGAGACGGCGGCAAACGAATCAAGAGCGCTCGAGACCTTCGGCAGCGCGTTTTGACCCAGGTCCGTCTGAGCCTGGCCAAGGTTGGTCGCACCGGTCTGAATTGCATTATTGATAGCGTCGCTGGCACCCGAGACAGCCGCAGCGTCATTCGCCATGGCGCTCGACTGCGCAGACAGACCGTCCTTGATGCTCTGAAGCTTTTCATTCTGCTCGCGGAGCAAATCGATGATCGATACAATGCGCGCGTCAATTTCCTTGGAACCTGTCGACGTGTCATTGACGAGAATTTCCAAGTGCCCGATAACGGCCTTATTGTGGTCGATCGTCGCTTGGAGAGACTCAAGCGAGTTGTCGATACGGGTAGTCGTAGATGCGACCGTGCCCGTCAGCTTGCCAATCGCAGCGTTTGCGGAGGCTGACGTCTTGGTGAGCGCAAGGCTGCCTTCCGAGAGCGCCTTGGAGAGCGAGGCGACAGAGTTGCCCGCCGTGGCGCGAGCCTCGCCCAGCAGGTCATTGCCCTGGGAGATCGCCTGCGTCAGCGACGGCGCCTGACCCTGCAGACCGGCAAGTGCCGCATCTGCCGAGGCAATGGAACCACTCGTCTTATCGATGGCGGCATTCATGTCGCCAATCGAATCACGCACTTCGCCCAACGTATCGGAAGCCTCTGATACCGAACCGGCCAACGAATCCTGAGTCTGGGTTGCCTTGTCCTTTAAATCGACTCCGGCATCCTTGGCAATACTGGCAACGGTCTCGCCCACCGTGGAGACAAATTCCGAGTTGATCTGCTCCTCGATGGTGTTTGCACCGGTGTCGGTAACCTTGGGCGCAATAGCGCTCTTCTTCTCATTGACGTAGTACGTAAGCTTGGGCTGATGGTAGTTGCCGTCGAGCATCGAAACCAGGTTATCCGAGAAGTTCTTGGGGACTACGATGGCCGCATAGTAATCACCGCTCTCGACGCCCTCTTTGGCATCGGCCGCAGAATCGACGAAGGTCCAGCCCAGCTGATCGTTCTCCTTGAGCTGATCGACGACCTGATCGCCCGCGTTGAGCTCACCCACCAAGTCGTTTTGGGTGCATCGATCGTTGTTGGCGATAGCAATCTTGATGCCTTGGGTGTTTCCATACGGATCCCAGTTTGCCACGATGTTATACCAGGCATACAGCGAGGGAATAACGCACACGCCTAGGGTAACCACCAGGGCGACGGGGTTCACAAGCAGTCGCTTAATGTCGCGCTTAAATATCGCAAAGGACACCTTTGCATTGGATAGTTTGCTGCCGAGACTCACGCTTGGACCATCCATCCTGTCGTTAAATCGAATCGTACTATCGACAACCATTGTAGTAGGCGCTTTAACGTCTCAAAGCACAATGGTGTTGAGTTTTGCGGGTAGCAATATACTACGAAGATGAGTTAACGTACAGATGTACAGTATCCTAAATTTCAGCAGGTCACAAAACCACAACCCGCACAAATAAATGATCCCTTGGGGACGAAGGGATCATTCAAAAGGAAACGAGAGTGGAAAATCTCCCACTTCAAGCCCGCATTCGAGCCAAAAGTGGGAGATTATCCACTCTCGTTCTAATCTAGTTACGGTGCCGTATCCCCGAACTACATCAAGTTGCAAACAGCCGCCGCGAAGGCAACGGGGTCCTCGGGGAGGATACCCTCGACCAGCAGGGCCTGATCGTAGAGCAGACCAGAGTACTGCTTGATCTTGTCGGCGTCGCCTGCCTTCTGGGCAGCGACGAGCTTGGCAAAGACCGGGTGCTTGGCGTTGAGCTCGAGCACACGCTGGCTCTTGGGCATACCGTCGGGCGCGCCCTCGGGACCCTTCTGGAGCACCTTCTCCATCTCGAGCGAAAGCGGGCCCTCAGTGGTGATGCACGCGGGGGCATCGGTCAGGCGCGCAGAGACGGCGACCTTCTCGACCTTGTCGCCGAGCGCCTCCTTCATAGCGCTAAAGAGGTCCTCGTTCTCCTTGGTGGCGTCCTCGGCCTCCTTCTTCTCGTCCTCGGTCGCTAGGTCAAGATCACCGGTCGCGACGTTCTTGAGTTCCAGATGACGATCCTCGACCTCGGGCTCGGCACCGTCGGCCACGGCCTTCTCGGCAGCCTCGCGGGCAGCATCGTCCTCGTAGATCTTGGGCATATCGGCGGCAACGTACTCACGCATGGCCTGGAACGTGAACTCATCCACATCCTGCGTCAGCAGCAGCACGTCATAGCCGCGGTCGAGCACGCCCTTTACCACGGGCATCTTGGCCAGACGCTCGCGCGAATCGCCGGCAGCGTAGTAAATGGCTTTCTGATCCTCGGGCATGCCCTTGGCATACTCGGCCAGGGTAATCATCTTCTGCTCCTTGGCAGACCAGAACAGCAGCAGGTCGGCGAGCTCATCGGCCTTCATGCCGTAGCTCGAGTAGATACCGTACTTAAGACCGCGACCAAAGTTCTCAAAGAACTTCTCATAGGCCTCGCGGTCGTTATCACGCATATCCTCAAGGTCAGCGGTGATCTTCTTCTCGACACGCTTGGCGATGGCCTTGAGCTGACGGTTCTGCTGCAGCGTTTCACGCGAAATATTGAGCGTCACGTCGGCGGAGTCCACGACACCGCGCACAAAGTTGTAGTAGTCGGGCAGCAGGTCGTCGCACTTCTCCATAATCAGGACGTTGGAGCTGTAGAGCGCCAGGCCCTTCTCGTAGTCCTTGCTGTACAGATCGAACGGGGCGCGACCCGGCACAAACAGCAGCGCATCGTACTCAAGCGTACCCTCGGCATGGAAGCTGATAGTGCGCGCGGGATCGTCAAAGTCGTGGAACGTGGACTTGTAGAACTCGTTGTAATCCTTCTGCTCAACGTCGGAGCTGCGCTTTTTCCAGATCGGCGTCATGGAGTTGATGGTCTCGAGCTCCTGGTAGTCCTCGTACTCGGGCTTGTAATCATCCGGCGCGTCCTCGGGCTTGGGTTTCTGGCGGCTCTTGCTCACCATCATCTGAATCGGGTAGCGCACATAGTTGCTGTACTGCTGAATCAGGCTCTTGAGGCCCCACTCGGTCAGGAAGCGGTCGTAAGTCTCAGCCTCGCCATCGGCGTCGAGTTTCTCGTTCTCGCGCAGCGTCAGGATGACATCGGTACCGTGCTCGGCGCGCTCGCCGTCCTCGATGGTGTAGCCCTCAAGACCGTCGGATTCCCACACATGGGCGACGTCCTCGCCATAGGCGCGGCTCACGACCTTTACATGGCTGGCGACCATAAAGGCCGAATAGAAGCCCACGCCAAACTGGCCGATGATGTCGACATCCGAACCCTGTTGCTCGGCGTTCTCGGTCTTAAACTCCTCGGAGCCGGAATGGGCGATGGTGCCCAGATTGCGCTCGAGCTCCTCGGCGGTCATGCCAATGCCGTTATCCGAGATGGTAATGGTGCGGGCGTCTTTATCAAAGGAAACGCGAATAGCCAGGTCGCCCTGGTCGATCTTGACGCTCGGATCCTGCAGGCTCTTAAAGTTGAGCTTGTCGACGGCGTCGCTCGCGTTAGAGATAAGCTCGCGCAGGAAGATTTCCTTATTGGTGTAGATGGAGTTGATCATGAGGTCGAGCAGTTTTTTGCTCTCGGTCTTAAATTGACGCATGTGCAGTCCTTTCGCGCTACCCCCGTCCGCAAAAACGGCCCGGTCGCCCGAGCCGAATCGCAGACCTGCTATGTTCAGACTTAGATTTTATAACCCATTAGCGCGCATATATACATACGGAATCGAAAAACTGTATGTCTAAGCGCTCCGATGCGCCAATTGCCAAGGAGCGTCCCCAACTGCCGGCAGAAAAGGAACGTCCCTATCTGCCATCTACGCGCTTGGCCATCCAGACATGGGGCTGGCCCTCGTCTTCGTAATCTACCGGGGCAATTTGCGTGTAGCCCGCCTTTGCATAGAGCGGCAACACGTATTCCTGCGCATGCAGCTTAATAAGCTTAGCGCCGGCATCGCGTGCACACGAAGCACTGGCCTCGACGATCGCACTCGCCAGTCCGCGACGACGCATAGCCGGCAGCACGGCGACGCGCCCCATAATGTAGGTCTCCCCCGCCGCAACGCCTTCGTCCATGTCGCATGCCGGCAACACCGGGGCCTCTGCGTCAGCCACGCGCTCAAGCTCTTCGGGAAACACGCGCGAGCAACCGGCAAGCTCGCCGTCTACATAGAGCGTCACATGAATGCAGCTCTGATCCTCGTCGATAGCGTCGAACTCATTCTCGTAGCCCTGCTCGTCTATAAAAACGACGCGGCGCACCAACGCCGCGTCATCAAAGCATCCCGTCTTAAGTTGGATATCCATGGCTGCCCTTTCATTCAATGCGAACGTTAGGGACAGATATTAGCGAAAATGAGCTCCGCGCACGCTAAACCTCGCGCGAGCCTTCGCCAGGCAGTCGTAATGACCCACGTTATGGGCATCGCTCGCGATGAAGCTGTACAGGTTCTGATCGAACAGGCGCTGTGCCGGCTTTTTCTCGCGACCAAAGCGACCGCCGGCAATAAAGTCCGCCGAAGCCTGCAGCTTGCAGCCCATATCGACCAGGCGCTCCGCCACGCTTACATCCTTTTGAACCGCACGATAGCGCTCAGGATGAGCGATGATCACCTGGTAGCCACGGCACTGCAAATCGTAAATCGTGTTCTCGTACTCTCTAAACGCATACGCATCGGCATGCGTCGAAAGCTCGAGCAGAAACTCGTTGGTCCCATCGAAATGCAAGTGCTCCGCGGCATCGATACCAAGCTCAACGAGCTTTCGATGGTTGACCTCGAAGCCCATCTGGAGCGGAAAACCGTCAGCGTTATCACGCAGCAGCTCAAAGGCATCCCACATCTTGTCGTAATCAAAATAGGGATCACGGCAGTGAGGAGTGCAAACGATTCTGGTTACACCGGCCCGCTTGGCAGCCTCGAGCATCGCCAAGCTCTCATCGAGATCGGCGGCGCCGTCGTCTACACCCGGCAAGATATGGCAATGAATGTCACGCATAGGTCAGCCTTAATCAACTAAACGTTTGCTCGGTTGGTGAAGATGCCCTTTTTGGAAGTCCCCTGATCGTCGGAGCCCTTCTTCACCTTCTTACCGTCCTTGGTGTAGTAGGAGTAGTAGTACTCGCTGGTCTCGGTCTCGCAGTAGTTCATAACGGTACCGATGAGCTTGACCTTCTCGGACTTCTTAAGCTGACCGATGGCGTTGAGTGCCTCCTCGCGCTTGGTGAAATCCTCACGCACGACAAAAAGCGCACCGTCGGTCAGACTTGCGATCTCGGCAGCATCGATGAAGGTGCCGACCGGGGGAGCATCAAAGATGACGTACTGGAACTTGGCGGACAGTGCCTTTACCAGCTTGGCAAAGCGGTGAGAGACGATGATGTCGGCAGGATTGGGAATATGCGGCTCGGCATCGAGGAAGTAGAAGTTCTTCTGACCCGTCTCGACAATCGCCTGGTCAATAGAAACCTGCTCGGAAAGGACTGCATAGAGTCCGCCGCGGGAGCGGACGCCGAGCATATCGGCAAGGGACCTGCGACGCATATCAGCCTCGACCAGCAGGACGCTCTTGCCGCTGGTGGCGATAGCCTGGGCAAGGTTGATGGAAACCGTAGACTTGCCCTCGTTGGGAATCGAGGACGTAACGGTGATGGTGCGAATGGGGTCGTCCACGCTCGCAAAGCGGATGTTGGCCAGAAGGGTCTTGGCGGCATTCTGTACAACGAGCTTATCGGTGTTCTTTGCCTTAGCCATGCCTATTTACCACCTTTCATAGCCGGAATTCGGCCAACAACGGGAATGCCCAGGAGCTCTTCTGCCTCTTCGGCACCGCGGATGCGGGTGTTGAGCATGTCTGCCAAAACGACATAGGCAACTGCGATAAAGATGCCCGCGAGGAACGCGACAGCAACGTACAGCATACGCTTGGGACCGCTGGGGGCTTCGGGGGTCTTAGCCTCGTCGATAACGTTGATGCTCTGGGCAGCGCCGACGTTCTGAGCGACCGTACTCACCGAGCTGGCCATGGCTTTTGCGACCTTAGCCGTCTCCTTGGCATCGGTGCCGGTAACCGAAAGCGTAATGACACGCGTGGTGGTCTCGGAGGAAACAGACACCTTGTAGTCATCCAGATCGGTGAGGCCCAGTTCATTGGCTGCGCCGCTCTTAACGCTATCGCTATCCAGCAGCGTGGCGATATCGTTGGAAAGCATCTGACTCGCCGAGAGATCGTTGTAGCTCATCTGACCGCTATCGTCGGTCTTGGCGAGAATGTACATGCTCGTCGTCGCGGTATAGGTGTTGTCCATCGCAACGAAGGACACGATGCCCATGGCGATCGCGCAGACCACCGGAAGGGTGATGACCAGCTGAAGGTGCTTCTTCAGCAGCTGGAACAGTTCGAGAAGGGTCATGCAGCTTGCCTTTCATTTCCCCAGTTCGGATTGACAAAACTGTCCGTATGTTATCGCATCTTTTTACCGAGACCAAACTCTATACATAAGAAACAGGCTCTCCTGTAAAAATGTCGGAAGCAATCGTAAAATTGCACAACAACGCCGCACCAGAAAGTCCGATGCGGCGTCTACATCAATATCTATGTTGTATCGCTATGCGAATGGCTCGTCCTGCTGTATGGGAAACGTCACCGTAATGGTGGTTCCCACGCCCAACTCGCTCGACAGATCGAGCGTGGCGTGATGATACAGGGCCGCATGCTTGACAATTGCAAGCCCCAGACCGGTTCCGCCGCGCGCCTTGGACCTACTCTTGTCCACGCGATAGAACCGCTCAAATACCTTGCCCTGTTCTTCAGGCGCGATACCGATTCCCGTGTCGGCGACCGCAAGGAACGGATGGCCTTCGTCGTTGGTGCCGCACTGCAGCGTAACCGCACCGCCGGGTCGATTGTAGCGGATGGCGTTGCTCGCCAGATTATAGATGAGCTCGTCAATCAAGCGCGACACGCCTTCGATGACCACAGGCTTGGTCTCATGACTTATCGTCACATTCGCCTGACGGGCGACCTGTTCAAGACGCTGCTCGACCGCGTAGATGGCGCGCGAGAGCTCAATAGGCTCCGTGGACCCAATGGGCACCGCCTCGCCCTCAGTTGCACGCTCGACCTCGTCCAAGTTAGACAGCGTAAGGATATCGTTGACAAGCGCTGCCAAGCGGCCCGCCTCACGATAGATGCGACCGCCAAAGTTGCGCAGGTCGTCCTCGCCCTCGACCATGCCGTTTGCGATGAGCTCGGCATAGCCCGAAATCGCCGTAAGCGGCGTCTTGAGCTCATGAGTGATATTCGCCGTGAACTCGCGGCGCATACGGTCGTTGTCCGCTAGCACCGCCATTTGGCGCTTGAGCTCCTGGCGCTGCGACTCAATACGCTCAAGCATGGGGACCATCTCGGCATAGGCGTGCTCATAGCTACGGCGTGGGTGGTCCAAATCCACCTCTTGCAAAGGCGCGATGATGGCACGGGACTCGCGGCGCGCCATAAAAAACGAGAGTACCGCACCCGCTGCTGCGATAAGCAGCATCGGCGCCACCATCGACAGCAAAATCGCCGCAACGCCAGGCTGGGCCTGCGCCAAGCGGACAACCTGGCCGTTATCAAGGGCGACGGCGCGATACAGCATGATCTCGTCGAGCGTAGAGCTTGCGCGCTCCGCGGAACCCGAACCACTCTCAAAGGCCTCGATGACCTCGGGGCGATCGCCATGGTTGGGCAGTGTGGAAGGCGACGCCTCGTTGTCGTAGGCAACCGATCCATCCTTGTTAATCAGCGTGATGCGCAAGTCCTCTCGATCGAGGCTACGCAAGAACGGGATGGGCTCCTGCTGCTCGTCGAGGGCGGCAGCAATGAGCTCGGTTTCTTGCGCCAGGTTGGCACTCGTGGCATCCGCCAAGGTGTTTTGCACAAAGAACGCACCCAGCACCGTAAACGCCACGATAACCGCCATGGCGCAGACAAAGATCGTCACAAAAACGCGGTGCGACAGCGTATGTTTTCCCTGGGGGGCGAAGACCACGGGTTACTCCTCCGATGCGGTGGCCGCGGTGTCGTCACCTTCGGCACCATCACCGGCAGAAGGCTCGGCCAAGCGGTAGCCCACGCCGCGCACGGTCTCGATGGCGCTGGCATGCTCGCCCAGTTTTTGGCGAAGCGTCTGCACGTGCACGTCAACGGTGCGCGAACCGCCGTCGAAGTCCCAGCCCCACACGCTCTGCAGCAACGACTCGCGGGTAAAGACCACGCCGGGCTTGCGCATGAGGTACTCGAGCAGGTCGAACTCGCGCAGGGTGAGCTTAAGCGACTCGCCGGCAACAGTCACCTCACGATGGCTGGGCGAGAGCACGATGTCGCCCACGCTGAGCACATCGCTTGCCTGTTTGACCATGCCGCCGCGACGCAGCAGTGCGCGGCAGCGGCTGGCGAGCTCCATGAGCGAAAACGGCTTAGTCAGGTAATCGTCGGCACCGCCATCGAGCGCCATCACCTTGTCGAGCTCGGTATCCTTGGCGGTAAGCATCATGATGGGCACCGTCGCCGTCAGGCGATCGGCACGCAGTCGACGCATAATCGCCAAGCCATCGGTATCGGGCAGCATGATGTCGAGCAGGACGGCATCGGGTACCCGTCGCGCCACGGCAGCCTTAAACTCACCGTCGCACGAAAAGCCTTCGGCCTCAATCCCCTGCTTGCGCAGCGCATAGACCGTCAAATCCCTGATGTTGTCATCGTCCTCGACGTAATAGATCATGTTGAACCCCTTTGCGGCCGGCATGACCGCATCTTAACCCTAAAGGTACCTTTACTAGATGGTATCAGCCAAAACGCCCCGTCAAATAATCCGCCGTGCGCGGATCGGTCGGATTCTTGAAGAGTTGCGCGGTGGGCGCGTGCTCCACCAGCTCACCCAGCAAAAAGAATGCGACCGAATCGGAGATACGCGCCGCCTGCTGCATATTGTGCGTAACGACCACGAGCGTGCAGGTCTCTTTGAGCTCGCAGGCCAGCTGCTCCACCACCAGCGTCGACACAGGATCAAGTGCCGAGGTCGGCTCGTCCATCAGCAGAATGTCGGGCTGCACGGCAAGTGCGCGGGCGATGCACAGACGCTGCTGCTGGCCGCCCGAAAGACCCAGACCCGACTCTTTGAGCTTGTCCTTGGCCTCGTCCCACAGGGCGGCGCGTCGCAGGGAGTCTTCGACCAGCTCGTCGAGCACGACGCGATCGCGCACTCCCATTCCGCGAGGACCGTAGGCGACGTTGTCGTAGATGCTCATGGGAAACGGGTTGGGGCGCTGGAACACCATGCCCACGCGCTGGCGAAGGCGGCAGATGTCGTAGTCGCCCAGGATATCTTGACCATCGAGCGCAATCTTGCCCTCGATTCGGCAGTCCTTGATGCCGTCGTTCATGCGGTTAAAGCAGCGCAGCAACGTGGACTTTCCGCAGCCCGAAGGCCCGATGAACGAGGTAATCTGCTTGTCGCGGATCTTGATATTCACGTCCTTGAGCGCATGGTGGTCGCCATAGAACAGGTCGAGGCCCTCAACATCGATTCGCGTCGGCGAGGCGGCAAGATCCTCTGCCGTGGGGCGAGTCGCATCCCCAACCTCGCGCTCGTGCGCGGCCTCGGCCTGCGCTTTCATGAGTTCTTCAAGCTCCGTGGGCTCCACAGCCGCAGCAGCCGTCATACCGCATACCTCCACATCGATATCAATTCAGCAGTATCGATAGTAGGAATCGCGGCTCATATGCACGTGAGCGCATTGTCAAGTGTTTGTAAGGGCACACTGGCTATGCGGCGGGCAGCTCGATGGTGAATATCGTGTGTTCGGGCGTCGATTCACATGCAACGGTACCGCCGTGCGCGCATACGATCTCCTTGGCGATGGCAAGCCCCAGTCCAGCGCCGCCGCGATTGGTCGCACGCGCCGCATCTAGGCGATAGAACTTCTCAAAGATCACCTTGAGCTTTGCCTCAGGGATGGGATCGCCCTGATTGATAAAGCGCACGCACACGCCGCCGCCGTCCCGGCGTCTGGCCTCGATCGTGATGGTCGAGCCCTCATAGCTATAGGCAATAGCGTTTTTCATGATGTTGTTGAACACGCGAGCCATTTTGTCGCCATCCACGAGCACCGTCAGGTCCTCGCGAATATCAACTTGGACTTCCTTATGCTGCTCGTTGAGGATGGGATAGAACTCGTCAGCCACCTGAGCCAGCAGCAACCCCAGATCAACATAGCCGCGCGTGAGCACGATATCGTGGAAGTCAAAGCGCGTGATATCGAAGAACTCTTCGATGAGCGTATCGAGCCGGTGCGCCTTGTCGAGCGCCACGCCCGTAAAGTGCGCACGTTGCTCAACCGGCAGCTCGGGAGCCTCTTGCAGCAGCGAAAGATAGCCCACCACACTGGCAAGCGGGGTGCGTAGGTCATGTGCCAAGTACGTGACCAAATCGTCCTTGCGATGCGACTCGTCACGCAGAGCTTGCTGCACCTTGCGCTCACGGTCACGCACGCGGTTAAGGGCGCCCTCGACCTCCAAGAAGTCGCCGTCGATGTTATCCCAGGTGTCGGGGTGATCGATCAGGCGATCTTGAATACGAGCGGCCAGCACACAATCGGCATGCTGCTCGCCCTGCTCGTAGCCCTGGTAGTACAGGGCGCGGCCACACAAGAACAGCACGCACGCGGCAAGCGCCAGCACAAAGCCAAGCATGTTGAATACAAAGCCGGCATCGAACAGCACCGGCCCTTCGATGCCGCCGAGCGCCATGGCGCCAATCGCCAACGTCATGGCCCACGCGGCGCCGCCAATCACCACGCAGCGGCACACGATCTCAAATCGATCGATCAGCAAAAAGCCGACAAGCAGCACCGCCAAGATTCCGACGATGCTGTCGATGCCAATCAGCAGCAGGCTCAGCAAAAAGAGCAGCACCGTTGCAAGCGCGCGGTTGTCGACGACCGACCTCACGTATTCAAAGAGCCGATCGGGCACCTCGAACGCTTGCCTATCGTCTTTTGTCATATCAAGATCCTCACAAGCGAAAAGCGTTATTCGATGATGTAGCCGACGCCCCAGACGTTTTTGATAAAGCGCGGCTTTTGTGCGTCGTCGCCGATCTTTTCGCGCAAGTGGCGAATGTGCACCATCACCGTATTGTTGGAGCCGGGCATAAAGTCCTCGTTCCATACCGCGCGGAACAGGTCCTCCACGGCCACCACGCTGCCGCGATGCTCGACCAGATACAGCAAGATTGAATACTCGGTGGGCGTGAGGCGAACCGGTGAACCGTCCACTGTCACGGAACGAGCATCGCGGTTGATCTCCAAGCCGTCGAGCTGAATGGTCGGCGACTCGGCCGCCTGTGCACGGCTACCGTAGCTGGTGTAGCGGCGAAGCTGAGCGTGCACGCGCGCGATGAGCTCCAGCGGACGGAACGGCTTAACCACGTAATCGTCCGCGCCAAGCGAAAGGCCCCCGATCTTGTCTTGCTGGGCATCGCGCGCCGTCAGCATGATCACGGGATAGGTATGGCTGGAACGGATCGTACGCAGCAGCTCAAACCCATCGATATCGGGCAGCATGACATCAAGCAGCGCCAGATCGAACTCCTGCTCCAAAATCGCCTTGGCAGCATCGGCCCCGCTATAGGCAATCTGGACATCAAAGCCCTCTTTTGTAAGGTAGATGCCAACCAAGTCGGCGATGGCCTTCTCGTCATCAACTACCAAAATGCGCTCGTTCATGCGTGCTCCTCTCGCGCTCCATTATGCCTGAGGCGACGCACGCCACACACAACAAGCGTGGGTGAGTAAGCCGGCCTTAAGCACCCTTGTGCCCGTTCGGGTGCGGATGTGGGCCAAGCGCGCACGCGATGATCGCCGACGCCGGCAAACGATATACTCTAGTTCCAGAAGAGACCATCCCGTCGAAAGCGAAATCCGTGAAGTCCCTCACCTCTTTTGCAAAGCGCTCAGCCCAGCTTGCCGCCGGCTTTGTCTGCGCTATCGCCCTTGCCGCTGGCGCGCCCACCGTCGCCGGCGCCCAAGTGCTCACGACCGACAATGTTTGCGGCAAAACCGCCGATGCGCGCGGCATCACGGCCGAAAACCTGCCCGATATCGATGCGACCAATGCCCTCGTCATGGGCAAAGACGGCACCGTCTACTATGGGCGCGGCGCCGATGAGCAGGTCAAGATTGCCTCGATCACCAAGGTCATGACCGCAATCCTAACCGTCGAGAATTGCAAGATGGACGAGAAGGTCACGGTGAGCAACGCCGCAGCCACCGTGGGTAATTCGACCGCCGGCTTGCTCGAAGGCGACGAGCTTACCGTGGAGCAGGCACTGCGCGGCCTGATGATTCCCTCGGGCAACGACGCCGCCATCGTGCTCGCCGAATATGTGGGCAAGAAAATCGACCCTAAGACCAAAGACGCCGAGGCCACATTTGTGAAGGCCATGAACGAGCGCGCTAAGAAGCTCGGCTGCACCGGTACGCTTTTTGAAAACCCGCATGGTCTGGACTTTGATGAGTGGGCTGGCAATATGCACTCAACCGCACACGACGTAGCGCTGATGATGCAGGAGGCCATGAAAAACGACACGATCCGTGAGGTCGTAGCGAGCGAGGATTCCTGGATCGAGGTCACGGGCGCCGACGGCACCGACCATTCGCATTCCATGGACACGCATAACTATTTGCTGGGCCAAGATGGCAACATCGGCGGCAAGACCGGCACCACCGACGACGCGGGCTATTGCTTTACGAGCGCCTACAACCGCGACGGCGACGAGATCTACACCGTCGTTTTGAACTCCACCACCACCGACCAGCGCTTTACCGATACCGCAACCCTTGCCAATTGGTACTACGGTCACAAGGTCACGGTCGCGATCGCCAACACGCAGGAAAAGACCGCCAACGGCAACCCGCTTATGGCACGCATTAGCCAGACGGATTGGACGGACAAGACGATCGACGCCACGCTCGCCGATCCTACGGCGCAAGCGACCGTGTTTTCCCTTGCCGGCGAGGTAACCGAAAAGGTTAGCTACGACGATCTTTCGGGCACGGTGCATGTGGGCGACAAGGTGGGCAGCGTTACGCTCAAGCAGGACGGCACCAAGATCGCCGTCATGGACCTGGTTGCCGACGAGGAAGGCGCAGGGCCGAATCCCATTGAATGGATACTCGTGAAGCTCGATCGCTTGGGCCGCCGCATCGACAACCGCCCACTTGCGGCAGAGAGCGAGACCGTAGCCAAGGCACCCGAGGTGTAAGATCGAAGAACAATACACTCGCTGAAAGGAGGCGTCCAACGGGGCGCCTCCTTTTTTGAGGATTCGAATCCCCAGCCGCCATTCTTGATAACAAAAAAGGGCCCCAAATGGGACCCTTCTTTCAATTCATACTGGCGGAGAGCTGGGGATTTCCGGGCATGCTACGCATGCCCTCCGGCTTCAAAGCCTGGCGGCTTTTCGCCCACGGGCTACAAACGCTTTCGCGTTTGCTTAACGCCCGTGCCCTCTCGGGTTCGAATCCCCAGCGCCCTTTCTCGATAATAAAAAAGGGCCCCCGATGGGACCCTTCTTTAAAGTTAAACTGGCGGAGAGCTGGGGATTCGAACCCCAGATGCCCTTTTGGGGCATACTCGCTTAGCAGGCGAGCACCTTCGGCCTCTCGGTCAGCTCTCCGTAACAGCCGTTCTATAGTAACCAAACAGTCGAGGATGGGCAAGAGGGAATTTGGAGCGATTCCATTTTTACCTTTCCCGCACCGCCTCCAACAAATAGTCGCGCATATACGGAATTGCAAACGAAACACAGCCATAGCCCGCAGGCTCAATCAACCCCGCATCGATGAGACGTTTACGATACGAGCCGACCTTGTTCGCCGGCAACCCCATCTTCTTGGCGATATCACCGTTGGCAATCTCATCGCCCTCGCATTGAGCCATTGCCGCGAGATACTGAAACTGTCGCTCTGAAACCCTGCGCAGCGCCGGGGCAATCACCATAGCATTAAAGCTATCAAGAGCCGCTTGGATACCTTTACGCGCGGACCCTTCGTTCACGCTCTCCGCCCCGCTGCGCGCAGCAACCTGCCAAGCGTAATATCCGACCAACTGGACCATAAAGGGATAGCCTGCTGAAGCCTTTGTTAATAGCTCAGCGGCGTCTTCATCGAGCTCCTTGCCCGCTCGTCTCATTGTATCCTCAAGCGATCCACCGACTTCAAAATCGGAGAGACGAGTGAGTTCGATATGTTTTGCCCGCTGAAGGAAGGTAAGGGTATCATCAACCACCACGCCATCCACCGATGTTGGCAAGCCGGCGAATGCAAAAGCGACATTCGCCCCTTGGCGAATCAAAAGCTGCATCTCATTGCCCAGCTCGCGCATTTCCTCAGTTGAGGCATCCTGAATCTCGTCGAGCGTAATGAGCAGACCTCCGCGCTTCGCGGCATCGTACATTGCCTCGCCCAGATGAGATGCCGACTTCGATACCTCAACGGAGCCAATGCTGACTCCTAGAATTGATGGGGAAATCGACATTGACTCAAGACGAACATTTCGCTGTAGAGCCTCGAGGATTCTACTGCAAAAACCGGCATTCGAGGCGACGTCAACAACCTCGAATCCTTTTTTTCGCGCAAGATCACCCAATGCATTGAGAAGCACCGTTTTACCTGTGCCTCGGACGCCCGAGATGCGCATGAGTCGATCGGGAGCACCAGGACCATTCTCAAGGGCCTCGGCAAAATCATCCAAAACAGCGTCACGTCCGATAAGCTCAGGCGGATTCATGCCCGCCGTTGGCTTAAAGGGATTAATGGCTTTCGACATTCGACCCTCCTCTGCTAGTTTTAACAACTTTAAGAAAGTTTAGCAACTTTAGCAGAGTTTAACAGGTTTAGCAGACCTAGCCGCTTTTGACCTTACCGGTCCTGCTGGAGCCACCCACTTGAGCAAATACAAATGGCTCCATTCAATTTGTCGGCAACCTGCTCGATACAGTAATTCGTACTTTAATTCGCTACGACTTAATTCGTTATACCTTATCTATACGCAAATGTTCCCGGTACGCCGGCAGCAGTAGCCCCTTCGTTTTGTCGGCATGGTGAGCAAATGGGATGACAAGCGCGGTCCAGCCCTTCTATGCCGCCCCTACCCCAGCGAGCGGTTGAGGGAGCCGAGCTCATCGTTACCCATGGTGCGCCACATTTGATAGATGCAGCCGCGCGCCAAGAAAAAGAAGCCGTTGTCGACGAGTTGCACGGCGGCATCCGCGAGTTGATTGGTCACGGCGGGCACCGGCGGCAGCTCAAGACCTGCCTTGCGGATGGTCTCGACAGCTTCCTCAAACGTGGGCGGTTTGATGACGCCCATCTCGTTCATAAGGCCCTGCATTTCCTCCTGCGCACTGCCGCCCGACTCCTCGCCGCGCGGCACCAGGCGATAACATGCCAGCGCCAGCTCGAGCTGGTCGCAGTTCCAGTAGGCGAATGCCAGGCGATAGAACAGGTAACCGATCGAAGGCCGGTCGCTGGCAATGCGCAGGCCGTGACGCGCTACCTCGATAATCTCGTCATAACGCTCCAGGCGTGCTAGCACGTTAATCAGGGCAAAGTGAGACTGCATGGACGAGCGCGCCAAGTCGTAGAGACGGCGCACCTCGGGCAGCGCACGCTCAAAGTCCTCTTGTTCGGCGTAAAAGCTGCAAATCTCGTGCTGGGCAAAATACAGCGCATCGGGAGCGCGAAGGATACGCACGGAACGGTCCTCCTCCATCACCGGCAGCACCATGCGCACCAGCTGGTTGTCGCAGAACTGGGTCTGCACTGGGCCCGTCGCCAAAAGCTCAGCAACAGTACACTTGGCTTCCAGCTCCTCGACAAGGCGAGAAAAGCCCTCGAAAGCACCGGCTCGGTCAACTTTGGATTGCTCGCGCAGCTCGACGACACGGGCGACATACGGATCGTTGTCCTCCTCCATGACCTCAAGCTCGTCAGCCGTATCAGCGAGCAGCAGATCGCGAAGCGCAGGCGGCAATGGACGATGGTCATCGCGTGGTCGGGCGTGAACCTCTGCAGGCTCAATCATGTCCGGCGCATCTGCCTCATATGCCTCGAGCAAATGCTTGCAGGGCATGTCGTCCATATCCATGCTCTCAAGATCCTTGGCGACAGAAACGCAATCGGCCAGATAAGCCGCACGGCCAAAGGAGTACGTTTTAACAACGCGCTCGCCCTGCTCGCCGTCGGGAGCCGCAATCTGCACGTAGCAGCGCGTGATGCGAGCACCCGAAGCAAAGCAAGCCGCCGCGAGTGTAAGCGCAATACGCGCATCGTGCTCGGTGGCCCATGCTGCGCGCTTAGGCTCATCTACCTCGCGCCAGGCGTCATCTTGAGCATCGTATTCGCGCCGCGGCATAGCATCGACAACCGTGCGGCCAAATCGCACCAGCATGATGCCCTCGGCGACGTTCGCTCGATAGGTGTAATCGAGCCGCGTGATCACGTTGAGCGTTTCTACGATACGTGCAAAGCGGGTGCGAACGTCCCACTCTCCACCCGGCTGGCACGCAACCGTCCCCGGCTTGGCCCACGGGTTGTCATTCGACAGCGTTTCGAGCAAGCGAGGAACGTCGTTTGTCGTCTTGCTGATATGCCATAGGTCGAAGAGCGAGCAGCCCTCAAAGCTTGGCGACGAGGCAACGGGGCCCAACCCTGCTCCAATACGCTCAAGGATGCCCGATAGGCGGTTCAGGCGGCACTCGACGGCAAGCAGGGTATCGATCTCGTCCTGGTCCAGCGGGCTACGGTCAAAATTGAGATAGAAGAGCCTCGAGCGATCGATGCGCGCCAGGCTCATTTCGGTTTTAGCCGCTATGGTGCGCAGGCGTGGCAGATTAACTTCGCCCATCAAAGCGGCGGCATAGCGCTCAATGCCACTTGGATTATCTGTATGGTCAATGCGGTAGAGCAACGTTTCAATTGCATCGGGCAGCGGCGTGGAATCAAAACCCAGCAGTACCTCAACCGGCTCGGGGAGTTTTACAAGTTTGATCTTGTCGACGGCATTTTTCATGCCCTCGTCGAGGCCGTCACCGTTTGCCGTGCTTGAGATGGAGTTTTCAGAATCGGCGAATATCACGTAACGCAAGAACATCGAGGCCATGAACTCGCCGTAGCGAAGGCTGCGCGTCGAATTCCACGTCTCGCGATCGGATTGTTCGCGCATGGTTCCTTCGGGAGAGCCGATGACTCGCGCCCGGGAGCGCATCGTCCCATCGGCACCCCTGACCGCAATCTCACCGATGTTGGAATCGGACTCGTCGAGAATCAGTTGCATGTCGGGATCGTCGGGCAGCGACATCTCGTTAACGGGACGGTCCACCTTATAGACCTCACCCGAAACTCTCACGTAGCCCAAAAGCGACACATGGCTTTTGCCGACGAATTCGACGACATAGCATGATTCATGCGGGTCCTCGCCAAAGAGCTTCCAAACCACGCCATATGAGCGTCCCGCAGGCTGCTCGGGCATGGCCGGAAAGCGCTTTTTGGGATCGAGAAACCTGAGCTTGTATGTCGGACGCTCTGCCACGAAATATCACCCTGATCGGCCGTCTAAAGAAAGAGCGCGCCACGGGCTCACCGAGGCGCATGCTCGAAATCTTACACGAGTCGATGAGAAATAGTCCCCTTTGACCGAGGTTCGAATCCATGCGGTGTTTACGTAAAAGAAAAGCCCCCGTCGCCGGAGGCTTTCAATTTCAATTGGTGCGGCGTATAGGATTCGAACCTATGACGTTCTGATTCGTAGTCAGACCCTCTATCCAGCTGAGGTAACGCCGCGACTTATTGATTATTATGCACATGGACTGAATAATGGTCAAGCGTTTTTTCAAAAAAAGTTATCGAATTTGATTTTTACTCATTTGGAGGGCTTGGCACGATCTTCGGTGCATCGCGATATAAGAAAAGCCCCCGTCTCCGGAGGCTTAAAACTCAATTGGTGCGGCGTATAGGATTCGAACCTATGACGTTCTGATTCGTAGTCAGACCCTCTATCCAGCTGAGGTAACGCCGCAACGCACGGATTATTATGCACGCGAGCCCCCGATGGGTCAAGCGACAATTTGGAAAATTTTTACGAAGCGCCGATTAAGTTGTCGTGCGGATCAGCACCGGCTTCGCCCGCCTGCCGGCGTGCTCGCCCGCGGGCTAAAAACGCTCCGCGTTTTCTTGACGCCCGCGCCTCGACCGAGGTTCGAATCCATGCGGTGTTGCCATAAAAGAAAAGCCCCCGTTGCCGGAGGCTTTAAGTTCGATTGGTGCGGCGTATAGGATTCGAACCTATGACGTTCTGATTCGTAGTCAGACCCTCTATCCAGCTGAGGTAACGCCGCAGCGCAAGACATATAAAACCACTTTAGCTTATTGGAGTCAAGCACAATCTCAAACTTTTTTGTGGAACGCAGTTTTGTCATGCTGCTCCGCATATACCGCCGTTCCCCGTACGATCGATTGGCTTTTCGATCACGTCAAACTTGGCATCAAGTTCCCTCAAGAGCGATCTCACCCGCTGGGCACAATCATAATCGGCAAACGAGATGCTCAGCATGCGCGCGACCTGGTTGGAAGTCCCAACTCCATAGAAGTGCTCCAGCGCCACAAGTCCCTCGTGCGTCACAAAGGTCTCGACCACATGCGGCGACTCCTCAAAGCACCATTGTGTCAACGGACCCTCACTCGTCTGCCGAACCACCAGGCCGCCCATGCCAGACGGCTCACACGTTACAAGCAGGTACTCCCCGCCCTCGTCGCTCTCAAACAAAACCACCCGATCATCAAACAGCTCCATCGCGTCCCCTTTCTCTCGCTCTTATTTAGCAAAAGCATAGCAGGTAGATGGCTGTATACAGAACAGTTGTTCGTGTGTTTTCTATTGAGCTGTCCGCACGGCATGGTATGGACCTACGCACAAAATAGGGCGCCCCCGAAGGAGCGCCCTTGCATATCCCCTATGCAGCCAACTTACGCGACCGGCTCGATCTTCTCGAGACCACCCATGTAAGGACGCAGAACCTCGGGGATCGTGATGGTGCCGTCGGCGTTCTGGTAGTTCTCCAGAATGGCGGCCATGGTGCGGCCGGCCGGCAGGCCGGAACCGTTGAGAGTGTGCAGGTAGCGCGAACCCTTGAAGTTCTCGGGGTCGCGATACTTCTGTCTCTTATACACATCTCCGAGCCCACGAGACTCCTGAGCATCTCG
>UQYA01000016.1 GCA_900545165.1 uncultured Collinsella sp.
CGAGATGCTCAGGAGTCTCGTGGGCTCGGAGATGTGTATAAGAGACAGTCCTCAAGAAGCGCCTGCGTCTGCAGCCGGTAGTGCTCGCGGTCTCGGGGTCGCTCGAGAAGGCAACGCTCAAGACCATCCGCAAGGCGCTCGAGCTTTCGCGCCGCTCTGTCTTTACCTGCGATATCCCGCTCGACCTGGGCTACGTCTTTGGCATTGAGGGCAAGATTCCCGAGCACCTGCGCAACGAGCTGCTCTTTACGCCGTTTAGGCCGCAGCCCAATCCCACCATCGACATGACCCGCTCCATCCGCGAGCAGGTGCTGCAGCACGACAAGCTGCTCTTTTATCCCTACGAGGCCATGAACCCCTTCCTGGATCTGGTGCACGAGGCCGCCTACGACCCCGAGTGCATCTCGCTGCGCATCACGCTCTACCGCGTGGCCAAGCAGAGCCGCCTGTGCGAGTCGCTGATCGATGCTGCCGAGAACGGCAAAGAGGTCACGGTGCTCATGGAACTTCGTGCCCGCTTTGACGAGCAGAACAACATCGAGTGGGCCGAGCGCCTGGAAGAGGCCGGCTGCACCGTCATCTATGGTTCCGAGGGCTTTAAATGCCACTCAAAGATCTGCCAGCTCACCTATCGCGAGGGCATGGCGCTAACGCGCCTCACGCTTTTGGGCACCGGCAACTTTAACGAGAAGACGGCCAAACTCTACAGCGACTTTATGCTCATGACAGCCCATCCCGGCATCGGCGAGGACGCCAACCTGTTCTTCCGCAATCTGTCGCTGGGCAACCTGCGCGGCGACTACCGCTTCCTGGGTGTGGCGCCCGTCGGACTGAAACCGCTCATCATGCGCGGGCTTGACCGCGAGATCCAGCGCGCCCTTGCCGGCGAGCCCGCCCGCGTGTTCTTTAAGCTCAACTCGCTGACCGACCGCGAGGTTATCGACAAGATCGCCGAGGCATCGTGTGCCGGCGTGCGCGTAGACATGATCATCCGCGGCATCTCGTGCCTCAAGCCCGGTGTTCCGGGCAAGACCGAGAACGTGCATGTCCGCTCCATCGTCGGACGCTTTTTGGAGCACGCGCGCGTCTATGCTTTCGGCGTGGACTCGGACATGATTTACCTGAGCTCGGCAGACATGATGACGCGCAACACCGAGCACCGCGTGGAGATCGCCTTCCCCGTGCTCGACCCCACCTGCCGCGCCCTAATGCACGAGTACATGGGCATGCAGCTGCGCGACAACGTGAAGGCTCGCAGCCTCACGAGCGACGGCACCTGGGTCCCCGTGGAGCGTGCAGAGGGTGAGAAACCCTTCAACTCGCAGGAAGCCCTGCTGGAGCGTGCCTATCGCAACGCTGAGGCCACGCCCGAGCCCGTCATTGAGGCGAAACCCGCCCCCGAGCCCGAGCCGCAGCCGGTAGCACCCAAAGTCCAAGAGGTCCAGGCGACCGTCATTGAGCCCGAGCCTGCACCTGCACCTCAGCCCGATCCGCAGGTCATCAAGCCCGCACCCGAGACGAGCGCCCGTCGCGATAAGCCCGCCGGCAAGACCAAGGCCATCGAGCGCCATCGCCCCGGCCGCGTGCGCATGGGCCTGGGTCTGATCGGCCTGGGTCTTAAGACGCTCATTACCGGCAAGACGAAATAGTCGTTTGTAGAAGCAGTTTGTAGAAGCGCCCCGCATTTGAGGAAAGCCTCGGATGCGGGGCGCTTTTCCCTGCTACCATGGTGCGAACAACAACGCGAATGACAGGCAGGAATATGAAGCTCACTATAGAATCGATGACCTACGGCGCCGACGGGCTGGCGCACGCCGACAACGGCAAGGCCGTCTTTGTGCAGGGCGCCGTGGCAGGCGACACCGTCGAGGCCGAGGTCGTACAGGACGGCAAGTCGTTCATGCGTGCCCGCACCACCGAGATTCTGGAGCCAAGCCCCGATCGCATTCAGTCTCCCTGCCCCTTCGTGGGCATCTGCGGCGGCTGCTCGTGGGGCAATCTCTCACGCACGGCACAGCTCGCCGCCAAGGAGCAAAATCTGCGCTCCACGCTCGAGCGTATCGGCAAGTTCAGCCCCGATCAAGTCGATGAACTGGTGCAACCCATCCGCCACACCAAGGATGATTGGGGCTACCGCAATAAAATCGAACTCGAGCCGACCGTTGTAAACGGCCGCGTGCGTCTTGGCATGCACGGTGTCGATCCTCGCAAGATCGTGACCGTCGATTCGTGCCCGTTGTTCGACAAACGCTTCCCCAAGGCACTCAAATCGGTCGTCGGCGCGCTCAATTATCTGAGCGGCAGCCACGACCTGGGCCTTGAGCGCGTGGGCATTCGCGCCTCGCGTCGCACCAAGGCACTCGAGGTGGCGCTCTGGACGCCTACGGGCTCTTTCCCGCGCTCGCAAGTCTCGCGCGTGTTGGCAGACGCCGCGCACCCCACAAGTGTCGTACGCGTGATGAGCAAGGGCGAAAAGAAGGCCCGCCGTGTTTCCAAGGTCGAAATGCTCGCCGGAGAGGGCTCATGGACCGAGAATATCGCCGAGGGTCAGATGCGCTTGTCTGCCCCGTCTTTTTTCCAGGTCAACACCAAGGGTGCCGAGATTTTGATCGAGCTTGTCATGGAAGCGCTCGATCCGCAGGAAGACGAGCTTGCCGTGGACCTGTACTGCGGTGCCGGCACCTTTACCCTGCCGCTCGCCCGCCGCTGCGACTTTGTCGCCGCCGTCGAGGCCTACGGCCCCGCCGTGCGCGACCTGCGCCGTAACCTGGAGATCAACAAGCTTGATAACGTCGACGTCATTGGCGGAGACGCGGTGCGCGAGTTCCCCGACCAGGATGCCGACGTCTTGGTGGTCGACCCGCCGCGCGCAGGCCTCGCCCCCGAAGCGATCGACCTTATCGCCAGCACGAGTGCCCGCGATGTCGCCTACGTGAGCTGCGACCCGGCCACCCTGGCGCGCGATCTCAAACGCTTTGTCGAAGAAGGCACCTTCTTCCCCGTAAAGATCACGCCAGTCGACCTGTTCCCACAAACCTTCCACTGCGAGACCGTCGTCCACCTTAGGCGCAACTAGCCACTTAATCGTTGCTCAGAAAAATCATTGGGAAATCGAGCGTGGCAAGCGGAGGTCTTCGGGGTATAAGACGGCTAATTGTATGCCGCCTATGAAAGGAACCCTCATGCCCAGCGTTGCCGTTCTCGCCGCCGATGGCTTTGAAACTATTGAATGCTTGACCATGGTCGATGTCATGCGTCGCGGCGGCGTGCGTGCCACGCTCGTCTCGATCATGCCCACGCGTGAGGTCGTAAGCTCGCTGCAGATCCCCGTGACCTGCGATGCACTCTTTGATGAGATCAACTTTGACGAGTACGACTGCGTCGTGCTGCCCGGCGGCCTGCCCGGTGCCACCAACCTGCGCGCAGATCAGCGCGTCTGCGACGTGGTCCGCGAGTTCGCCGCAACCAAGCACGTTGCCGCCATCTGCGCCGCCCCGTTTATCCTGGGCGAGCTTGACCTGCTCGAGGGACGCCACGCCACGTGCTTCCCCGGCTTTGAGAAGAGCTTCCCCGAGGGCGCCTATACCGGCGACAGGGTCACGCACGACGGCAACATCATCACCGCCAGCGGCATGGCCCAGTCGCTCCCCTTTGCATTGGAGCTGCTGCGCACGCTCGCCGGCGACAAGGCTGTCGAGAAGGTCGCCGAGGGCATCCAACTATGATTTTGGCTTCGCAATCGCCGCGCCGCATAGAGCCGATGCGCGAGGCAGGCTACAACATTCGCGTGATTCCCGCGGATATCGACGAAACGCCCTTTGATGGCGAGGCCCCGCTCACACTTGTCGAGCGCTTGGCACGCGCCAAGGCGGCTGCCGTTGCTGCCGAGTATGCCGAGCCCAATGAGCTGACGGTCGCGGCCGACACCATCGTCACCTTTGACGGCAAGATTCTGGGCAAGCCGGCAACCGAAGACGAGGCGCGTACCATGCTCCGTGAGCTTTCGGGCCGCACGCACCAGGTCGCAACCGGCGTCTGCATCGTTAAGGCAGGCGACACGGCCGCCCCGCATGCCGCCGAGAGCCTGTCCTTTGTCGATGTGACCGACGTGACGTTCTATGAGCTTACCGACGGGCAGATCGAGCACTACGTCGCCTCGGGTGAGCCCATGGACAAGGCCGGCGCCTACGGCATTCAGGGCACAGGAGGACGCATGCTCGTGCACGATATTTCGGGCGACTTCTATAACGTGGTGGGCCTACCCATCGCCCGCGTCGCGCGCGCGATTCAAAAACTCTCGTAATTGCATCTGGCGCTGGGTATCCCCCAGCGCCTACAATTTTGGAGTACCGTACGGATCCCGACCGGGCACAAGGCGCGGCGGAAAACCGATAGGAGTTAAACATGAATACACTGCTCGAAGTCATTGACGTCTGCGATGTCGATGGCTTTTGCTATGGTAACTATACGGACGAGGAGGCCGGCACCGGTTGCACCGTAATCGTGGCACCCGAGGGCGCCACCGGCGGCGTTGACGTTCGCGGCGGTGCTCCAGCATCGCGCGAAACCGACCTGCTGCGACCTGAGAACACCGTCGACAAGGTCCACGCCGTCTGCCTTTCGGGCGGATCGGCCTTTGGCCTCGAAGCTGCAAGCGGCGTCGCTCGCGAGCTTGAGAGCCGCGGCATCGGCCTTCCCGTCGGCCCCACGCAGGTGCCTATCGTGTGCTCCAGCTGTATCTTCGACCTTGCCTTTGGCGACCCCACCGTGCGCCCCGACATTGAGGCCGGCATCGCCGCCGTGCGCGAAGCACTCGACCACACCCCCACCAAGCTCGAGCAGGGCAACGTAGGCGCCGGCACGGGCGCCACCGTGGGTAAGCTCATGGGGCCCGCCACCTGCATGAAGGCCGGCCTTGGAGCTGCCGCCGTGGCACTCGGCCCCATCAAGGTGGGCGCCGTGGTCTCGGTCAACGCCTGCGGCAACGTTGTCGACCCCTTCACCGGCGAGTGGGTCGCCGGCATGCGCGCCGCAGCCGATAGTGACCAGATCGTCGACATGGAACTCGCAGCCTTTGCCGCCGCCGGATCCATGCAGATGCCGCTCGACCGCACCAACACCACCATCAGCTGCATCGTCACCAACGTGGAACTCACTAAGGCACAAGCCACCAAGGTCTCCCAGATGGCCGCAGACGCCTACGCACACGCCATCCGTCCCACGCACACCACCAACGACGGCGACACCATCTACACCCTCGCCAGCGGCAAACTGGGCGCCCAGGCAAGCGCCGCCATTCCCCTAGACCTACTGGGCATGCTCGCAGTAAGGGCCCTACAGACCGCCATCGTAAACGGAGCCAAAACCGCCAAAACCTCCCACGGCATCCCCGGCGCCGCAAAGTAAACTAGCTCGTCCGGTTGCCCGATGGGGCTTGGTTATGTTTGCTGCTCTACAGTCCTGGCTCGCACGAAGAGCACATTAAGTGCTCATCGGCTCGTGCGGAACTCGCGACAAACATAACCAAGCCCCACCGGGCAACCTACCAACCAAGTCTTTTCAGCCCAGGCCCCTGTGTACCGCGCGTCGAAGATCTTCAAATTCAGGCAGCCTGACAATCGATTCTTATAGCAGAGGCCCCTTGGCCTTTAGTTTGATACAAGTTCCGCACGAGCCGGAAAGCACTTAATGTGCTTTCCGTGCGAGCAGGACTGTTCGCAGTAGCAAACTAAAGGCCAAGGGGCCCAGTCAACCTATCAGCAGCGATTACTCAGCAGCTAGTTGAATTTGAAGATCTTTGAGGCAAGACGGTATAGGCCGAGTGTGGTTTTGTCTCCGGCCCGTCCACGCAGGTTAGTGAAGAAGCCGACCACGCCGTAGCGGGCACGACGATACATGCGCTCGTCGTAGGCCTTCAAATCATTCCACAGCGTCTTTAGGCGCTCGTCGGCGCAATCTTCCTCGGAAAGCTTGGTGAGCACCGAGCAGATCGCCATCATCATGGTGAAGTAGCCCATCATGTACGAACGCAGGCGCGACGACTCAACATCGCTGTACAGGTGGTACGAATCCATCATGATACGCGTAACACGGAATTGCTGGTCCAGACGCTTGACCATCGTTGCCTCGTTGACGCTCTGGCCTTCGCGACCGATAAAGTAACGGTAGAGGTCGATGTCGGCGTAGTACATGGTCTTGCAACGCGGCAGCGGCACGTATGCGTAGATGTTATCCACGTAAAACGTGTGTGCCGGCATGGGCAGATTGGACTCGCGCAGTACATCGGTGCGATAGCACAGGCTGTGCATGAGCAGGTTTTGATCGGGACGGAAGTGTCCGATCTGGTCCCAAGAGAAAATCTTTTTTCGCGGCAGGGCAAACTTGTAGCCAATAGCGGTATGCGTGCCCTCGTAAACCTTCTCGTACACGTAGTTCGAGATAAACAGGTCGACGCGCTGGTCGCGCTCCTCAAAGCCACGCAGAATCGACAGCATAGTCGAAAGCGCCGCACCGTCGAGCCAGTCGTCCGAGTCGACAACCTTGTAGTAGGTGCCCTGTGCCTCGCGCAGACCCGAAAGGACGGCAATACCGTGACCGCCGTTCTCCTGGTGCACCGCGCGGATGATTCCAGGATAACGGGCCTCCCACTCGTCGGCCTTGGCGGCCGTCTCGTCCTTGGAGCCGTCGTCCACCACGATAATCTCGATATCGGTGGCGTAATTGCTCCCCTCCAAGATGGAGGTGATGCAATGGTCCATGTCCTTGGCGGCGTTATACGAGGGAATACCGAATGATATGACTTTATGCATGGCAGGCGATAATCTCATCCGAAAGATCGAGGGCGGAATTGGTCACGGCGTCCATATCGTAGTAACGATACTCGGCCAGACGACCCACCGGGTGGAAGTTCGTCAGGTTCTGGACGCGCTCAAGATAGCGCTCGTAGAGCTCGCGGTTCTCGGGCTCCAGGATGGCGTAGTACGGCGTCTCGCCCGAGCCGGGCGTATAGGCCTTGGAGTACTCTTTCATGATGGTGGTCTTGCCGGGCAAAACCTGACCGGTCATGTTCTTGAACTCGGTGATGCGCGTATAGTCCTCGCTCGTGGTGTAGTTGACGGTTCCCACGGGCTGGAACTGATCCATATCGAGCGTCTCGAACTTCATGTCGAGCGTGCGGTACGGCAGCGCGCCCAGGTCGAGGTTGAACAGCTCGTCGAGTGGACCGGTGTAGACGATCTCGCCACCATAGACCTTGCCGTCGATCTTGACGGTAGTCTCGTCGATCTCAAAGAGGTCACGGGCGTCTACGTCACAGAATACGTCGATCAGATCGTGATCGAGCATATGCTCGAACAGCGCGGTATAGCCATCCTGCGGCATGCCCTGGAAAGGAGCCTGCGGGAAGTAGCGATCGTCATCGCCCACGAAGACGGGGACGCGGCCGGTGATCGAGGGGTCGATCTGGTCGGGCGTCTGGCCCCACTGCTTCATGGTGTAATGCAAAAAGACGTTCTCATAGACATAATCGGCGACCTCGGCAAGATCCGGGTCGTTCTTCTTGCGCAGCTCCATAATGGGCACCTTGACGTCCTTGCCAAAGGTCTCCACGAGCTTCTGATACAGCTCCTCGCCGCGCTCATCGCCAAAGGCGAGCTTGAGGCTCGCATGGTTAAAGGGCACGGGCATAAGGGTACCGTTGATGTTGGCGAGCACCTTGTGCTGGTAGTCCGTCCACTTGGTAAAGCGCGACAGGAAATTGTGAACGCGCTCGTTAAAGGTATGGTAGATGTGCGGACCATACTCGTGGACCAGGATTCCCGCCTTGTCAGTGCAGTCGAAGGCATTGCCCGCAATGTGGCTACGGCGCTCCAAAACAGCAACACGATAGCCGATAGTTTCGGCAAGACGGCGGGCGCAAACGGCACCGGCATAACCGGCGCCGACAACGATCATGTCGTACGCGCCGGCATTAAAGCCTTCAGGCAGGCCTGAGGTAATCTGCATCGATACTCCTTGTCAAAAGCCACGTGCTCGTTAGCTGGGCTTTTCTCGAACATTCTTCGAGACATATTTATTAGAGCGATTATAGCGCTAATGCGTCCTATAATGAGCTTGCCACACAAGGAAAGCTCAAGCACCGCGGCGTACATTATTGAAAGGTAAACCCGCTAGCAGCGGGTTTATTCGTGAACAGCCGGGCGCCTGGAGCTTAGTGAAACGCTTGTAAGGAGTAACATGAGCGATTTCCTTAACCGTATGAAGTCTGCCGCCAAGGCCGACCTTAAGACGATCGTCCTGCCCGAGGGCGAGGATCCGCGTACCATCGTCGCGGCAAACAAAATCATCGAGGAGGGCCTGGCAAAGCTCGTCATCCTGGGCAACCCCGACGAGATCGATGTTCCCGGCGCCACCGTCATCGACCCGCGCAATGCCGAAAAGCACGAGGAGTACGCGCAGAAGTTTGCCGAGCTCCGCGCCAAGAAGGGTGTCACCATCGAGCAGGCTCGCGCCCAGGTGATGGACGCCACCTACTTTGGCACCATGATGGTCAAGATGGGCGATGCCGACGGCCTGGTCTCCGGCGCCTGCCACTCCACCGCCGACACCCTGCGCCCCGCGCTGCAGATCCTCAAGACCGCCCCGGGCACCAAGCTGGTCTCGGCCTTCTTCGTAATGTGCACCGACACCCCGCAGTTCGGCACCGACGGCACGCTGATCTTCGCCGACTGCGGCCTCAATATTAATCCGTCTTCTGACGAGCTCTCCGAGATCGCCATCGCCTCCGCTCACTCTTGGTCCACCTTCATGGGCAATGTTGAGCCGCACGTGGCCATGCTCTCCTACTCCACCATGGGCTCCGCCGGTGGCGAGGTCGCCAAGAAGGTCCAGGAGGCCGTGAAGTTCTGCAAGGAGAAGGCTCCCGAGCTCGCCATCGACGGCGACCTGCAGCTCGATGCCGCTATCGTCCCCACCGTCGCCCAGCTCAAGGCTCCCGGCTCCTCCGTCGCCGGTAAGGCCAACGTGCTCGTGTTCCCCGACCTCGAGGCCGGCAACATCGGCTACAAGCTGGTCCAGCGCTTCGCCGGCGCTGACGCCTACGGCCCCATCCTGCAGGGCATCGCCAAGCCGGTCAACGACCTGTCGCGCGGCTGCTCTGCCGACGACATCGTGGGTGTCGTGGCCATCACCGCCGTCCAGGCTCAGATGGCTGAGTAGCGGACATATCCCCTCGGGACAGGAATTTCCGCCCGCTAGCAAAAGGCCTCCGGAGCTGTTGCTCTGGAGGCCTTTCGTTTACTTGCAAATGCGAGCGTTAGTTGTTCTTGGTCAGACGCTCGACGTCGTGGGCGATCATGTATTCCTCGTCGGTGGGGATGACCATGACCGTGACGGCGGAACCGGCGGCGCTGATGACCTGCGGGCCGTTGCCCACGGCCTCGCGGTTCTTGTTATTGTCGATGCGCACGCCCAGCCACTCAAAGCAGTCGCAGAAGGCCTTGCGAATCGACCAGTCGTTCTCGCCGATGCCGGCGGTAAAGGTGATGGTATCCACGCCCGCCATGGAGGCGATCATGGAGCCGGCCTGCTGCATAGCCTTGTAGGCAAACATATCGAAGGCGAGCAGGCAGCGCTCATCTCCCTCGGAGGCGCGCGTGCGGATGTCGCGGGCGTCGTTGGAGATGCCCGAAATGGCAAGCAGGCCGGACTGCTTGTTCATCATGTCGTCGACTTCCTGGTAGCTGTAGCCGCCCTCGCGCTGCAGGTAGCACACGGTGGCCGGGTCAATGGAACCACAACGGGTGCCCATCATCAGGCCGTCAAGCGGCGTGAGGCCCATCGTGGTATCGCGGCACACGCCGTCCTCAATGGCGGCAAGCGAAGCACCGTTGCCCAGATGGCACGAAAGCAGACGGTGGCAGCGCGAGCCCAGGATCTCCTTGGCCATCATCCACTCGTAGCGGTGGCTCGTACCGTGTGCGCCGTACTTGCGCACGTGGTACTTGTCGCACACGTCCTTGGGCAGCGCGTAGGTGTAGGCGACCTCGGGCATGGTCATGTGGAACGAGGTGTCGAAGACGGCCACGTTGGGCAGCTCAGGATACTTCTCGCGGCAATATTCGATTGCCGCGGCCTCGCCGTAATTGTGCAGCGGAGCGAGCGGGGCCACCTCAAGGATCTTAGCCATGACCTCATCGTCGACGACCGCGGAATCATCGAAGTGCCAGCCGCCCTGAACGATACGATGGCCAATGCCATCAATCGTAAAGTCGGTCTTCTCGAGCTCCTCGAGCACGCGAGCGATAGCAGAGCGATGATCGGGGAAAGGGACCTCCTCGGTCTGCTTGGCGCCACCGTTCTCGGAGTGGCCAAAGATGCCCATGTCCGAACCGATACGTTCGCAGTTGCCCTTGGCGAAAACCTCGCGGGTATCGGTATCCAAAAGCTGATATTTAAGGCTTGAGCTGCCGGCGTTGACAACAAGTACGTTCATGAGACTCCTTTGCAGTGCAATACGGTCGACGCAGACCCCTTAAGGCGGCCGCATGTTAATAAGAAGTTATCACAACTTAATAAATAACTATCAGGCATATCGCCCAACGAGCGCAAAAGAGGGGCTGAACGGCACTTGGTCGTCCAGCCCCTCCCCTCTTGCAATTACTTGCCGTTGACGATGCGCTCGACGTCGGAGGCGATCATGAACTCCTCGTCCGTGGGGATGACGAAAATCTTGACCTTGGAATCCTTGGCGGACAGGCACCAAGCGCCGTCGCCGCGCAGGGCGTTGCGGGCATGGTCCATCTTGACGCCCATAAAGGCCAGACGGTCGGCCACGCCAGCGCGAACGGCCGGAGCGTGCTCGCCGATGCCGGCGGTAAAGACCAGGGTGTCCATGCCGCACATGGAAGTGGCCATCTCGGCGGCCTTGGCGGCAATCTTGTAGACGAACATGTCGAAGGCGAGCTGGGCCTCGGGGTCGCCGGCAGCGGCGAGCTCCTCAACGTTGCGGCAGTCGTTGGTCTTGCCGCCGGTCACAGCCAAAAGGCCGGACTTCTTGTTCATCATCTCGTCGACCTCGTCGAAGGTGTAGCCGCCTTCGCGCTGCAGGTAGCACACGGTAGCAGGGTCGATGGAGCCGCAGCGGGTGCCCATCATGACACCGTCGAGCGGGGTCAAGCCCATGGTGGTGTCCATGCACTTGCCGTCCTCGATGGCGCACAGGGAAGCACCGGAACCGATGTGGCACACGACGACCTTGCGAGCCTCGCCGTTGGTCATCTCAGCAACCTTCTTGGAGATGTAGCGGTAGCTGGTGCCGTGGGCGCCGTACTTACGGATGTGCAGCTTGTCGCAGACGTCCTTGGGCAGGGCGTAGGTCTTGGCGACCTCGGGCATATTGAAGTGGAAAGCAGTGTCGTAGACCGTGACGTTGGGCAGGTCGGGATACTGCTCCAGGCAGTACTCGATAACGTTGGCCTCGGGGTTGTTGTGCAGCGGGGCGAGCGGAGCGACCTCGCGGATCTTGGCGAGGACGTCCTCGTCGACGAGGGAGGAATCGCCGAAGTACCAACCGCCCTGAACGATACGGTGGCCGATGCCCTCGATCTTGACGCCGTTGGCCTCGAGGTCCTTCAGGACGACCTCGATGGCGACCTTGTGGTCGGGGAACTCGATGTTCTCGGTCACCTTCTTGGAACCGTTGGCAGCGTGGGTGAAGGTACCGCCGGTAAAGCAGACGCGCTCGCAGGAGCCCTTTGCGGACACCTTGTGGGACTTGGTATCGATGACCTGATACTTAAGCGTCGAAGATCCTGCGTTGACGACCAGAACGTTCATGTGTCTCCCTACTAACAGGCGGTGTGGCGCCGCCAGGTTACATACGCTTCAATAATAAACCCAAACGCCCTCGCGCTCGGGTTTATTGCGTTGATATATAAGTTATCGGTGCCCAAATACTCATGGCCTTTGACTTGTAAGACGAAAGAGCGCGGGGATATACACCAAAGAAGATATCCCGAGCGCTACAAGCAATATGACTCGAATGCCCGCGATGCTGCTCAACGCAGCATTGAACAGATAGAAAAGGATGGCACCCACCGCCACCATCTGGCTTTGGACCGAAATCAGTGAACAGCGCATCGAAGAATCGACAGCATTTTGAAAAATTGAGTATTTAATTGGAGCAAATAACGAGTAAGCGACCGTCTGCAGTACATAGAACACGGGCAGCAAATAGACCGGAGTAAAGGGAATCAAAAACAGAGCAGTCAGGGAAAGGCGCACGATGCCGCAAATACGCGCAAAACGGCCCTTGTCGACATGAGCAATCACACTGGGCACAATAAGCCCCATGGAGGCCGAGGCAAGGAGCTGGACCGCAATGGTCACACCCGAAGCAACGGCATTCATTCCGCGGCCCGCAAGCAGCAGTGAGAAAAAGTCTTCCAGGGCGACAAAAGCAAATGCCTGAGAACAGTCCATGATGAACGCTGAACGAAGAATGCCATTACACGCAATAGCGGCACCGATCATCTTCGGGCTAATTCCACGCTCAGGTGCCCCCGCAGTGCCCCCTCTTCGCATCTCAGGAATGCAGACAACGACAACCAACGTCAACACCATTGCGATGATATCTGCCGAAAGACCAATGAGATATGCACCGACTGACGAAATGAAACCGCCCACGCAAGCGGAGATGGCATAAGAGGCATAGAAAACAAATCGCTCAAAGACATTAAGTCTTACGAGCTGGTCCTGAGAGACGCTGTCAATGTAAATCGCTTCTATGGATCCGCTCAGACATGCAACGGCAAAACCTTTGAGAGCGAACGCACCGATTAAAAGCAGAGGAGAACGGACGAGAAGCAGGGCGACATAGTATCCAAGCATCCCCACGACGCCAACGAGACCACTTGTCTTTCGTCCAAACCTATCGGCAATATAGCCAGTGGGAACTTCAAGGATGAACTTGCTCACTTGATATGCAATCATCATGCTAGAAATCGCCACCATCGAGAATCCGACGAATTCAAGGTAAACCGTCAGAAAATACAAAATAGTGCTGAAGTTCGATAGAAAAACGAACGTCATATAAAGCAAAACCGTACGGTTTTTCATACTCCGCCCTCCAAGAGTCAGCAATCTAAATCGGAATCTTGGAAAAGCATGAGGGCAAAGCCGTCAGTCATGTGTTACAAGGCGTCAACATTCACTTGACGACACGAGGCCAAATGGTCTCACGAAGCGAGATGACGCAATAGGTGAAGAAAAACCGTCTGGTGTCGATCGGTCCAGGCATTTTGTCGATAGCAAAAGTAGATGGGCAAGGCTACGTCATGCGAGCCTTCAATGGAGCACTCGCTCACTTCCGATCCATCTGATGCGAGAGAAGAGCCAGAAAAACCCAATATCAATCCCCTGGATTGAAGAAACTCAGCCTGCGCCCTGTTTCCGTATTCGACGTCGCGGAAGCGGAAATTAACCAGCTGAGCTTCGGGGCACTGATTGATAGCATTGAGACAGGGCGACAAATTAATGGGAACAGCTAACCTGCCGCCCAGTAACTCACGAATGGTCATAGCGTCAACAGATTGATGACCAGCTGGGCATGAAAGAACCCTGAGCTCCTTTTCACCCATATATTTTGAAGAAAGGACGCTGTCCCGTGGTTCCTCAAACGAGATAGCCGCGTCCGAAATTCCAAGTATAAGTGATTCAAAGCATGTTGCCGTTGGCTGATGCCACACATCAAGATGAATCTGAGGGTGCGAGCTTTCAAACGAGTCGTACCAGTTTTCGGAAAAAAGGCGCCCCCGCCCGTGAAGACAGGGGGCGTAAAGACGGAAATGGCCGTCGGGCGAAACGCCGCCGTTCCCCGATTGAGCGTACTTTTTGAGATCGTCGACTTGTGCCAGGATCACGCGTGCACGACGCGCAAATTCTCTGCCCGCCGAAGACAAAACAGCCTCCCCCGCCGATCGGTCGAGCAAAACAATCTGATACTCAGATTCCAACTTTTTGATTGCCGACGAAACAGCCTGTGGGCTCACGTGAACGGCGCGAGCCGCTTTGCGCACGCCGCCGTAGTTCGCCACCGCTTGAAGGTATTCGAGTTGAGAAAGCTGCATAGATTACTCCAAAGGCAGCCAAGTCGACGGACTACGCGCCCTCAGATGAGGTTCTCGCCCAGGTTTTTGCCGCCGAGGACGTGCATGTGGAAGTGCATGACGGTCTGGCCGGCGTTGACGCCCTTGTTGGAGATGACGCGGAAACCGTCCTCCAAGCCCTTGGCCTTAGCGACCTCCTGGATGGCGTGAGCCATGGCGCCCATGGTCTCGGCCGGCACGTTATCGGCGATATCGCTGTAGTGCTTCTTAGGGATCACGAGCGTGTGGACCGGCGCCTGGGGGTTGAGGTCGTCGAAGGCGATGACCTGGTCGTCCTCATAGACAACGGTCGAGGGGATCTCGTGGTTGGCAATTTTGCAGAAGATGCAATCACACATGGTTGGTTCCTTTCTCACAGACCAAGGTAGTCTTTTTGGGACGGGGCTTTTTTGACTACTTTTTCGCAAGCGCAGGCACCTAGCGAGCCATCGCGCAAGGGTAGTCAAAAAAGCCCCGTCCCAAAAAGACTACCCCAAAGTAGGCTGCGAGGTGGTTAGAACGAGAGGTTGTCGTCCGTGTTGGCGGCTTCGCCGTCGGCGAGCACGTCGTTGCCGTCGACGTCCTTAAGGAGCACCGAGACCTTCTGCTCGGCATCGGACAGGCGGGTGCGTAGGCTCTTGAGGAGCTCGACGCCGCGGGTGTAGCTCTCGAGCGACTCCTCGAGCTCCATGTCGCCCGACTCCAGGCTGCGGATGATGAGCTCCAGCTCCTGCGAGGCCTGCTTGTACGTAAGCTGCTCGACCGGGGTCTTCTCTGCCATATCTGTTTCCTTTCCTAAAGGTTTATCGCTATGAAACGCGGCCTACTCGACCGTATCGACCGTTGCCGCCACGTTGCCGTCTGCCATGCGCACGCGAATGGCATCGCCGGGCTTAAAGGTCTTGGCGCTCGTAGCCACACCGTCATCGCTGTACGCGATGGAGTAACCGCGGGCAAGCACCTTGAGCGGCGACAAGGCATCGAGCGACGCGGCAGCTCGGCCCAGGTCAGACGTGGGTTTGCTGAGCATCGTACGCCCCTGATGCTCCAGACGGGAACTCGCAAGCGTGAGCGCATGGCGCTTGCCATCGAGCCCTGAGGTGCTTGCGATCAAGCGCTCGGGCAGACGCTCGAAGTTGGAGCGAAAGGCCCCAACCGAACGCGTTATGGCGCCGGACAGACGATCGGCCGTCAAGGCAAGCTCAGACTCGCGACGCTCGACCATAAACGTTGGATCGTTGAGGCACGGGCGGCACGCGGCCGCATCGAGTGCGTCGCCCAGACGAGCCGTATAGGTGCCCCAGGCACGACGACCGCGCTGGTCGAGCATTTCCAGGTCGACCTGGGCCGACCCAATCATCGATGCCATCGCTGCACCCAGACGCTGATGGCGCGCCTCGAGCACATCGGCCAACTCCGTCATAGCCGGCGCCACCGATTCGGCCGCCGCCGTGGGCGTGGAGGCGCGACGGTCGCTCACCATGTCGCAAATCGAGGTATCGGGCTCATGGCCAATGCCGGTCACCACGGGCACGGGACAAGCCGCCACCGCGCGGGCAAGCTCCTCGTCATTAAAGGTCATGAGGTCCTCAAAGGAGCCGCCGCCGCGCACCAGCAAGATGCAATCGGGCGCCGGCGTAATGGCAGCGGCGCGGCGCAGGCCTTCAATGAGCTCTGACGGCGCACCCTCGCCTTGAACTTTAGCCCCCACGCAAACAAGCTCGACAAGCGGGTTGCGACGGCGCAGCGTGCGCTTGACGTCATCGATTACGGCACCCGAAAGCGAGGTGACGACCGCCACGCGCGAGCAGAACACTGGGATGCGGCGTTTGCGAGCTTCGTCCATCAGGCCCTCGCGGCGTAGCTTTTCGGCCAGTTGCGCCACTTGTTGACGCAGCAGGCCCTCCCCCGCCAGCGAGAACGAGCGGGCGACAAAGCTCATACGGCCCGTGGGCTTATAGAGATTGAAGCTGCCCTTAAAGCTCACCTGCATGCCGTCGCGCAGATCGAACGTGCGCTTGAGATAGGCGCCCTTCCAAATGATGCAGTCAACGGCGGCCGAATCGTCCTTAATCTGGAAGTAGCAGTGGCCGCTTCGAGCGTTGGGACCACGGAAACCCGTGACCTCGCCCAAAACGCTCAGTTGCGGAATGGCATCGAGCGCGCCGGCGGCGATCTCCACCGCTTGGCTCACGCTGAGCTCTTTGCGCTCCTGCTCGTCCGATCCGTCGAACTCGGCGGAAACGGTATTGCCGGTTAGGTTCCAGCCTGCCACGCAGCCTCCTTTCGTTATCGCGCACAGAGGCTCCGGCCCCGTGCAAATTTAAGTCCAACACATAGTACAGCGCCGCGAGGACACGAATCCCCGCGGCGCCTGCCTGTCCCATTTGTTATCGGTTGGAGTTTCTGTTGTAGCGAGCCATAAGATAGAGCAGCTGAATAATCGAGGTGAGCGCAGCGGCAACATAGGTAAGCGCGGCGGCCGTCAGCACCTTCTTGGCACCGTTGACCTGCTTGGAACTCATACCCGACTGCTCGATGTACGCCACGGCGCGTCGGCTGGCGTCAATCTCGACAGGCAGCGTAACGAGTTGGAACAGCACACTAAACGAGAAGAAGATCAACGCGAGGGATGTGAGCCCGGCAATGTTCATAAACAGGCCCAAGAGCAACACGATGGTCCAAGTGTTCTGGGTAAAGTTGACAACCGGGACCAGGGCGGTGCGCACCTTCATCATGGCATAGCCGCTTTGACGCTGAGCGGCGTGGCCTGCCTCGTGACAGGCGACGGCAACGCTTGCGACCGATCCGCCCGAACGGTTGGCATCCGACAGATACAGGTTGTTGTCCTGTGGGTTGTAATGGTCGGTGAGCTCGCCAGCGACACCCTTGATACCCACGGCGCTACAACCGTTGGCATCAAGCATGCGGCGAGCGACTGTGGCACCCGTATCGCCGTCCGAGCGAACCTTGGACCAGGTTTTGTACGTCGAGTTGATATAGTTCTGTGCGGCAAGGCCAAGCACCGTGCAGACAAGAACAACCAGCAGGTACAGCGGGTCGATGCCAAAGCCGTATCCATAGTAATAAGGCATGCGAATTCCTCCGAATCGAGTTACACGTTGGAGGCATTTTACCCACTCAGCCGGCTAGGCTTCCCTATAACAGTTCAATCTTTCCGTCCTTCACGGTGAGTCCCATGTTGCCCGAGAGCAGATCGTCCAGGCGCGAGCCCACAAGCTCAAAGCGCCAGCCTTCGCGCAAGGGGCTCTGCTCGGGATGCTCAATATAGTCGGCCAGGTCATCGCGCGAGGCAATGACCGAGGTCGCCACTCCCGAGCGTTCGGCAACCAGGCGGATGAGCGCGTACATCAGGTCCGTCACGCTCTCCAGCTCCGGCGAGATCTGACGATGCCCACGCACCATGAGCGGCAGGCGATCGTGCGGGCAGCTCGCACCGCGCTTGATGGCCATGAGCGCGCCGTCCACGTCGCGCTCCCCCAGCTGGTCGGTGCCGCGGATGCTGCGGAACTCCTCAACACGCACGGGATTGCGCTTAACAAGCGCAAGCAGCGTGTCGTCGGACATGACCCACTTGCGCGGGATGTTACGGCGCTCGGCGCGGTCCTCGCGCCAGGCGGCGAGCTCGCGCGCGATGCCCAACTGGTGACGGCTGCACGAATTGATGCGCTTGACCTTGCGGAACGCCTCGTGGCGATCGGCGCGATAGTGCGACTCGTCAGCTAGCGGGCGCAGCTCGTCGAGCACCCAGTCCACACGGCCCAGCTCGCGCAGGCGGCTCATCATCTCGGTATAGGCGACGATCAGGTACTTGACGTCATCAATCGCGTACTCAATCTGCTTATCGGTCAGCGGGCGACGCGACCAGTCGGTCAGCGACTCGGTCTTGGGCAGCGAGACGCCGCAAAACGTCTGCACGAGCGCGCCGTAGGAAATCTGCTGGCGCTCGCCCAAAAAAGCGGCGGCGACCTGCGTATCGAAAATCGGTCGTGGCAGCACGCCCACGGTATGGAGCATGACCTCCATATCCTGCGAGCAGGCGTGGAAGACCTTGGTCACGCTCTCGTCGGCCATAAGCTCGGCCAGCGGCGAGAGGTCGTCGATTACCAGGGGATCGACCGCTACGCTCTCGGCAGGGGTGGCAATCTGAACCAGGCACAGACGCGGATGGAACGTGCGCTCGCGCAAAAACTCGGTATCGACGGCAATCGCGTCGAACTCACGGGCGCGCTGGCAAAAGTCGAGTAGAGCCTGATGTGTGGAAATGTACATATCAACCCATCGAATAAGGTTAGGCCCGAAAAACACGGGTAGGATATCGGCATTGCCTTACAACTATACTCGGTTAGTCACAGAACGGGAACGTAAGTATGCGCTGCCTTATCATCCACAACCCGGCATCGGGCCCCAGCTCAGATGAAATCTACGCATTCACGCACGCCCTCGCGCAGGGCGGCGACGAGGTCGTGATGCGCTTTATCGGCGATGGCATGGAGCCCGAGGACGCCGTGGCAGACGTGCGCGAGTTTGATCGCGTGGTCGTTTCGGGCGGCGACGGCACCGTCTCCAACGTGCTCGATCAGATGCGCGGATGCGGTGTCCCCACGCTCGTCTTCCCCTCCGGTACGGCCTGCCTGTTCTTCAACAACATCGGCAATGCCCCTGAGGCGGCGGCGCTCGCCAAGGCCTGCCGCGCCGGTCGCACGGTCAAAGTGGACATGGGCGAGCTCTTTTGGCTCGACGAGGACGGCAACGAGAAGCGCCACGGCTTTATCATCATCGCCGGCTCGGGCTTCGACGCCGAGATCATGATGAAGGCCGCCCCCACCAAAAACGACATCGGCGAGATCGCTTACTTCCTCTCCGCGCTCGCCACGCCCAATCCCACGGTGGCGCACTTTACGATTGAGCATGACGGCATTGTCGAGGAGCTCGACGGCATCTGCTGCATGGCCGGCAACACCTCGGTCATCCAAAACGACATCAACCTGTTCCCCGACTGCCGTATGAACGATGGCATGGTCGACATTGCGGTCATCGAACCCGTAAAAACTGTGCAGCTTCTACCGACTGTGATCACCGCCGCACTCGACCCCGCCGGCAAGGTACTCGGCCGCCCGCAGTTCAAGATCATCCAGACCAAGGAAGCCAAGATCACCTGCACCCCGTCGCTGGGCATGCAGTTCGATGGCGAGATTATCTCCAGCAATTCGGGCGTCTTTGGAGCCCGCGCGCTTCCGCAATGCCTCGACCTCATCGTCGACGAATTCTCCCCGCTCGGAAAATAGGAGGACCCTATGAACGACAATCCCCTGCTCGGCTTTATCATCATCGTTTTGGCCATGCTCGTCGGCTATGCGATCAACGTGATCCATCGCCGGAAGAAGTAATTCCACATTGGTATGATATTCATCCAATTATCGTCTCCCCTGCTGTTTATGCATTTGCCAAACAGCGGGGGATTTTCATTTCGGGCATTCCCAGTTACTTTATTCGGCTACAGTAATTACAGGGCGTCTTTATTAAAGTAAAGCTACAAACTGAGTACAATTAACCGCTCATCGCATATTTCATCACGCTTATCGAGTAAGTTTTTTTCATAGATGAATATTGTTTCCAGTTCGTTACGCTAATGAGGTGTCTTCATTGGCTGAAGCCCTCTGGCAACGGAGGGCTTTCGCACGCTGGGAGGGAAAATGAGGAAAACTCACCCCGTCAACGCGCTCAAGAAGCTAGGCATAGGCCTCGCCTTTGGAGCTGCAACCATCATGTCCATGCCGACATCTGCGCTCGCCTGCACGCAGATATACATGGGCAACAAGCTGACGGCCGACGGTAATACGTACTACGGCCGTGCTGAGGACTACCGCAAGCGTTACCTCAAGCACTTTGGCATCGAGCCTTCGTTTGGCCCTGGTCACACCTACAGCTCGGATGAGTCTGCATTCGTGTATACCTCGACCAAGACCTCGTATCGCTACACCTATGTGCGTGACCACCCCAGTCAGTGGGACGAGCGCTGGGATGCCTACTCCGAGGCTGGCATCAACGAGAAGGGTGTCTCCTGCTCCGCCACGCTGACCACCTACATGAATGCAGCTGCCAAGGCTGCGGACCCCCTGACCGATACTGGCATTGGCGAATATAGCTACGGCAGCGTAATCTTGGGCGAAAGCGCCACGGCACGTGAGGGTGTCGAACTCCTCGGCAAGATCATCGACGACCAGGGCGCCTGCGGCAACGACCAGATTATCATCTCCGACAACAATGAGACCTGGCTGTTCGCCGCACTTTCCGGCCATCAGTGGATCGCCATGAAGCTCACCGATGACATCGCCTCGCTTAACCCCAACATCGGCAACCTCAACTACAAGGTTGACCTCAACGACACCGAGAACTGCCTCCACTCCGAGGGCATCGAATCTATGCCCAAGGAGAAGGGCTTCGCCAAGTACTTCGATGATGGCCAGTTCGACGTTGCCCAGACCTACGGCGAGGAAATTAGCGAAAATGCCATGCACTCTTGGGCACGTTATGTCCAGGGTCGCGCTTACTTCGATGCGCCGCTCACCGAGGGCACCGACTATAAGATCGTAAAGGACACGCGCGAAAACGCCCGCGCCACGACCGGCGCTCTGCCCTTCGAGGCACAGCCCCTGTTCTTCCAGCCTGGCAAATCCAACTGGAACACCTTTGAGATGATCCGCGCGTTTGGCAACCGCGGCGAGAAGGCCCCGGGCCTCAACGCCAACACCGACGGCGCCTACGCCATCGGTACCGAAAGCAACAGCGAGATCAACCTCTTCCAGATTCGCGATGGCCTCGATCCCGAGATCGCAACCATCCAATGGGAAATGCTCTCCCGCGCCGCGTACTCCGTCGCCATCCCCTTCTACTCCGCACTGCTCACCGAGGTTAGCCCGTATTTCAGCGACCAGACCGTCTCCTACGATCACTGCAAAGAGACGGACATCGTAAACAACGAAGAACCCGAGAACTCCATCAATTACGTCCTCATGGACATCAGCTCCCTCTGCTTCGAGCATCCCGAGCTGCTCGGCGTCAACGTCCGCACCTACCTCGACGCCCTCCAGAACGAGCTCGTCGAGCAGAACTTGGAAGTCGACGAGGTCATGCAGGCCACCGAGGGCACCGAGGCCCGTACCGCCCTGGCAAACAAGGCCGGCAATGCTGCCACCGAGAACACCTACGTCAAGTGCAAGGCCTTGCTCCAGGAGATGCGCGCCTATCTGAAGGCTGAGAACTTCGACCAGCCCTTCACCCCGAGCGACCTGAACACCGAGACCAACGGCCTCAAGGTGTCCATCACCTACGCCAAGGACGCTCTTGCCACCGACCCGGTAACCCCGGATCAGCCTGGCACTCCCGAGCAGCCTGGTACTCCTGAGCAGCCCGGTACCCCCGAGCAGCCCGCTAAGCCCGAGCAGCCCACCACCAAGCCCGAGAAGCCTGGCAAGTCGGACACCACGACCACGGTAACCACCAACAAGACGAACACCAAGGGCGGCCTGCCCACCACCGGTGATCGTTTTGATGGCCGCGTGGTGGCTGCATTCGCCATCGCTGGCGTTGCCGTCATCTCCGCGGGCGGTTACTTCCTCTACCGTCGCAATAAGGAGTAACGTCTTAGCTGAGCGGGCGAGGCAGCAATGGCAGCCTCGCCCGCTTAACCCGCCTTTTTGACCGACGGGAAACCCGCCTGAAATCTTTTCAAAAAAGATTTCCCCGCACACACTTTGCTGTGCTATAGTGCAGCGCAACAGCAACTAGGTGCGACCGCGCCACGGCATCACGAAAGGAGCCACCAACATGAAGAACACAATGAAGTCTCTCAACAACTGGTGGTGGCGTGATGCGAATACGATCGGTCGACAGTGAGTCCCTCACGCCTGTTTTTGCGCTCTAGGTGATTGGAAGGCCTCCGGTTTCGACCGGGGGCCTTTTTCTATCTCGAGCCCGATTGCATTCGCATCACGCGCCTCCGTTTTTCTCTTGCACTCCCATTCCGAAAGGATTTTCACCATGTCTCAGAACACCACCGCCACCCAGCCCCGCAGCGTCCAGACCGCCGACCGCGGCAAACTCGACGTCCGTGCTCTCGTCCTGCTCGCAATCCTGCTCGCCGCCGGCTTCATCCTCAACTTCACCGTCGGCAAGGCCATCTCGGGCATCTCGGGCGGTATGATCAGCCCCGAGTTCATCATCTCGGCCTTCTGCCTCACCATTCTGGTCGTTCGTCCCAGCATCGGCCAGGCGCTCGTCATTGGCCTCATCTCGGCTGCCGTGATCCAGATCACCACCACTTCGCCGTTCGTCGATTTTGCCGCCGAGGGCATCGCCGCCATGCTCATGGCCGGCATCGTCAACGCCGCCGGCAAGAACGGTCAGGTCAAGCCCGCCATCGCCATTGTCGCAACCTTCCTGACCACTTTTGTCTCCGGCGCCATCTTCATGGTCATCAAGATGGCCATGCTCGGCGTGGTAGGCGAGCTCGCCGCTGCCATGCTTCCCGTCGTTGCCATGACCGCCGTCTTTAACGCCATTCTGGTCGGCGCCCTCTATCTGCCCATCCAGAAGGCCCTGAAGCTCAACTAACCCGCTCGGCTTTACGAGCCACCCCATCTTGGCGTTCATTCGTCGCTCGCGTACCCAAGTACGCTTCGCTCCTCTTTCACGCCAACCTGAGGCCCCTCGTAAAGCCGTCTCCGTGCTTCACCACCAAAGACTGTCCCAAACGACTAGCTTTTGGGGACGTTCTTAAACGACTAGTCATTAAAGAACGTCCCCAATGACTATGAAAGGTATCCATGGAAACGATCATCAACGTCGACGATGTCTCGTTCTCCTATGGCACGCAGACCGAACAGGCGCTCAGCCACATCTCGCTCAGCGTGAACAAGGGAGATTTCATCGGCATCATCGGGCCCTCGGGCGCCGGCAAGTCCACGCTTGCCGCCTGCCTGTCGGGCGCCGTGCCCCACCACTACACCGGCACGTTCTTTGGGTCCGTCATGGTCGACGGCCACGACACCTGCGAAGTCTCGCTCACCGACGTGTCGCAAATCGTCGGCAGTGTGCTACAGGATATCGACACGCAGATGGTCGCTTCGATCGTCGAGGACGAGATGCTCTTTGGCCTCGAGAACTTTGGCGTTCCCCACGACCAGATCGAGCAGCGCGTGAGCGAAACGCTCGAGACCGTCGGCATCAGCGACCTGCGCGACCGCGAGATCGCCACGCTCTCGGGCGGACAGAAGCAAAAGGTAGCCATCGCCGCCATCCTCGCCATGCGCCCGCGCGTCTTGGTTCTAGACGAGCCCACCGCGGCACTCGACCCCGCCAGCTCCACATTGGTCTTCGAGACGCTGCGTGAGGCAAACCGCGTACTTGGAATCACCATCGTCGTCGTTGAGCAAAAGGTCGCTCTGCTCTCGGAGTACTGCAACCGCGTGTTCGTGCTCAACCATGGCGAAATTGCGCTGCAGGGCGAGCCACACGAGGTCTTCGCGCATACCGACGAGCTCCGTGCCATCGGCGTCGACTGCCCTCGCGTCACGCGCATCTTCAATAGCCTCGAGGCCGATGGCCTGGTAAGCGGTACCCCCTGCTTGAATGTCGATGAGGCTGAGCGCCTGATTTCGGGCATCGTCGACCCCGCACACGCGGCCATCGAAGCCCAGGCGCCCACCGGTTCCCCGCATGCACCGTCGTTGCGTCCTCATGCCAAGGACGCCGAACCCGTACTCACCTTCGACCATGTTGAGTTTGCCTATCCCAATGGCGGCGCCGCCGTACACGACCTTAGCCTGACGCTCTATCCTGGCGAGCTCGTGGGCATCGTCGGCCAGAACGGTGCCGGCAAGACCACGCTCACCAAGCTGCTCACGGGCCTGCTTAAGCCCGCCTCGGGCAGCGTGCGCGTTACGGGCCTGGATACTGCCGCGGTCCCCACGAGCCGTATCGCCCGCGAGGTCGCAACGCTCTTCCAAAACCCCGACCGCCAGATCTGCAAGGATACCGTGCTCGACGAGGTCGCCTTTGGCCTGGAGCTTGCCGGCATCGACCGTGCCGAGGCGCTGCGTCGTGCTCAACTCGTCATCGACCGCTTTGGCCTGCCGGCCGACGAGGCGCCTTTCTCGCTCTCGCGCGGTCAGCGCCAGATGGTGGCACTCGCCTCCGTCGTGGTCGTAGAGCCCAAAATCGTGGTGCTCGACGAGCCCACGAGCGGCCTTGATTACCGCGAGTGCATGACCGTCATGGAAACAGTGCGCACCATGGCCGAGCGCGGCTGCGCCGTAATCATGGTCTGCCACGATATGGAAGTCGTCTCGGATTTTGCCGAGCGCATTGTGGTAATGGCCGACGGTCGCATCCTCGACCGCGGTCGCACGCACGAGCTATTCTCGAACATCGATCTCATGCGGCGTGCCTACGTGGAGCCTCCCCAGGTTATTGAACTCTCGCGCCGTCTGGCATCTTCCGTCTCGCCCGCTTTTGCGCAGGTGAGCGAGGTCACCGATGTCGTTCGAATTACCAAGGAGATGGTCCACCGTGGTTAACGTCATCGACTACATGCCGGGCGATACGCTGCTGCATCGCCTGAATCCCGTCGTCAAACTGGGCCTCGCCGCCGCCATCATCGTCGGCATCTTCTTGTCCGACACCTACGTGGCGCTGCTGGGCTTTTTGGCACTCACCCTTGCACTGGGTGCCTATGCCGGCGTCGTCGACCGTCTGTTCTCGCTGCTCAAGTTGCTGATTCCGCTCGCGCTTATCATGCTGGTGCTCCAGCTGGCCTTTATGCGCGATGGCAACGTGGTGTGGGGCTTTATCACCGACACGGGCCTCATCACAGGATCGAAGGCCTGCCTGCGCCTGCTGGGTGTGGCGTTACCACTCATCCTCATGCTCATGGTGACCAAGCTCAACGACCTTGCCAACGCCTGCGTCGAGGTGCTGCACGTGCCGTATCGCTATGCCTTCACCTTTACCACGGCGTTGCGCTTTGTGCCGGTGTTTGGTCAGGAGATGAACGCCATCATGGAGGCGCAGACCGCACGCGGCGTCGAGTACGACACCAAGAACCCCATCAAGAAGCTTAAGCTCATGCTGCCACTGTGCGTGCCGCTGCTCATCTCGAGCGTGGGCAAGACCGATGCCACAGCCTTGGCGGCAGAACAGCGCGGCTTCTACCTGCGTACGCGCGCCAGCTCGTACAAGCGCTACCCCATCAAAGGCCTGGACATCGCCGTGCTCATCGTCAGCATCGCCCTCATCGCCATCGGCTTCCTGTTCTAGTTCACCACTGACAGCAACCGCCCAACGCAAAAGGCCTCGGCTCGCACCAAACGAGCCGAGGCCTTTACTGTTTCACAAGATAAAACGGGACTGCGGACGATTTCTTGGACCGTTACGCGGCCCTTCCCAGCGCGGCGCGGAACTCGGCCGGCGTGCGGCCGCCGAGCGCATCGCTGCGCCTCTCCGTATTGTATCGGCCGATCCAGCCCCCGAGCTCCTCGATGAAGCGGGCGGGGGTCCAGCCCGACCAGTCCCTGCCGTGCCAGAACTCCCTCTTGAGCAGGCCGAAGAAGCCCTCCATCGCCGCGTTGTCCGGGCTGCAGCCCTTGGCGGACATGCTCCTGGCGAGGCCGTGCCCCTCGCAGATCGAGATCCAGCCGGGCCAGCGGTAGTGGCCGCCGCGGTCGGAGTGGATGACGGGGCGCTCGCCGGGCGCGAGCAGCGCGCAGGCGTCCTCGAGCGTCGAGTTGGCGAGCGCGGCGTCCGGCCTCTCGCCGGCCCTCCACGCCACGACCGAGGAGTCGAAGCAGTCCCTGATGGCCGACAGGTAGACCTTCCTGCCGGAGGGCAGCCTGAACTCGGTGATGTCGGTGAGCCACAGGAAGTTCGGCAGGGCCGAGCGGAAGTCGCGGCGCACGAGGTTCGGCGGGGCCGGCGTCGGCTCGCCCGCATAGGAGCTGTAGGGCCTCCTCTTCCTCCTCATCCACCTGGGGACCAGGCCCTCCTCGCGCATGATGCGGAGGACGACCTTCTCCGAGGCGCGCACGGGCTCGTCGAGCTCGCGCAGGCGCGCCGTCACGAAGCGGTACCCCCGCGCCCCCTCGCCGTCCTCGGTGAATACCCTGCGCACGAGCGCGCGCAGGGCCGCGAGCCGGTCGGGCCTCGCGATGGCCGTGTGCTGGTACTCATAGGAGCTCTTTGATATCCCCAAGGAACTCGTGAGTTCTCTCAAGGACCACTTCCCCGCAGGCCTCAGGCGGTCTATCACCAGGGTCTTCTCCCTGTTCGACATCCCGTCGAGGCTCGCGGCTTTTAAAACGTCGTTCACCGCCCTGAGGACGGCGTTCTCCAGGACGAGGCGCTCTATCAGGGCGTCCTTGTCGT